>JBNMOQ010000080.1:0-17674 GCA_051275055.1 Candidatus Pelagisphaera sp.
GGATGAAGAAGATGAGTTGATGGCTATGCCGGACCCGCAGTCGCTGATGAATCAAGCGGGTGGAGAGGAAGAGCCAGAGGATGAATTGATGGCGATGCCAGATCCGCAGTCGTTGATGGTTCAGGCTAGTGGAGAAGCGGCGGATTCCGAGCCCGAAAAGCCTGAGGAAGAAGAGATTGAGCTGATGGCTATGCCTGATCCTCAAGCTCTCATGACGGCAGCGAGCGACGGCCCAGGGGAAGTCCCTGACTTGCCAGCGCCCGTAGTCGGTTCGAATATTGTTGATAGAGCAGGGGATTTGCCGCCACCGCCGCCAGCTCCCGTTTGTCTGGATGATGGAGAAATTTTCGTAGAAGAAGAGATCGTTAAACCCAAAGAACCTGAGGTAGCCAAGGAGGTTGTCGCGGATGAACCAGTTCCAGAAACGACTGATGAGAAGTCTGAAGAACCGTCAGAGCCAGAACCTTCTGACGACGTTTTATTTTTGATGGACGACGAAGACCTTCTCGCAGAAGGCTCGTCTCTGGATGAGTTCAATTTAGGCTCTGCCCAAGCGGATGCAGAAGAAGCTCTGGCAGAGAGTGTGGGCTCATCGCCAGAAACCAGCAGTCATCTGAAATCTGATCCACCTAGAGGAGTTGTTGGAAGGGTGCTGCAGTCGACGGCTTTGGCAGCGGGGCTTTTGCTTGTTGGACTTGGGCTCACTCTAGCCTTCGTAAAAGAAGAATTGTACGGATATTTTCAAGGCGGTGGTCTCGAAGGGTCGACGCTAAGTTGGCATGTTGCGACGATTGCCAAGCAAGTTTTCGATGAATTGGAGGAGACGCGTCACTATCATGTGAACGATTTTAGTACGGAAATTAGTCAGGCTTCCGATACGGAAGTCCTGATAGAAGTGAAAATGGATGCGCATTTGACGAGCGATCTGTATTTGCCCGTCGAAAATGCGCTCATATACTCGCAGATCGATTTCGAGCGAAGCGATCTTGAGGCTGCGGCGTTATTCGTATCCGAAGAGTTTCCAGAGAAGGCGTTGTTGCCGCCCGAGCAGCCTTGGAAGAAACTGTACCAGTTGTCGTCTCATAAAGGTGAGAGCTTCCCGTTGACGGCAAACTTTCGACTCTCGAGAGAATCGGTGGAGGAGGGATGGTTTTTTTCGAAATTACATGTGGAGGGAGGCGAATCGAATTTGGTTTGGGGTCAAGGCGAAGTCGTAGACTTGCAGGATGATTCTTCCTTGGAAGTGAGCTCCGCAGAATTTCAATACCAACTTAGAGCTTATATGCTCGCAGGGGAGAGTTATCTCGAGGGAGTTAAGCTTCTCGAGAGCCAATACGCAGCCCAAGAAAACGAACGGGAACGTCAGCAAATCGAACGGCGTAACCGTTTGGCCACATCTTTGTCCAAGGGCTCCTATTTCAAAGGCATGGCGATTGCGGGCGTGGATGGAGCGGATGCTCGGGAAATTTCTATGATCATCACGGAAACTCGAAACGAGGGAGGACTAATAAAAGGAATACTTAAACTCGACTCGGATCAGGCTCACTCGAAGCATTTCACAGGAATCCTAGATATCGTAGAAAGAGAAGAAGGAGAACCTCAAGCCTTGTTGAGTTTAACGACGGTTGCGTTCGAAGATCAACCGGGAGGCGACGCTCCTGAGTTTTTCAGGCCAGGCACGGTTTCTCGACTCGCATTGAAGACAGATGGTTACCGCATGGAAGGTGACGGGGCTGAGATATCGCTCCGGTTAATTCGTAGTATGTAGCGTATTTCAGGATCGTTCGACTATTGACTGGCGAGAAAGGCTGGTTAATTGCCTGTTGCTGTAGATGGCAACTGACTTGCAAGAATGGATTGTAGAACGCTCAGGTGGTATTCGCTCGATGCAGATAGCTTGGGAGAGGGCCATCACGGTTGCTGATAATGCTGGATGGTCGGCTGAGAGCGTTCGAAGTATTGGACAGCACATCGAACACCCAGCGAGCTTCATCAAACTATGCGAATCGGCAGCTCTGGGAGAAGAGCGTTCTGGGGATTCTGTTTTGCGAAAAATCGAAATTTGCGCGAATGATTCGAATTATTCGACGAGTGACTGGATTCGAGCCTTGGAAACGCTCCTTCAATTTTTGATTCGTGAAAATCGATCATCCAAGCTTGAAATGCAGTTGGGCTTTTTGGCCTGTTCCGGAGAATTCCTTTCGAGTTCCGGCTCACCGTTTTCGTTCGAAGAAGGCGTGTCTGGGTTCTTGTCGGAGTATGGTTTTGACGGTTGATAGGCATTTGGAGAAACGATGATTTGTTTCTGAATACCAAAGAGTTGCTTCAAAAATAGCGGAGTTTTCAAAACTGGCCGAGGTCGAGTTTGGTGCCGATTGCGATAAGAATGCGAGTTACTGCTATTAGTATATCTACTTGTAAAAAAAATATCTATGAAATAATCTAAACTTTTGCTTGATTTTGAAACAGATGCACCGTATATCTTTATAACAATGAATTCCCGCTTAGCGGGATTTTGGGGTAAAGAAGAAAACCAAGGCGGGCTGTTTAGGGGTAGACAGTCCGCCATCTTCTTTTCTGAGATCGGCTTCCGACTTTTGAATTCGTAGAAGTTCGTGATAAGTGGAAGTAGGCCTATCAGTAATTTGTAGTGATATATTCTTTACGTGGATTCGTCTAGTAAGGACAGGCTATTCCAGCTCATGTCCAACTGACCAAGGGTGAGCGTTCATGCTAGTAGAGCTTGCAGCGGATTTGCTCTAAAGTGTGTGGTAGTGGCGAGTCGGGACCTACTTCGACAAACGAATCAACGTTTTCGCTTTCAGTTGGTTTACTTCTGGCTGGATGCGTTTGAATATTTTTTTCCTCATTTGCTCGGTGAAGAGAATTCCGTTTAGGTGGTCGACCTCGTGTTGAATACAGCGACCGAGTAAGCCGTTACATTCGATAACGTGAGGGTTGCCTTGGATATCTTGATATTCGCAGCGGATCCAGTCGGGGCGATCCACATCGCCTCGAATATCGGGAAAAGATAGGCAGCCTTCTTCGTAAGTCGTTTGTTCCGATTCGATGAACGTGACGATTGGATTACACATTCCTATTGGATTGAAGAGATCCAGCGGTGGCGACGTTCCGTCCAGTTTGTATTCGAAATCGGCTTCGACATCTCGCAGGTCCACTACGCAGAACATTAATGCCTTGCCGATTTGCTGCGAGGCGAGCCCAATGCCTTCGGCTTCGATGCAGGTATCGACCATGTTTTCGAACAAGGTTTTCAGCTCGGCGTCGAAGCGTGTTACTTCTTTGCCTTTTTGGTGTAGGATGTCTTCTCCGTATTGAACAATTTCCAAGGTCATAGGTCTTCGATTTTGACCTAAGCAAAACTTCGACTCAGGTTAGGGCAAATTCTTTCGATGGAAGAATTGATTTCTAATAAATGACGTTTCTCAAGAATAACAATCGCAGTCGCATCGCTAGCTCCTTGGTCCTGATGGTCCTAGGCGTTGTTTTGGTGGTGTTTGGCTGGTTTATTCCGTCGCATTTTAAATCGATACCAAGAGCTATCCTCCATGAAGCAGGAGCCCGATCCGGTTCAATTGTAGACTTGGCTAAATTGGCAGTAGAGGAGGAAGAGGCTGGCTTGGCTCGCCAGTATTTGGAGGCAAGTCGGATCGCGGAGTTAGGTGGCGTAGAGGAGCTCGAAACTCAATTAGCTAGATGGGAAGGGCTAAATCCAGTGTTAAGCCGCTGGGGAGCTTGGGATCCCTTTCTCGAAGCGGCTCTTGTTGACGTACCGCTTTCCGATTATTCGGATCAGCCAGGGATTCTAGGCGTCGCTCTTTCGAAACCCTGCCGCGATGCTCTTCGAGGACTTCTTGAGAATTCGCGCGACCCGATGGTTCGCGACTTGATGGAAACCGGTAAACTCTCGACCTATAAACGTTTGTTTCCCGTGCAAAGTGTCTCTGGTAGGCCGTTGGAAGGAACGCTACTGACGCTCGGGCTTTTAATTCAAGGCGATCGTTTGAAGCCAACGCTGAAGCGAGAATTGAGGAGTCGCATTGCGGATGCATTAGCGTCGGGCGATGTGACTGTTTTAGAAGATTTCTATTTGGACGCGCTTTCAATGTCTCGCTCTTTGGATTGGGGACAGCTTGAAGCGCTTTTCGGGAGGATCGAAGATTTGGATACGGTGAAGGAAATGCGTTACGCGTTTCACCGGAGAGCGGATGTTGCGCCGTTGGTCTACACGGCGGCGATGGTGGTGGATGATCCAGCCAGCGTGATGGAGCTTCTTGGGTTATTCGGCGATGACGGAATAGAAGCGTTGCGCATCGCGACGGGGTACGGCGTGGATGCGATCAAAATGCTCGTGAGGGAGCAACTGCCTTTGGAAGCGGATTCGGGTTCCTTGGAGGTCTCGTCGTTCGAGGCATACCTCGTCAGCTATAGCCTTCAGAATCCTAAGTCGTCCCTTGCTGTGAAATATTTGGCCTATTTCGTCGGCGCGTTTTTCGTCTTTTGGGGATTAGGTGGGTTTAATCGCTCGTATCGTGAATCAAACCCGAAGTTACTCGCCAGCGCTCAGAGACTATTCGTTTCGCTCGCCTCTGTCATTGTCCTCGTCATTTTAAGCGAACCTTACTTGGCTGGTAGTGGCGATATTCAAGGATACTCATTTAAATTTGTAATGCCGGTACTTGCACAAGTAGACGGCGAAACTGTTATCGTAGAAACCGAACCTACTGCATCTATGGAACCCGCAACACTGCTATCCGTTTCCTTCTTTTTCGCGCTTCAGATATTGGTCTTCATGATCTGTCTCTTGAAAGTGCGTCAAATCGATCGAGGCGATTACGATAATCTCATCAAATTGAAACTGATGGAGAACGAGGAAAACCTATTTGATTCTGGGCTATACGTTGGAATCGCTGGGACCTGTATTTCGTTGGTCCTCCAAGTGCTGGGGTTGATTGAGGCGAATTTGATAGCTGCATACAGTTCGAATCTTTTCGGGATTCTAGGTGTGGCGATTGTGAAGATTCAGTTGGTGAGACCTTTTAAGAATAAGCTGATTCTTGCGAGTCAGGAAGAACTGGCTGACCTGAGTTCCAAGGTGAAGTCTGCTTAAGGAGAATGAATAAGACGCTGTTATTAATCCTCTGCGACTTTCTGCTTCTCACCCTATTGTCGCTTGTCGATTGGGAAGAGGAAGAAAAGACGGATGACGCTTCGCCCGTCGAGTCAGGTGAGCAGAGCGTTTCTGCTATGGCGATGATGGAGCAGGATTTGTTGGATACGTTGAAAGCTTCCTTAGAAGAGGAGCAGTTCGCGCAGGAAGAGCTGCAGGACGAAACTCAACGTTCGCAGAAGGAGTTGGACGATGCGAAGAAGCGCATCGAGGAAAGAGACGCATCAATCAATGATCTACGCGGCGATTTGGAATTGGCTGGCACTCGTGAGAATGAACTGGCTGAAGAAAAGAAGACTCTTCAAGAGAATGCTAAACAAGCGAAGGAATCGATTGGCGATTTGGAATTAAAATACCAATCGCTGGAAACGAAGGCGAAGCAGACAGAGGCTCAATCCCGTTTGCTGCAGGAGGAATTAGACGATAGACTGGAGCAAATTAAGCGGAAAGAGGAAGCGCTAAAACAGGAGCAGGCGGCAAAGAAAGAGGCGGAATCACGTATTCAAGAATTAAATATACAAGTACGCGTTTCTGATGAGCAGAAGAGAATGCTCCAGGAAAATGTCGACACGCTTAAAGGTGAAGTTGTTGCCGAGCGAGCGGAGCGTAAAGAGCTGCAAGCGCAAACGACTCAGATGGCTGAAGGGATCACTGAATTAGCTGAGCGCTCGCAGGACCTCACAGAGGAGTTTCGATCAAGCTTGCCGGTTAACGCCAATACTTTGTTTTCTAAATTCAATCAGAGCCGAATTGTGACTACGTTCACATCAGACCGCTACTATCGCGGCCAGAATTTGAAGGACGACGAACGCGCTATGACTATTCTTGTTTCGGATGGAGAGTCTACTTATGCGCTTTCTCATCTGAGTTCGACGCCATTGGGCCTCGGGAAGAGTTCTTTGGGTTATCGTCAAGTAAGTGCTGAACTCGTTAGGGGAGATGCTCGTTTTAACCCATCGGTACTGGAGTTTTTGGCATTGGATCCGAGAATAGCTGCGACGCGGATTTCAAAAGAAGAAGCGGAATCTCTTGGAGGTGAATTATTCTATACTGCTCTTGAACCGTTCAAGTTTTCCGAAGCGATATTGATCGATGAAAAGGGCGATTATTATGGCGAAGTTGAATTCAAACTGACTGCGAATACTCCCGGTTACGTGCGAATGCAGTCCAAGGTATTCAGTCGTATTTTTGGCGATTTTTCTCCTACCAAAGGAGATTTGGTTTTTTCGAAAACTGGAGAGTTGCTCGGGCTGATGGTCGATAGTCGATATTGCGCATTGATCAACAATCTGTTGAGCGAAGAAACGCTTCCGATGGGAGAGCAATTCGATAGGGACGAATTTAAAAAGGTCCTGGAGTCTCTACGATTTCGATATGAACAACTCCCGGATGAGTTGCGTTAATCTTGTGTTGAAAGTCGGAAAGCTATCGTTTGTTTCGAATTTCGCAGGTGAGAAGACCCTTGAGGAATTCGGCTTTTGTTTCTAATTCGAGCGACTCGGGCCATTCTAGGCTAGGGAGGCGGTTCGCTCTAATGTCGGTTGTTAGTCTGAAGCAATGGTAGAGAATCGCGACGAGAAATCGGCCGGCGAATTTCCATGTACGCTTTTTAGGAATGGAGAAGTCCGCGTAAGCGAATTCCCCATTGAGTTTAATCGTCGTTTCGAGTTTTGCGATTAGTTGATTCGCTTGATCCGATCGAAAACAGTCGAGGAAAAACTGGGTTACCACCACGTCGTATTTAGATAGTGGGTACTTGTGGTTTAAGGCATTTGCATTTATTGGATTGTAGCGTCTTAGAAGTTCTGGGTCTAAGGTTCCAATTCGTGTTTTTGCGCAATGAATCATTGAAGCGCTGATGTCTATCGAATCGATTTGGAGAAGGGGATTGTCTTGCAATGCGCGGCATGCAAACCGGCCATCGCCGTCACCCAAAAGTAATGCTTTCTGGGGTTGTTTTGCATCGAATGCGGAAAGCGCATGTCCGCGGGCATGTTGAAGGCTCTTGCCAAATGTTAGGGACTCTAGTCGAGCATAGCTACCGGCCATATTATCGAAAGAGCGCTTCATCTCAGAAAAGTATCGCTAGGGGCGTTAGAAGACTCAGGTCGGCGAGTGTTCGTCTCGTTTCTGAGTGCAGTCGATTGCGTAAAAGGTGAATAACTGTCAGTAGGAAAACCGAAGAGAGGGCGTAGGGGAAAAGTGGATTTGAATAGAGTATTGTCAAAACGACTACTGCTATTGAAAAGGCTGCTATTAAGCTTTTACTTTGTGCCGGATCAATGGAGAGCTGCTCCTGGATAGCATCGATGCCTCGGTCCCAGTTGTGGATAAAAGAGCAATTGAGGGTGAAGACTGCAATCAATAGAAATGCGGTTGATATTTGGTCATTTGCGGTTTCGGGAACGACGAAAAGCAAAACGCTAGCGGTTACGAGAGAAGCTGTTAGAAGCGATTTTACCAGTGCTCGGAAATGGTGGAGAGCGATAAATTGAACGACGATGGTGATCGCGATGGAGGAGATGGCTAGCGCGGTTCCCAATGCCAATTCCGTGGCGTTGAGCGAGTTGAAGGCTAGAGTAATGGAACTGACTAAGGTCATTGTCCAAATAACGAGAAGCGGCCAACGATAGCGTGAGAAAAACCGATGTCTTTGGGAGATATTTTCTTTGTGTCGCCAAGCATCAAACCATCGATCTGCTGAATAGCCGAGCCATACTGAGAGGAAAACGAGCACGCGATGATGCCAATCGATCTGAATCGAAAAACTCGTTGATACGGCATTTTGCCAAATAGTAGCGACGAGAGGGGCGTCGAGAGAAAGGAAGGTGAGCCAGGTTATTGCCGTTCTATATCTCATTTTTGGCAACGCTTTGAAATAGCGCATCTCCAAATCCCTTTCCTCGGTAGTCGGGTTCTACATACAAGTCCTCGAGGTATATTCCGGGACGACCGATAAATGTAGAGAAGTTGTAGAAGAAAATTGCATAACCAACGATTTCATTTTCGGAAAGCGCTACAAGCGCTCGTGGCACCGGGTTCTTTCCGAATAGGCTTTCTTGTAGAGATACCTCGTTGATTTCGAGTTGGTGGCTGAGCTTTTCGTAGGCGGCGATCCCGCGTATCATCGATATGATGCGAGGAACGTCTTCGGGCATGGCAGCTCGGGTTTTCATTTTGGGACGCTGAGCAAATTCGCTTGCGATATCAACCTCCGAGCGCTGGGGTTTGCTTGTAATGAGTGCCGTTGAAAAGAGTCCGAACGTAGTTGTTGTGATGACCACGCAATGGAGGGCTCAATCGACGGGTTATGCGGGCGACGGCAATGCTGTAACGCCCTGTTTGGACTCATTGGCAGAGGAGGCGATTGATTTTTACCAGGCAGTTACGCCTCATCCGTTCGGCGTTTTCGCTCGCTCGGCATTTCTGACGGGAACCGCTTGTCCGAGTAATGGAATTTGCGATTACTACGATCCGCTGCCCAAGAACTCTCGAACGTTGGCTCATTGTTTTGGCGAGCGGGGATACGACACCGCGTTTTTGGGGAAATGGCAGCTTCACGAGCGAACCCTGGATGATCCGGTAGTTGGTGAAGCTCACGCGAAGATCGAGGTTCCTCACGATCGTCGAGGTGGCTTTGGGTTTTGGGAAGGATTCGAATCGGGCTTTTTGCTAAACGACGGTTTTTATCACGGCTCGAACCTAGGAGCTCCCAAGCAATTAAAGGGATATCAATCGGATGTGATCGTCGACCGAGCCATCGATTATTTGGATACGCGCGATTCGGGGAATCCGTTTTTTGCTTTCTTGAGTTTGGACGCTCCTCATCCGCCCTATGCCGAAGATGCTGCTGGAGTTTCTACTCGAGCTCCGGAGACGATCTTACTCGATGAGAATGTGCCCGAGGAGGAGATTGTTCGCACGGTAGCTCAGACTGAACTGGCCGGTTATTACGCGCATATCGAAGCAACTGATCGCTCGATCGGACGTTTGATTGATCGGTTTAAGCAGAAGGGGGAATGGGAGAATACACTGTTTGTTTTCACATCGGCTCACGGAGACATGCATGGGTCGCATGGCGTCTTTCGTAAGGGATGGCCTTACGATGAGGCTGTTCGCATTCCCCTGTTGGTGTCGTGGTCGAGTGGACTGGGCAAAGCTCGCCGTGATCCTTTGCTAGTAAATTTGCTAGACATTGGGCCCTCTCTCTTGGGATTGGCCTTTGGGGAATCGATCAGCTGGGAGGAAGGCGATGAACGTGGGAGAGACTGGTCTTCGGCGATTCGTCTGGAAGCGATTGGACCAGAGTTTCAGTCGATATCGATGCCAAGCGTTCCGCCTTTCGAGAAGCAATGTCCGTATGTTTGGCAAGGGCGTAGGACGATTGATAAGACGATGGTGGAAACTGCGAATGGTGATAGTTTCACGCTCGACCATTAGGAATGGTCCTCTAGATTCCGCTTATGAATGTAAGTAAGGAATTGGAAGCTGCGCTAAACGAGCAGATCGGGATAGAATTTTCAGCTTCGCACTCCTATCTTTCGATGGCGGCTTACTTCGAGCGTAACGCGTTCGATGGCTTTGCTCAATGGATGCACTTGCAGAGCGTTGAAGAGCATCAGCACGCGATGAAATTCTATCAGTATTTGAATGATCGAGGCGGCGTAGCTCGCCTACCTGCGATAGAGGCTCCACGTTGGGAATACGGTTCTGTGCGGGAGGTATTCGAGGCAAGTCTTGAGCAAGAGCACTCGGTTACAGAGCATATTTATGGTTTGTACAAGCTGGCTCAGAATGAGTCCGATTTCGCGACCGTTTCATTTTTGAAATGGTTTGTGGATGAGCAGGTCGAGGAGGAAAAAACGGTTTCCGATATGATCGATAAGCTTAAAATGGCTGAAGGGAATCCTGATTCGCTGCTTTTTCTCGATCGTTATGCGATGGAGCGAAAGAGTGAAGAACCTGCTTAGGTTTCAACTTTTGAAACGCGGCAGCACCTTGTTTGAACGACGATTTCTTCGTGTTTGACGGTGGTCCTCGCGAGTAGGCAATAATTACCAATGCGGTGGTTTGTGTATCGAGTTTTGATTATTTTTGATTTTTAATCAATTGCTTGTGAGCCACTTATGATTGTTTGATTAGATATGGGCACGCGCTTTGCTAAGCGCATGGCATGATTGATCAAATCTTAGAGCGCGAGAATTACGTCCTAGCGAAAAAACTGCTAGATGTGTCTCATGCTCGCCACCAAGCCTTGGCGGGAAATTTGGCGAATGCCGAGACTCCCGGTTATAAGCGGAGTGACATCAAAGCGGACTTCGCTCAAGAATTGCAAAAATTAGCCTCGGGCAATGACCTCGCGAGCATTTCCCAGTTTGAGGCCCCGGTTGCAGTGGACTTGAACTCGCCGAGCGTAAGACCTGACGGAAACAACGTTCAGCTCGATTCGGAACTTCTGAAGATGAATCAGAATTCTATGCAATTCGAATTTCTTGCCCAGTACGCTTCGAACTCTCTCAACCGTATAAAGACGGCGATTACCGGTCAGGTGTAGATCTACTTAAATTAAGAACGAATCGATATGAATATTCTACCTGGACTTGAAAGCACATCTTCCGCCTTAGCTGCGGAAAAGGTGAGATTGGACATTATCGGCCAAAATATCGCGAATGCGCACACGACTCGCGGACCAGACGGAAAGCCGTACGCCCGCCAGATGGTTAGCTTCGAATCGAAGCTCATGGAAGTCGGTGTAAAAGAAGATGGCTCGAAGATTATGACCACTGGCGTTCAGGTGAAGTCTATAGAAAGCGATAAGACCGCTGGTGCTCTGGTCTACAATCCAACTCATCCTGATGCTGATGAAAAAGGGTATGTTCAACTGCCCAACGTAAATTTGACTCACGAAATGGTGGATATGATCGCGGCTTCGAGAAGCTATGAAGCGAATCTGCAAGTCGTGAGAACTGCGAAGCAAATGGCCCAGCAAGCGTTGCGAATCGGGAAATAATTAATCGAGAAGTTTACCCTATAATAGAGCGATTATGATCGAAGCGAATTCCAATATAGCGGCTCAACAAGCGTTTAGCCAATCGATGCTTTCCCAACTGAAAGGGAAAGACGCTATGCAGCCTCAAGGTTTGCAGGGACTGCAAGGACTTCCGAATAGCGATTCAGGCGAATCTTTCGGAAACATGATCGGCAACCTCGTGAAGGAGGTCGATGACAAGGGCAAGGTTGCTGCTGCGGAGACGAATAAACTCCTTCTCGGAGAAACGGATAATATTCACCAATCGATGATTGCGATGCAGGAATCGGGATTAGCGTTCACGATGCTGGTGGAAGTACGCAATAAGCTCGTTCAGTCCTACCAGGAACTGATGCGGATGCCGGTATAATCAATTTTTGGAGACAATTTGAATGGGACTGATTAATCAATTTAAAGACCTTTGGCAGCCACTAGGCGTCAATCAGAAGATTTCGCTAATACTCGCTTCCGGCCTCGTCGCTATGGCGATGATTGCTATGGCAGTTTGGGCCGGGAAACCGAATATGCAGTTGTTGTATGGCAACTTGGATGCTCAGGAAGCCGGTGAGATGATGGACAAGCTTGAGCAGCTTGGAGCGAATCCTGAAGTAGGAAAGAACGGAAATTCAATTTATGTAGAGGCATCCCGAGTGCATCGCTTGCGTATGCAATTGGCATCGGAGGGATTTGTACCCTCTGGCACTGGGCCAGGCTTCGAGTTATTTGACGAAGGCAGTTTTGGTATCAGTGATTTTGTCCAGCGTACGAATTATTTGAGAGCGATTAAAGGCGAATTGGAACGAACGATTACACAGTTCAGCGGAGTCCGTTCGGCTAGAGTGATGGTGGTGATGCCTGAGAATCGGATCCTGGTAACGAGCGAAGGAAGAGAGCGGGCTACAGCGTCTGTATTCGTGGATACAAAAGGGGGCATGAATTTGGCTTCCGTTAATTCCATTCGGCATTTGGTGGCCAATTCCATTCAGAGTTTAGATGTCAATGATGTCGTTGTTGTTGATAGTAAAGGTATTGTATTGAGCGAGGAGTTGAAGAGCACTGGCTTGAATGGTGGGCTTTCGAATGATGTGATTCGCTACCGCAAGGGTCTAGAAGTGTATTTCACTACGAAAGTGCAGACCATGTTGGATCGTGTGCTCGGCCCAAATCAATCGGAAGTGCGCGTCGCTGTGGATGTGGACACTTCGTCGAGCCAGACGACCGAAGAAAGTTTTGATCCGGAAGGAAGCGTTTTACGTTCGTCGGTTACTGACGAAAAGAAAATGATAGAGACGGATCGCGAGAGCAATTCGGGCGGTGTGGCTGGCACGACTGCCAATTTGCCAAATCAAGGCGAAGGTATCGGAGGGGTTATTACGGATAAGGAGGATTCGACCGAGCAGAAAACTCAGAACTTTGAAATTGGAAAAGTTATTAGTAGCCGTATTCAGAGCCCCGGTACGATTCGAAGGCTGTCGGCGTCTCTGTTTGTTGCCAAGCGTATGGGAGATTCGGGGACTTTGATTGATCGGTCTCCTGGAGATCTCGAAGGATTGAGGCAAATCGTGATTAACGCCTTAGGGATTCAATTGGAGAACGGCCAGTCTGCAGAAGACTTGGTAACCATAACGGAAATGGAATTCGCTGCGGACCCTTATGCTGTTCAGACGATAGTAATGCAAAAGGAGATCGATTATCAAAAATGGATCGATCTTGGCAAGAATGTCGCTGGAATCGCTTTGGGTTTAGGAGTTATCTTTTTCTTTATACAGATGCTGAAAAAGAATGTCCCAGAACAGATTTCAATCGAAGTGATGCAGCCTCAACAAGTATTTCAGAGTCGTAAGTTGGAGGATTCTGGAACGGTGACGCCGGAGATGCTCAATGAACTGATAAGGCAGAAACCCGCCAATATTGGCGTGTCGCTTCGCGAGTGGATTGGCGAACCTGAAAAGAGATAAGCGTTATGGCTGGAATTTATAATACCCTCACGCGTACTCAAAAATTGGCGACATTCTTGATCGTTATCGGTCCTGAAGCGGCAGCTCATGTCTTGAAGGAATTCGAAGATGATGAGATCGAGTTGATTTGCCGGGAAATGACTAGCATTACGGCAATTGAGGAGGACGATCAAAAACATGCGATAGAAGAGTTTTCAGGCGTTATTCTCTCGAGTTACAGTTCGTTGCTCGGTGGTCCGCTCTACACTCGAAAAGCGTTGGAGATTGCGAAAGGCGATTTCAAGGCATCGAGTATTTTAGAACGCATCGCGCCGAGTAGTAATTCGGCGGAAGTAATTAAGGAGATCGAGCAGATGGAACCTCGGCAGATCTTCAATATGATAAAGACGGAACAGTCTCAGACGATCGCTTTTGTACTTTCGTATTTGGAGAATGACAAGGCGGGTCCAATTTTGGGCATGTTCAGTCAAGAGCTTCGCGAAGAAGTGATCGAGCGTTTGGGAATGCTGGAACCAACGTCACTCGAGATTATTAACAAGGTAGCTGGTTCGTTGAGCAAGAATTTGGATACCGGTGGCAAGGTAACGATGAACCGTAGTGGTGGTGTTCGTATGGTTGCAGATCTGCTTAATACTTTGGAGAAGGAAGATAGTAAGTCGATTCTCGCTAATATCGAGGAACGCAATC
Organism: Candidatus Pelagisphaera sp.; assembly: GCA_051275055.1. Lineage (GTDB taxonomy): Bacteria > Verrucomicrobiota > Verrucomicrobiia > Opitutales > Opitutaceae > Pelagisphaera. Next base: position 13,865 of record JBNMOQ010000080.1, read on the forward strand.
CGGCTTTGGGGTCGGAGATCCGAAAGAAGATGTTCAGCTTCGATGATCTCATGCGCCTCGAACTCCCCGATCTTCAGAGAATCATGCGCGAAGTGGATTCGGGCGATCTTACGGTCGCTCTCAAATCAGCTTCCGAGTCGTTACGCGATTTCGTGATGCAAGCGGTTTCAAAACGCGCTGCAGAAACCTTGTTAGAAGAATTGGAAATGATGGGGCCGGTCAAGTTGACGGCTGTCGAAGCGGCGCAGGAGCGTGTTATCCAAGTCGTACGCAGACTCGAAGAACAGGAGGAGATCAGCTTAGATGGTGGCAGCCAGACAGTCTAAAGAAGTGTTGCGGCTCAAAGAGCCAATGGTCGGACTCTCGATTGCTTACGATGGAGCGGAACGTGTTGGCGCGCTCGCTCATCAGACGGATATCGAAGCGTCGTATCAAAAGGGGTATAACGAGGCCAGTTCGCAGTATAATCAACAGATTTTGGATTTTCGGTCAGAGGTTAATGATTTGCGCGAAGGTACGTTTTCCGTGCTGGAGGACAAGTTTAGCTCTATACTAAACGAAGCGAGAGATGCTCTCGTCACTTTGACCCACGAATGCGTCGTTCGAACGCTTGGCGGTCTGGATATTGGACCGGAAATCGTGCTTTCGATCGTGAACTCGGTAATCGAAGAATCAGGGTTGGATGAAGAACGGATGGAGATTCGGTTGAACCCGAAAGATTTGGAGCTTCTTATTGAGTTCGAGGCAGAATTGAAATCGAAGCACCCGCGTTTAGAATTTTTAGGTGACGGAACATTGAAGCGCGGCGATTGCCTGCTGAGCAGCCGGTTTGGGAAAGTGGATGGATTGCTTTCAACCAAATTGGATCGCCTTAAGGATGGCTTGAGCCCTAAATGAATAATCGTCTTCTTCCAGATTGGGCAGCGGATATTGGCGCTCGTGTCGGTTCTTCGGATACTGTTGAGCGTTGGGGTAAAGTCGTTCAGGTGGCCGGGCTCGTCGTCGAGTCGGAAGGTCCTCAAGCAAGTTTAGGCGATATTTGCGATATCGTTTCGCCATCCTCGGATTTGAAGATTCATGCGGAGGTCGTTGGCTTTCGCGATAACCGAATTTTGTTGATGCCTTTGGAGGATATGGAAGGGGTGCACCCTGGGTGTCAGGTTCTTCTAAGTAGAGGAGTGAATCGCGTACCTTTGGGACGTGAAATTCTTGGTCGAGTTTTGGATGGCTTAGGAAAGCCGATCGATGGTTTGGGTTCGATTCACTATCGTGAAGAGAACGTGGGGAGTCGAAAAATCCCTAATCCGCTTTTACGTAAGCGCATAACCGATACTTTCGAAACGGGAGTGAAGGCAATTGATCTATTTAGTCCTGTCGGCGTTGGACAACGTTTAGGCGTATTCGCAGGTAGTGGTGTTGGTAAGTCGACCTTGATGGGCATGCTTGCACGGGGAGGGGATTCCGACGTGAATGTAATCGCTCTAGTCGGGGAACGTGGTCGTGAGCTCCGCGAATTCATCGAAAAAGATTTGGGTCCAGAGGGTCTGAAGAAAAGCGTGGTAGTTGTGGCTACTTCGGATCAGGCGGCTCCAATGCGTTTGCGTGCGGCTAGTTTGGCGACTTCGATCGCAGAAAATTTTAGAGAATCCGGAAAGAACGTACTTTTCTTGATGGATTCAGTTACTCGTTATGCGATGGCTCAACGTGAAGTTGGTCTAGCGATCGGCGAACCTCCTGCAAGTCGTGGTTACACTCCGTCTGTTTTCTCGAAACTACCAAAGCTACTGGAGCGCTCTGGGAATTCGGAAAACGGATCAATCACTGCCTTCTATACGGTTTTGGTCGAGGGCGATGATTTGAACGAACCGGTTTCGGATGCGGTGAGAGGTATTTTGGATGGTCATATCGTGCTGTCTAGGCGTTTGGCTACGGCCAATCATTTCCCGGCAATCGATGTACTCGAGAGTATTAGTCGTTTGGTTAATGATGTTTCGACAAAAGAGGAAATTGAAGTGGTCAGCGTCGCTCGCGATTGTTTGGCTATGTATCGGAAGAACGAGGACATCATAAATTTGGGCGCTTATTCTCAGGGAGCGAATCCTCGGATAGACAAGGCGATTAAGGTGAACGAACAAGTAATGAACGTCTTAAGGCAGAAGTTTACGGAAAAGATTTCTCGTACGGATGCTTATAATCAACTCGCGAAGGCTCTTCGATGAAGAAATTTGTTTTCAGCCTCGAGTCTGTGCTCGGATTACGGGAATGGGAGGAACAGGCCTCTCGTCAGGCGTTCACTGAAGTTTCAAGCGAAGTTACGCTCCTCGAAGAGCGTATCCGTAATATGGAGAGTGAGTCTGCTGGTGTATTCGAGAAATGGAACACATCGTTTGTTGAAACATTCACTCGAAATGATCGAATGGTTCTGATGGGAAGCGTCGATTCGATGCGTCGTCAGAAGGTTGAGGTAACGGCCTCTTTGGAAGAAGCCAATCTTAAGCGAGAAGAGGCTTTGAAAAAGCTGACGCAAGCCGTTCGTAACAAGAAAATTGTAGAGAATTTGAAAGAGAAGCGTTTGGAGGATTATCAAGCAGAGAGCATTCTGCACGAAGCGCTTGAAATCGAAGATATTTATAACGCTCGAAGAAAAGAAAGGGGCAACTCATGATTAAACTACTATCGAAACCGTGGTTCTTGGCGACATTGGCTCTAGTGATTTTGCTAGGGACTCAAGCAGGAGCATTCTATATGTACTGGGCGGACATGTTTCCGAAACCCCAAGACGTGCTAATCGTGAAACACGAAGATCCTGACTCTATCCGATGGAGTTTTTCGAGCGATGGCCTTCACCAATTAAAGACCGAGTTGGATGATCGTCTGTCTGCAGTCGATGCGAAGGAAGCCGGTTTGGCCAGTTATGAAGCGAGGCTCGTATCGGATCGCGCGGAAATCGAGGCTATCAAGTCAGAGGTGGAGCAAATGCGCGATTCCTTGATGAGTGAGATAATGAAAGTCGAGGAATGGGAGAAGAAGAACCTTAAAAACCTCGCTACGACTTACAACAATTTGGATCCGGAAGCGGCGATCCGTATATTCAGCGAATTGGATGATCCGACCGTGGCGAAAATCATGCGCTCGATGGATACTGAAACCGTAGGAGATATTTTGGGAGAGATGGCTGCCCAGAACGGAGGCAATGAAGCTCTCGTGAAACGTGCAGCCAAGCTGTCGAATCTCTTAAGACTTTTTACTGAAGATGTTTAGAACGATCTAGATAGAAATTATTGAAATATAAATATGTCCATAGAACCTACCAGCGTATCCAACCCAGTGATGCGCGAAAATGACAATGGCTCCCTGCATGGCATGGGAGGAAGAACGCAAGGAAGCGCTACTGGTCGCAAGGAAGGACAATTTGGCAGTTTTTGGGATAAGGCCGTTTTCGGTGCTCAAAAGCTTTTTGGAATAGAGAGGTCGTCATCTGGTGGCCTGGATGAGAGTGGTCTTGAAAACGATGACAATTCGCCACGTGAAGACACTAATTTGGAAAATCGCCCCGGAGCGCAGCAACGTTTGTCGTCTGCTTTTGCTGGAGCTGGTTTAGGAGGGCGACTGTCGCAAACGGTAAGGCGTGAAGTTGTGGCGAATATGCCTGCTTTCGGGTCAACCGATCGAAGTTTTGAAGTTTCTGCACGCGAAGAGTCGCGTGGAGATCGCTCCATAGATAGGCGACGCGATTCAAGCGAAGTTAACCCGGATTCTGGAGGAAACAATCTGGCTTCTGAGGATCGCTATGACGAATGGTCCGAAGAG
>JBNMOQ010000081.1:0-17616 GCA_051275055.1 Candidatus Pelagisphaera sp.
CATTCGCTCTCCGATGGGAATATCGAGATTGCGCGTGAGCTCAGTGAGCTCTTCCAAAAGGTATTCGGATTCCTGACGCGTCATCTTCGGCTGTTGAATGCCAACGAGGAGGGCGTTTTGAACTTTTTTTCGGTTTTCTTCGAGGTCGAACACGTAGTTTTGATTTAGGAAATGAAATAGTTAGACAGTCGTGCGGGATAGTCGATAGCTGAACGGCTTGGGATATAAATAAAAAGCCCTGCTCCCATAAAGGAGAGCAGGGCTGGTTAGCTAAAAGCTTTTTTGGATACGCATCGCTTACGCGCCGGCTGCGATCGCTGCCTGAGCAGCGGACAGACGAGCTACGGGAACGCGGTTTGGTGAGCAGCTCACGTAAGAAAGTCCAGCATCGTGGCAGAATTTAATAGAAGCTGGGTCACCACCGTGCTCGCCACAGATGCCAAGCTTGATGTTCGGGTTGGTCGAGCGACCACCGTCTACACCCATCTTAACCAATGCGCCTACGCCTTCTTGATCGAGCGTCGCGAATGGATTCTGCGGGAGGATGTCGAGATCCTTGTACTTACCGAGGAAGCTGCCGGCGTCATCACGGCTCATACCCATTGTTGTTTGGGTCAAGTCGTTAGTGCCGAAGCTGAAGAACTGAGCGGTCTTCGCGATTTCGGCAGACGTTACACAAGCGCGAGGCACTTCGAGCATCGTACCTACGAGGTAGTCGATCTTAACGCCCTTGGCTGCTTGAACTTCTTCTGCGACGCGGTGAACGATCGCCACTTGGTTGTCGAGCTCGTCCTTGAATCCTACGAGAGGAATCATGATCTCAGGCTTAACCTTGATCTTCGTTTTGAGCTTGAGCACTTGAGCAGCGGCTTCGAAGACTGCACGAGCCTGCATTTCGGTGATTTCTGGATACGAAATTCCGAGACGGCAACCACGGTGACCCAACATTGGGTTCTCTTCGTGAAGAGCGTGAACGCGTTCGCTGATAACCTCGGGAGCCACATTCAAATGTTCTGCCAAGCTACGACGGGATGCGTCGTCGTGAGGCAAGAACTCATGCAATGGGGGATCGAGGAAACGGATCGTCACAGGACGGCCTTCCATTGCTTTGAAGAGACCATTGAAGTCCTTGCGTTGGAATGGGAGAAGCTTCTTGAGAGCTGCCTTACGAGCGGCTTCCGAAGGAGCGAGGATCATCTCACGCATGTAAGTGATGCGATCGCCTTCGAAGAACATGTGCTCCGTACGGCAAAGGCCGATGCCTTCCGCGCCCATGGCAACAGCTGCCCTGGATTGCTCAGGAGAGTCAGCGTTTGTGCGGACACCCATTGTGCGGAACTTATCAGACCACTTCATGACCTGATTGAACATTTGGTAGGTGTAGCTCTTCTCTGGCTTCATCTTGCCCGCGAGGACTTGAGAGACTTCCGAAGGAGCTGTAGCAACGCTACCTGCGAAAATTTCGCCAGTAGTTCCGTCAATAGAGATGAAATCGCCTTCCTTGAGAACCGTCTTGCCGGCACTGATGGTAGCGGCAGCGTAGTCGATATGGATATCGGATGCGCCACAGATACAAACCTTGCCCATTTGGCGAGCAACGAGAGCCGCGTGAGACGAAACACCACCACGTGAGGTGAGGATACCGTCAGAAGCGATCATGCCACGAAGATCTTCAGGAGACGTTTCTTCACGGCAAAGGACGACTGAGTTGCCTTTAGCAACTTCAGCTTCCGCATCAACCGCGTTGAATACAACTTTGCCGGAAGCAGCTCCAGGACCAGCTGGGAGGCCAACTGCCATGAGGGTTGCTTTCTTAATTGCCTTCGTGTCGAAAATAGGAACGAGCAAGCTAGAGATCTGATCCGCAGGGATCTTCATAACTGCAATCTTCTGCGTCATCAACTTCTGCTTCGTCATTTCAACAGCGATACGAACAGCCGCGAGGCCGGTGCGTTTGCCGTTACGAGTTTGAAGCATGTAAAGCGTTCCGTCTTCAATGGTGAATTCGAAATCCTGTACATCGCCGAAGTGCTTCTCGAGCTTCTTGCGAACAACGCAAAGCTCCTTGAAAGACTTTGGCATGTCGTTTGCGAGATTCGCGATCGGGAAAGGAGTGCGAACGCCAGCTACCACGTCTTCGCCCTGAGCGTTGATGAGGTATTCGCCGTAGAACACGTTTTCTCCATTTGCAGGGTCGCGAGTGAATGCAACGCCCGTTCCGGAAGTGTCGCCGAGGTTACCGAAAACCATCAACTGAACATTTACCGCTGTGCCCCATGCTGCAGGGATGCCGTATTTCTGGCGGTAGAGCGTCGCGCGCTCGTTCTGCCAAGAATTGAATACCGCGCCAACTGCGCCGTCGAGCTGCTCATTCACGTTCTGAGGGAATGCTCCGCCGGTACGATCTTTGATGAGAGCTTGGAAGCGTTTGATGACTTCCTTGTTGTTTTCTTCAGTGAGGTCGGAATCGACTGTGACGCCAACTTCTACCTTCACGTCGTGAAGCGCGAGTTCGAATGGGCAAGACTCGTTTTCAGTGCGAGCTTGAACGCCCATTACGACGTCTCCGTACATTTGAACGAAACGACGGTAGCAATCGTAAGCGAAACGACCGTTGCCGGATTGAGCCTTGAGAGCTTCGACGGTCTTGTCGTTAAGGCCGAGGTTGAGGATCGTATCCATCATACCTGGCATCGACTCGCGAGCGCCTGAGCGAACTGAGAAAAGAAGCGGGTTCTTTTGATCGCCGAATTTTTTACCGCTTTCCTTTTCGCAGATCTTGATAGCGTCTGCGACCTGACCCTTGAGGGCAGCTGGGTAAACGCGTCCGTTGTCGTAGTACTCTACGCAGACGTCTGTCGTGATTGTGAAGCCACCAGGAACGGGAAGACCAATTCTGGCCATCTCCGCGAGATTAGCTCCCTTGCCGCCAAGCAAGTTCTTCATCTTCGAGTCACCGTCGGTTTTCTTACCGAACGAGTAAACATATTTAATTGCCTTGGGGGCGCGTTTTTTTGCGACCTTCTTTGCTTTCTTCGCAGTTGTTTTTGATGGCATCCTAAATTAGCTAATATGGATTTGCGATGTATTAGGGGCGTCGAAAAAATCTCCTATTCCCCCAGGAAAAGGGTTCCTCATAAGGAGAGATAGGCGTCTGTCAACGGGAATGATAAAATGAAAAGCGGGAAGAGAAGCTTTTGAAGCCCTCTGTTATAAGGGGAAGTACGCTTCTGCTTAGAGTTGCAAATTGGTATTGCGGGATCCTGATCACTTGTTCATGTAACAGTTTTTCGAATTCCGAATGAGCGACATAGAGCCATACAACGAAGACGACGACGAGCCAGAATGGGGGGGAGATCCTAAGCAAATGGGATTTCTGGACCACTTGGAGGAATTGCGTTGGACGATCATCAAGCCACTAGCGGTATTTGTCATCGCGTTTATCGGTTCGATGATCCGCATCGTCGATGTTAAGAATATTTTGTTGGCTCCGCTGGAAGCGAATTACTCGCATCTAACCGAGGCTGAGCGACTGCTAGTCTTTGCGGGACTGACTACTTACAATGTCACCGGTGTCTTTATGGCGATGCTGTTGATTGGCGTGATTATCGGACTAATGATAGCGTCTCCAGTTATCGTATACTATCTCGGAAAATTTTTGGGGCCGGCTCTCACGAAGCGGGAAAAGAAAATCCTGATTCCGGGTTCCTTTGCCGTGTTTTTTCTATTTTTGCTCGGGTGTGCGTTTGGCTATTACTTTTTGCTTCCTCGTACGATTGCGGCGGTTATCTGGTTCAACCAATTGCTCGGATTTCAGCTATTGTGGACCACTAGCAACTATTTTGGATTTCTGACTTTTACGATTTTGGGTCTGGGCATAGCGTTTCAAATGCCTTTGGCGATTGTCGTGCTGGTATCGATTGGAGTGGTGACGCCGGATCAGCTCAGGGAATACCGGCGTTACATTATTTTGAGCATCGTTGTTTTGGCAGCGATTCTGACGCCTCCGGAACCGGTGACGCAGATTGCATTAGCGGGGCCGCTATGGATCTTGTACGAAGTTGCGATTATCGTATCGGCTTTCTTAATGAAAAAGAAGGACGAAGATGAAGAAGCCCATCGTCTAGACGACGATTGATTCCAGGAGTAGTAGGTAGGGAGGATCACTTGGGTCCCCTTGCCGATTGAGTTGATATTGCGAAACGTTGTTCTGCTTCACCAGCGAAGATGCATGGCGTCTGGTATCGTGTGGAGCAGATTTCAAAAAGCTAGCGAATCCGTTGGAGCCTTTTTGCGCGTATATTGTCTAGGTGTGTAGGGTTGTTGGGTAGGGCTTGGATATCTTTTCTTAGAAATTTCTAAGGATTCGGTCGTTTCGAAGTCTTATTACTCAGGAAGCTGAAGTTTTCCTAATGTAGTAATTCGAGATTATGCCGGAATATCGATCGACGCAGTCAAACGAGAGAGATTTGCTTTCTCTGGAAACGCTTTTCGTTGCGATCGCTGTTTCCTAAACATGGAATTGGTGACCATTTTAGTCGTCGCCTGCAATCGGAGCCTTGGCCGGAAATGCGAATGGATTTATCGGTATCGAGCGAAAAAAGCAGTCAATCGATAATATGGATCGCTCTGTTTGCAGGTTTGCTAGCGATCGCCGCAGCGAGTCAGAGGTGTTATGGAGGTCGGAAGGAGGCTGTTTGAGCACTGGCATAGCGCGGTTCCGCGTCTCTGCTTCCAGACGCTCCACTTTAAACCGGAACCCAATCAGGTAGGGACCGATCTCGGAGCGGCCATTTAATTGGTCGAAAAGATGGCTGCTCGGAGATCGGTCGCTACCTTTTGAATACCTCGGGGCTTGCCCTGGGGATGCTTTATTCCGCGATTTTTCATTTTCATGATATCGACACGCATTATCGCGGGGTAAACCCGCTCCTACAATTAGGCAGCGGAGAAATTTTCGAGTTGGGTTGGCTAGAGTGAGTGTATCGCTTTTACCATCACATCGCAGGCTTGGTCGATGGCGCCTTGCTCGTGAGCGGTGGAAATGAAGTTGGCTTCGTATTTCGACGGCGGAATGTAGACTCCGTTTTCTAGGCAGGTGTGGAAAAACTGGTTGAAGCGATCGGTATTGGTGGCGATGGCGTCGTCGAGATTCTCGACAGGCTTCTCGCTGAAATAGATGCAAAACATAGAGGCGACTTGCGGGATCTGAAGTGGAATGCCGCTTTCGTTGGAAGCTGTTTGAATCGCTCCGCGAACTTGTTCGCCCATGCGTTCTAAGCGTTGGTAGACGTCGCCGTCTCTGAGCATTTTTAAGGAAGCGATTCCTGCAGCCATCGCGAGGGGGTTGCCGCTTAGAGTGCCTGCTTGGTAAACGGGACCAAGTGGTGCCAGATAGTCCATAATTTCGGCTTTGCCGCCGAGGGCTCCGACTGGCAATCCGCCACCGATGATTTTTCCGAGAGCGGTTAGATCTGGAGTGATTCCTTCACGTTGCTGGACGCCACCGGCAGTGACGCGAAAACCGGTCATGACTTCGTCGAAGATCAGGACCGTTCCGTGTTTGGTACAAAGCTCTCGTAACTGTCGCAAGTAACCTGCTTTCGGGAAGATGAGGCCAACATTGGCTGGGTAGGGTTCGAGAATGACACTTGCGAGTTCATCGCCATGTGTTGCGAAAGCCTTTTTAAGGGCCTCGATGTCATTGAATGGAAGGACGATCGTCTCTGCGGCGAAGCTCTCCGGAATGCCTGCACTGTCCGGGTTGCCGAGAGTGAGAGCTCCGGAGCCGGCTTTGATGAGAAGGGAATCGACATGACCGTGATAGCAGCCGGCGAATTTGATGATCTTGTCTCGCTTCGTGTATCCGCGTGCGAGCCGGATTGCCGTCATCGTGGCTTCGGTGCCACTATTAACCATGCGGACTTTTTCGACGGATGGGACGAGCTCGATAATGAGTTCTGCCATCTCAATCTCGTAAGGATTGGGCGTTCCGAAACTGGTGCCCTTGTCGAGGGCTTCGGCGATTGCTGCTCGAATAGTTTCGTTATTGTGGCCGTGGATCGCTGGGCCCCAAGTGCAGACGAAGTCGATCAGTTCTAGATCGTCTACAGTTGTGAGCGTGGCGCCTTTTGCGCTCTTCGTGAAGAATGGAGCGCCACCTACGGAGCGAAAAGCTCGGACAGGCGAATTCACGCCACCAGGCATGAGTTTTTGGGCACGTTGGAAAAGATCGGATGATGTTGTCATTGGGGGAAAGTATTTAAGTTTTAGGGGATTAGGTTTTTAGGATTTCGAGAGTGTTGGCAAGGGCTTCATTCCTAGTACATCGTCTAAGTGATTTCGTCCATACCCATTGATACAGCGAGAGATCTGCGAAAACTACAGCTAAGGTTTTATTTCGATACGGGTCTAATACCCCGCCGCTTGCGGCGTTCTCAAATTTTTCAATATTTCAATTTTCAATCTTAAATACCCCGCTGCCGCGAAGCGGCTGGCGACCGCAAGGTCGAGGGCTTACCCTGGGGATCATTTATTTAAACCACTGAGGACACTGATATACACTGATGACTAGGCTCAATTTTATCATATCAGTGTTCATCAGTGTCCTCAGTGGTTATCAAATTCTCAATGGGCGTTTCAATGATCTGTATGTATGAAACTTTCAAGATGATGTATTAGTTCCCTAAAAATCTATCGGTTTTCAACGCTACGATACGTATTTTTGTACGATTGGAATGCGGCGGCCGACGCCGAAGGCGAGGGATGTTAGCTTTAGGCCGGGGGCGGCTTGTTTGCGTTTGTATTCGTTGAGGTCTACTTTCCGTATGATGTCCTTAACTACGTCAGTATCGAAGCCTTGGGCGATAATCTCTTTGGATGATAGACCTTCTTCGACGTAGCTTTTTAGTATGGCGTCGAGGATTTCGTAGGGTGGGAGGCTGTCTTCGTCTTTTTGGTCGGGGCGAAGCTCGGCTGATGGAGGTTTCTCGATGGTGTTGACCGGAATGATTTCGCTGTCGCGATTCATATGTCGGGCCAAGTCGAATACCATTACCTTGGGGAGATCGGAGATAACGGCGAGTCCGCCGCACATGTCGCCGTAGAGAGTGCAATAACCGACAGAAAGCTCGCTCTTGTTTCCGGTTGTGAGCAAGAGAGCGCCGGTTTTGTTGGAGAGAGCCATTAGCAATAGACCGCGGGATCGGGCTTGTATGTTCTCTTCGGTGACGTCGAGAGGTAGGCCTTTAAAAAGCGGGGCGAGAGCGGTCTCGGAAGCTTCGACAACTCCCTCGATTGGGATCATGTGAAATGCGATGTCTAACTTTTCCGCCAGATCTTCTGCGTCGTTTTTACTGTGGTCGGACGAAATTGCTGAAGGCAGGCCAATGCCGGTCACGTTTTCTTTGCCAAGCGCTTTGACCGCGATTGCTGCGGTAACCGCGGAATCGATACCGCCGCTTAGTCCGATGAGCGCTTTTTTGAATCCGCTCTTGTGGACGTAATCGCGAAGACCGAGCGCCAGAGCATCTTCGATGTCCTGCATTTGCGACTGGTCGTAGCTGGGTGAACGTTCGGCTTTGGTTTCGAGATCGACCACGCGGCATTCTTCGGCGAATCCAGCAAGCCCGGTCAGGATATTTCCTTGGGAATCGGCGACCATACTACGTCCGTCGAAAATGAGTTCGTCGTTCCCACCGACGGCATTTACGTAAACGCTTGGGCAATTGAGCGAAGCGGATACGTCGGAAATCAGCTTTCGTCGTGTTCCCGTTTTTTCGACGTGCCATGGGCTTGCGGATAGATTGACGTGAACATCGAGCGCTTGCTCTTTGAGGTATTCGATTGGCGAGGACCGGTAGCGGGGGCGAGACGCAACGTCTGGAGTTGTCCAAATGTCTTCGCAGATGGTGATGCCAACTTTGTTGCCTTTGTATTCGAATACCAAGGGCAATGTAGCTGCTTCAAAATAGCGATCTTCGTCGAATACGTCGTAAGTGGGTAGAAGGCATTTTTGACCGATATGCTGGATCTTTCCATCGAAGCAGACTGCGGCTGAATTGAAAAACTGTCGTCCGAAATCTTTTGGATTGGGCTCGACGAAACCGAATATAATGGGGACCTCGCCTGATTGGGCGGCGATTCGCTTTGCTGTTGCGACATTGTCGGGCGCGAAGCTTCGCTTGAAAAGCAAGTCTCTGGGCGGGTAGCCGGTGACGACGAGTTCGGGAAATACGACGTAATCGGCGCCCTGGGCGGTCAAGGTTTGGTAGGCGTCGATGATGCGCGCTTCGTTGCCTTGAAGGTCGCCGACGATGGTGTTGATCTGGGCTAAGCCGATTTTCATGTGGGAAAATACGAAAAAAACAAGAGGACTCTCAAAGGGCAAGGCTTTGTCATTCGTCGACTACCCAAATAAGCGTTTATTCCCTTTGGGTATAATACCTCGAAACTTGCTTCGTTGCTCGTTTTGGTAGCGGCCGATCTTCCCGCTCAGCGCATACGCGTCAACTTATCGCATAAATTCCTCTTAACCAATCTGTAACAAAGAGAAACGCATCAAGAATGACAGTCGAATTTTTCAGGATTTATGTTAACCACGAAAGATACGAAAACTACGAAAAAATCTCTCAGCAGTAGGATCTTCGTAACCTTTAGAACTCTTTGCTTCGGAGTAATGCGGCCACAACTTCTCTAAGTTTCCACGCTTTATCGATAGTGTTTTTTAATTTAAACTCTTATAGCCAAGCTGTTTGCATTTTTAACGCTTTCAATTCGAGACTCTTATTATGTAGGTTATATCTGACTACGATTCTTGGTTATTCCGTATTTTTCGCGTCTTTCGTGGTTGAAAATTCTATTGAGATCAAATGCATGCAAAATTACCGAAACTCGAATTACCCGTTTTAAAACGAATATAAAATCGTTTCTGAGTATTTTGTAATCTACGGCTTATGGCTTAAGTTGACGCGTATGCGCTCAGCGGGACCATTGAGCGATGCAATCGTTCAACTGCTTTAACAATAATGGCCGCTCGGAGATCGGCCGTTACCTTAAGGATATCTCGGGGAGGCATCATTTGCGGGAGTGGGTGGAATTGAGCTTGGTTACTAATCCGAGTATTTCCGGCTTGCTAGGCGACTGGTATGCGGAGCAATTATTGTGGCAGACAATGAGTGCAAATTTACAGACGAGATTGATACTGGCTTCGGCGTCGCCGCGGCGTAGGGATTTGCTGGAGAGTGTCGGCGTTGATTTTGAGATCATCCCTGCGGACGTTGAGGAGGATAATGAGGGAGATGCCGATCCGGAGGCGATGGTGAGGGCGAACGCTGAGCTCAAGGCACGCTGGGTGGCCGAGCGACATGAGGATCGGTTTGTTTTGGGCTCGGATACGACGGTGCACTTGGATGGCCGGGTTTTGAATAAGCCAACTGATTGGGAGGATGCGAAGTCTATGCTGCGGCGTTTGTCGGGGCGTACTCATGTAGTCTACACGGGCGTTTCGCTTCAAAACGTTTCAAGTGGCGTGTTCGAGACGTTTGGCGTTCGAAGCGAAGTGACGTTCAAAGAGCTGGATGAGGAGACGATCGATCGTTACTTCGGCATTGTGAATCCGCTTGATAAGGCTGGCGCTTATGGGATTCAGGATGGAACTGAGATCATTATCGATTCATACGTCGGTTCTCACTCGAATATCATGGGATTGCCAATCGATGAAACAAAGACGATGTTAGCGCGTCATAGGTTAGCTTGACGGGTTGAAATGAGCGGGACAGACAAGACGATAGAGAAAGAGGACACTAGAGCGGGGCGAGAGCAGCCGCTTCTTGATGTACTGCTCAAACGTCGGGTTTTGTCGCGGAATTCGTTGATTGCCGGAATCGTTGGCACAATCCTTTTTCATTTGATCGGATTATTCGGTCTGCCATCGGATGTTTTTACGGCGGAGGAATCGGAATATAAGAATCGTTTTCGAGAATTCGAGGTTGAGCTAGCGATGGCTGAGGAAGAGCCGGAGCAGGTTTATACGCAGACGAATCCTGATGCTCCGGAAAATGAACCGGATGAGACGAACAATTTTGCTGCTCGAAGCCAACAAGCGGCTCAGGAGGAGCTTCCTGATGAGATAGACGATGAGAATCGTCCGTCGTCCGAAAGCGAAGACGATATCGAGACCAATCAATTTATAACCGGCGATCTCGCTCCGCCGGAATTCGCTCCGCCTCCATCTCAGCAAAGCGAAGAGCAAGAGGAACAGGAGGAAGCTCAAGAAGTGCCGTTGTTGATGCCTCAGTTTGATAGTCAGCCATTGATCAAATCGATCCCCATTCCAGGGACTCAGGAAGAAGAAGATCCAGACGACACGGGGATCGTCGAAGTGGATTACGATGAAAACGAAGCGCCGACGAATGTGAACGAGTACATCAAAGGCGAAGCCGAAGAAGGCGAAGAAGAGGAGCAAGTCGCCGCCACCCTCCAGCCGTTCTTAGTCCCGCAAAACGCCCAGGTGACGGCTGAAGCTTCGGAGCCATCGCCCCGACCGCGACCACGTTTACCGAAAATCGCTCCTGGTCCCGTGAGAAATCGAGATCCTGGGGTTTCTAGAACCGGAACGATCGCTATGGATGCGAAGTTCAGCGAATTCGGGGAATACATGGAGCGCTTTATCGAAATCATAAGCGTCCGATGGAATTCGCTGGCGGACGAGGCGGCAGGCAAGGAAAGCAACAGTAAGGTAGTGTTGCGATTTACTTTGGACAAGAACGGCTATATCTCGAACCTGGATACGCGCCCGGGAACTACGTCGAAAGTGATTGGTATTTACATTAGCAGGACTGCGCTGGAAAATGGAGCTCCGTACGGTCCCTGGACGGCTGAGATGGTTGACGTCTTCGGAGATTCCGAAGAAGTCACGTTTTCATTTCACTATCGGTAGTCCCGATTACCAATTGCCGTTTTCGCCCGCTTGGAGATTTTTGGAAAAAGCGACAAGCAATTGCACGCAACGTTCAACATCTTCGAGGTCGACCATTTCGCTAGGCGTGTGCATATAGCGTAAGGGTACTGAAATTAATCCGGTCGCTACGCCGTCACGAGCCATCTGGATCGCTCGAGCATCGGTGCCGGTTGGTCTTGGCTCGCCTTCGAGCTGAATGGGAATGTCGATTTCCTTGGCTGCCTGTATTAGCTTTTTGTAGACAATCGGATTGATGTTGGGCCCGCGTGTAATGATGGGGCCGCCGCCCAGTTTCGTGGCGCCGAATTTACGTTTGTCGCAGTCAGGGTG
This sequence comes from Candidatus Pelagisphaera sp., assembly GCA_051275055.1. Lineage (GTDB taxonomy): Bacteria > Verrucomicrobiota > Verrucomicrobiia > Opitutales > Opitutaceae > Pelagisphaera. The sequence goes on from JBNMOQ010000081.1 coordinate 11,291, forward strand.
ATCCGTGCTGTGGCCAACGTCGACGGCAACGGCAAAATCAGGATTGACGCCGTAGCTGGAAGTAGTGGCGCCGCGAACGCCGACCTCTTCTTGCGAAGTGCCGACGGAAACGATTTTAGCGCAAAAAGAGCTGCGATCTTCGGCGAGACGACGAAGGGTCTCACCAACAATGTACGCGCCGCATTTATTGTCGAAAGCTCGAGCAGCTCCGACGGATCCGTGGATGAGTTCGAATTCGTGGTCGTAGGTGGCTACGTCGCCGACCTGAACCCTTGACTGGGCATCCTCTTTGTTCGTCGCTGCGATATCGATCCACATTTCATTGATTTCCGGGACCTTTTCGCGGTCTTTGACATCCATTAAATGAATGGCTCGCTTGCCGGTAACGCCTTTGACGGAACCGTTTTCCGATTGAATAATGACGCGGCGGCCAGGAATGATGACACGATCGTGTCCGCCAATGGGTCCAAAATAGAGGAAGCCTTTATCGTCTATGTACGTGATGATAAATCCGAGTTCGTCGAGGTGGCCAGAGAACATGACGGTCGGGCCTCCGGCGCCATTGAGACTAGCGATGCGATTTCCCAATGCGTCGCGTTGGTAATGGTCGGCGACGTTTTCGACGTAGTTGTCGAAAACCGCCTGAGCTTGTCCCTCGGCCCCGGAAGGGCTTTTGGCTTTAAGGAGATCGACGAGAAATTCGGGAGGCGTATAGGACATGTGTGTTGGTTTTTTTAGGGAGGATCTAACGAGTGAGCTATTCTGCTAGTTCATCGACGATATCCTCAAGTGGATAAGTGACGATTTCCGATAGAGTGGGGTGATACCAATGGGTTTGCATGAGCGAGGCGGCTGTTAGGCCGTGCGAAACGGCGACGGAGAGCGTGTGAATGAGCTCGCCTGCATCTTTGGATACAATTTCGGCTCCCAGAATGCGACCTGTCGGTTTCTCGCCGAAGATGCGGACGAATCCGTATTTCGCTTCCATGAGAATTGATTTTCCGTGATCGTCGAATGGGTAGTCTGCAACCACATAGTCGATACCGCGTTCCGCTAGCGCTTGAGCTGTCAGGCCGACGCGAGCGACTTGCGGATCTGTAAACGTGACGTCGAGCATGTGATCGTAGTTCAACGGAGTCTTCGTTACCCCAGAAGCATGGTAGGCTGCCAGTTCACCTTGCATGACGGCGGTGTGCACGATTTCGAAAGGACCAGCACAGTCGCCTGCGGCGTAAATACGGGAATTTGAGGATCGCTGAAATTCGTCGGTTTTGATTTGGCCGTTTGGCTTTAATTCGACGCCTGCGGCTTCGAGACCGAGGGAGGCGGTGGCTGGAATGCGCCCCATTGCGTTGACTACGTAATTAGCATCGCAAGAAACTTCAGTTCCTTCGTGACCGAATACTACCGTGAAGCCGATGTCGGTTTTTTCGATACACTTCAGGCTTGTCCCGGTGTAGAGGTCGAGGCCTTCGTCGCGGAATGCGGTTTCGACGACTTCGGAGATGTCAGCTGCCTGATCTTTTAGAATGTGAGGACTACGTTGGATCTGAGTTGTTTTCGAGCCTACGCGATTTAGGAATTGAGCCAATTCGCAGGCGACTACTCCGCCTCCGAGGACGATGACCGATTCGGGGAGAAAATCGAGATCGAGGACTTCGTCGCTTGTCCAAATATCTGGGTGATCGATTCCAGGTATTGAGGGTTTCGATACGTGGGAGCCGGTAGCGATGATGAAGTGTTTGCCTTTGAGGCGCGTGCCGTCGTCAAGTTCGATCGTGTCTTCGCTTATGAATTTAGCAAAATTTCGATAGAGGCTATACTTGTCGCTTTGCATGGACTCGACGCGGTAGTCGGAGAATTCCTTGATGATATCGACCTTGCGCTGGTGGAGCGCTTTCATGTCGACCTTAGCATCTGGTATTGAAAGCCCGAATTTCTTGGCGTTTTGGGCTAGGTGAAGCACTTCGGCTGAATAGATGAGCGTCTTCGAAGGCATGCATCCGCGGAGAATGCAAAGCCCGCCTAGTTCTTGAGCTCCGTCAATAACGGCAACGCTGTCAGTGTAGTCGCGAGCGACTCGAGCGGCATTGAATCCACCGCTGCCGCCGCCAATGGCGATGAAATCGTATTCTTTTGTCATTTGAGAAAGTGGTTGTGAATTCGTTTCTAAAAGTGGATTGATTGGGCGATCGACTTGGCAGTTTTCGCATCAGTCAGCGTTTCGACAAGCTTGAGTCCCAATTCCGTCGCAGTTCCCGCTCCTTGGGAGGTGATGATGCGATCGGAAAGAACGATCCTCTCATCGCTTGGGAGAGGAAGGTCAGCACGGACGGATGCATGACTGGTTGCAGCTCGATTCTCGAGAATGCCGGCTGTTGCGAGTAGTTTGGGAGCGGCGCAGATGGCTGCGATCCATTGGGCGCTTTTTTCGCATTGGCGAATTTTCTGGAGAATGGCTTCATTTCCGAGGAGAGCCATAATTCCAGGACCGCCGGGAATGAAGAGAAGATCGAAATGCTCGTCTTCGACTTCACTCCAAGTTTTATCCGTTTGGATGCGTATACCGCTGCGACCTTGGACGGTCCGTTGCTCATTCACGCTCGCCATAACGACCTTAATGCCGGCTCTTCGAAGTAGATCGACGGGAGTGATTGCTTCGATCTCTTCGACTCCGTCGAATAGGAGAGCGAGGACACGGTGTCTTGGGCGATCTTCGTTTGAGGTGGTCATTGTTGATCTGTGACGATTTCTTTCTGGCAATTGTCCGATACAGGCAAACATTTATTGGGTAGATTGTTTATGAAGCAGATTCTGATACTTGGTTGTGGTTACGTTGGAAGCGCGTTTGCCATTGCGGCGAAGGCTCGGGGACATGCGGTTCGAGCGGTTACTCGAAATCGGGAGAAGGTCGATTGGTTGGAGGCGAATGGAGTGAGGGCCTTTGAAGGGCGGGTGGATGCTTTGGAATGGCATGCGTTCGCTGGGAAAGATGTCGATTGGGTTCTCAATTGCGTGAGCGCGGCGAAGCCAGGGATCGCAGGTTACCAGGCGTCATACGTCGATGGGAACCGTTCCCTAGTGGATTGGGTGGCGAAAACCGGTTTTGAAGGGAAAGCGATCTATACGTCCAGTGTCTCGGTGTATCCAGACAGCGGAGGCGACTGGATTTCGGAAGAGGATTCTGGAGCTGATTCGGAACGGGCCCGTTTGATGCTCGAATCGGAGTCGGTTTTTTTGGAAGGCGCTCGATCGGTTCAAGCGACGGTATTGCGGCTTGGGGGGATCTATGGTCCGGGCCGTTCGTTTTTGGCGGAGCGCGTTAAGGCGTCAGAGGGTTCGTTGCCGGGAGTTGGTGACTATTATTTGAATTTGATTCGGCTGGAGGATATCGTTTCGGCCATCGAACGAGTCTTTTCAAGTGAGGGTAGCGACGCTTCGGTGTTCAATGTGGTGGATGATGATCCTTTGCTAAAAGCGGATTTGGCTGTTGTTTTGGCAGAGAAGCTTGGAGTGCCGCGACCGGTCTTTGATGAAAAGATAGGAGAGGGCGCAACCTCACGTCGATGGGAGAAGGGACGTCCTGCAAATCGGCGAATTTCGAATAGCTTGTTGAGAGAGCAGTTTGGATGGATCCCTCGGTTTCCAAATGCTCGCGAAGGAATGGGAGATTTGCTTTCGGATTGACGCTTGGGGAAGTCCACGAAAGCTTGCGAAAGATCCGTCACCGATGAGGTTTCGAGAAAACCTTAATAAGTTAACCTTTTAGATTTAGAATTATGGCAGGCGTAGGAAAATTGCTTAAGCAAGCTCAGAAAATGCAGCGAAAGATCGAGGTTTTGCAAACAGAGCTCGCAGAACGCGAATTGGAGGTTTCTAGCGGAGGAGGCGCTGTGACGATCAAGATCACGGCATCGGGAGATTTTCTTTCGATTTCCCTCGATTCGGATTTGCTGAAGGAGGAAAGCTCTTTGATTGAAGAAACAGTTCTTCAAGCGGTAAAGGAAGCGAGTACCCAAGCGAAGACGATGCATGAGGAAGAAATGGGCAAGGCGACCGAAGGGATGTCGTTGCCGGGCTTGATGTAATTATGAATTATGATTGATGAAGCATGAAAGCTCTGTTGTACCGATCATTTCATAATTCCTCCTTCCTGATTTTTAAAGATGACTCCCTCATTTGAAGCGCTTCAGAAGCAGTTGAAAAAACTGCCAGGCGTTGGGTATCGCTCTTCGGAGCGAATGGCTATTCAGCTTTTGCTGGAGAAGCCGGAAAGCAGTCAATCATTGATCGCTGCATTGGAATCGGCGCGAGAGCGTGTTTCGAGTTGCCCTGTGTGCGGCAACATTTGCGAAGCGGAGCAATGCGTGATTTGCGAGAACACTCGCCGCTCGGAGTCGGGACAGGTTTGCGTGGTGGAGCATGTTAGCGATCTGCTATCGCTCGAAAAATCGGGGGCGTACAATGGAGCTTATCATGTTTTGCATGGAAAGCTCTCACCTATTAATGGTGTTGGGCCTGATGAATTGAATTTCGATAGTCTGATGAAACGAATTAAGTCAGATTCGATTTCGGAACTGATTCTCGCTTTGCCGAATGACATAGAGGGCGAGGCTACTTGCCATTATCTGATCGATCTGTTGGATGCGTATCCAGTTAGCGTATCGCGGATTGGGTTTGGACTTCCGAGTGGAGGTTCAGTTTTGTATGCAGATGCGGTAACCTTGCAAAGCGCTCTTTCTGCGCGTCAAAAATTTTAGTTATGCCACTACCTGATATTTCGAATTATCCTTCTTTGGACAAAGAACGCGTTGCAGATCTGATTGAGCAAACAGCGCACGATAGTTCGCTTTTCGCTCGTCTGTATTCTCTATTCAAAGACGAGGGTCCGACGCTGGTTAAAGATATCGTTGACGGATTAGGTGCAAATGACCGTTCAGCGCTTCATGATGCAATTCACAAAGTGAAGGGATCTGCGGCAGCGATGGGGGCGTCTCGCATATATGAATTGTCTAATGCGGCGATTGAGATTTGTCGCAACGACGGAGACCTCGAGGACTTAATCGAACTACCGACTTTGCTGGAAACCGAGTACGCAGCCTATTGCCAAGAAGCAAAGCAGTACTTGGGCTAGATAGAGGAAGAAACCGTGAGACTCGATTGGGCCAGCTCGAACTAGTCTTGGCTGACGAGCTTGAGCTTGACTGCAAGGCGAGTCATGTCCGTTGCTCCGCGAAGTTTTAGCTTTCGCATGATGTTGCTGCGATGAGCATCGATCGTACGAACGCTTAAGCCAAAAGACTTGGCGATTTCTTTAGAACTGTATCCTTCGCCTACCATTTGCAAAACGTCAGTCTCGCGAGGTGTGAGCATTTTGAGACTATCGTTGTAGTCTTTGCTCGTGATGGGTTGGCGTAGTAAATTGTAAGCTTCTGGAGAATAATAGACGGCTCCCTTGAGGATTTGGCCGATTGCGTCTTTAAGGCTCTCGATTGTGCTATTCTTCGTTACGAGACCGTTTACGCCGCGTTCAACCGTTGCTTTCACTATCTCAGGCGTGAAGTGAGCTGAGACGAGGATGATTTTCATGTCTGGGACACGATCTTTCAGTCGATTGAAAACGGTTAGCCCTCCGAGTTTCTTAATTTTGATATCCAAGACGACCAAATCTGGACGTTGCTCTAAACACGCTTCTAGGCCAGATTCGCCATCGTCGTATTGGCCGCTCACATTTAAACCAAAATCATTGGTTAAAATTGAAACAGTCAGTTCTCGGAAGAGTATTTGGTCCTCGATGATTATAACGTTCATACTGTTGTATGGTGTAGCGGAATTCAGGGAATTGGTTTGCTCGTGGAGCTGATCGTTGCAACAGTTTAAGGATTTTTACCGATAAACACGAGCTAGATTTATGTGAAACTGGTTTTTTCCGGTGACGGCGTCCAGGAAAAATTAACATAATTGGAAAAGAGTAGCGATTGAATTGGTTTAAGGCAGAAATCACCCGTTTTCTCAATGGTACCGTTATTCAAATGTTAACGCTATAAGACTCAAGGCGTACTCATTTTGCAACGAACTTTTTCGATTCTACTTTTCAAATCCGTTGGGATGCGATTCGTGCCATTTCCAAGCGGTTTCCACGATTGATTTGATATCTGGGAATTCGATTTCCCAACCGAGCTCAGCGATGGCTTTGGCCGGATAAGCATAGGCGGCGGGCACGTCGCCATCGCGGCGAGGACCGAATTCGTGCGGTACATCGAGACCGGTAACTTCTTGTACTATTTGAATGACTTCGAGGACGCTGGCAGGAGTGCCGGTGCCTA
>JBNMOQ010000082.1:0-17594 GCA_051275055.1 Candidatus Pelagisphaera sp.
TGAATTAACTCCAAAGTCACAAAGTACATATTCTATTTACAAGAACTCCAGGCCCGCCAGCCAATTAAACCAGCCGGCGCTCTAGCCAAATCAAACTATCGCAACCGGTAATAATTATCCGGATTGTAGAGGTAATAGAAATCAAACGGCTCTAAACGCGGTAGACCGACGAAAGGCTTACCTTGTTGATCAATCGCTTCCTCCAAATCGCTCGTAGCGAAAATCATGCTCCGCCCAAATCGGTCAGGATTCTTGTCCACCGACATTTCCCAAACCCGATCGACAACCTGGTCAATCCACTTCAATTCAGAAGCCTTGTCCCCAAACTCGCGCCAATCGCCATCGGAGTTCTTCTCGTACATCAACGAAATGAATTCGTCCAAAGTCAGGCCCATTTTCTTTGCGACCGGACGAGCAACCCTACGCCACCATTCCTCAGCCTCCTCCAAAAACTCGCGCTGTTGAGTCAGATTACCGCTCACTCCCCAACTGATTTGGTGATGTAAAATAACGGCATTCGGGTAGCAAAACGAACGTTCCGCCAGCGTCGCGATACTGGCCGCCATACTGGCCGCATACGACTTAACGACCACATAAACAGGTGCCTTGCTGCCGTGCATCGCCTTCATTATCTTGTATCCAGACATCACCGATCCACCTGGAGACGAATCGATCACTAAGAATATCGGATATTCCTGGCTCTCATTATTATAGAAATTAATTCGTTCGCTTACGTAATCCGCTAACCCGCTCCAGATTGGACCGTTCAAAGCTACTCGCCGATCGCTCACGTGTAACACTCCGTCCACAAACGGCTCCTTCAGATACATCAAGTCGCGATCCGCATAAACCTGATCCCCCACCAAATCGCCCTTTTCCTTCAGCATCAATTTCGCCGTCAACTCGGCCACATCGATATCCAACGTCGATCGCTTCAATTTCAAGCGCGTATCCGCCAATCGCAGTTCCGCCATCTCGGTCTCCATTTTTTTCAGAGCGATCGAGTTTTGAAGCTTGAGGCGCTCTTCCTCGCTTCGCATCTCCGCCAATTCGTCGTTCAACAGCTTTTTCGCCTTAAGCGTTTCGTACGAAAGCTCCTTATTCAAAGTATCGATCTGAGTACTCAATCGCTCGTTAGCCAATTTAAGCTCCAATAATTCGTCCCCCAATCGCTCCCGAACCAGCGAATTTTCAGCAGCCATTCGCTCCTTCTCTTCCTTCAGACCAATAAGCTCTTCCTTAAATTGCTCTGAACGCAAAGACAGTCTCGCTTGAATCATCTCCCTTTCTTCCTTGAGACGCTTGAGCTCGGCCTTTCGCGCCTTCTCCTCTGGGTCTTCTTCATCTTCCTTATCGGCTGACTCCTCTTTCGCATCTTCGCTCGACGCTGTTGCGTCAGTTTCTCCAGCTTCACTCTCGGGCTTAGCCTCATCTTCTGTGGCACTTCCCGCATTGACCACCAACGGCGCCAATGAGTCCTCATCGCTTTGAGCGATTCCCGAGCTTATCGAAAACAGAGCAATTAATGCGGCCAACACGACCGTGAAATTAAGTGAAGAGCGATTTGTAGTCATGATAAAATTCATCGATTCCAAGACGGAAACAACGAAATCAATGCAAACGATATAGATAAAACGCAAGTGCAAGACACGTCTCCCGAAGCCGCGATTCAACGGCTTCGACACTTTTTACATTGAATTCCGACAAAATAACTAGATCTCCGCCGTTTTCCCCTTAGGAATGATTCGGTGAGCCTGGAAACCCTGGAACTAGTCAAAACCTATCTACTCGAACTACAGAGCGATCTTTGCGCTCAACTCGAGTCAGTCGAAGACCCCAACCATCGATTTATCGTGGACGCTTGGGACCGACCAAGAGGAGGCGGAGGAATCACCCGTGTACTCGAAGGAGGCAAAACCTTCGACAAAGCCGGCGTCAATTTCTCCCATGTCATGGGCGACAACCTACCTCCATCGGCCACCGCCTCACGCCCGGAACTCGCCGGACGGTCTTTCCACGCCACAGGCGTATCCATCGTCATCCATCCGAAAAACCCCTACGCCCCGACATCGCACGCAAACGTTCGCTTCTTTTTCGCTCCGGCGCGAAATTCCGACGAATCCGATGTTTGGTGGTTTGGCGGCGGCTTCGATCTCACCCCCTACTATGGGTTTCGCGAGGACGCCATCGAATGGCACCAAACAGCCAAAGCCGCTTGCGATCCATTCGGAGCCCATCACTATCCAAAGCTCAAAGAAACTTGCGATCGCTATTTCTACATCAAACATCGCTCCGAACCCCGCGGAATTGGCGGACTCTTTTTCGACGACTTCGACGAAGGTGGCTTCGAAAACGCATTTGCTTTCATGCAGAGCATCGGCAACCACTTCGGCAAAGCCTACCTCCCGATCATCAAACGTCGCATCGATATCCCTTACGGCAAACGCGAAATCGACTTCCAGCGATATCGCCACGGCCGCTACGTCGAATTCAATCTCGTCTACGATCGAGGTACCCTATTCGGCCTGCAAAGCGACGGACGCACCGAGTCCATTCTAATGTCCCTCCCGAGTGACGTGTCTTGGAAATATGATTACACACCCGAAGAAGGTACGCCCGAAGCAGAACTTTACGAAATCTATCTCATTCCACAAGACTGGGCGAATTTTCAGTAAGAAGTAAGATTGCAGAACGAAGAAATTCGCTCTTTCTTAGACTAAACTCCTACAGCCAAAACTCCTTTCACATGAATTCCCGCGAACGCTTTCACGCTGCGCTTAATTGCCAGCCACTCGACCGACCTCCCATTTGGGTAATGCGCCAAGCAGGCCGCTATCTCCCCGAGTATCGTGCTCTCAAGGAAAAATACTCCTTCCTCGAACTCGCCCAAACTCCAGAGCTCGCTCTCGAAGTAACGCTCCAACCCCTGAAACGATTCGAGCTCGATGCCGCCATTCTGTTTTCCGACATTCTCGTCATCCCAGAAGCCCTGGGCCAAGGATACCATTTTCGCGATCAAGGTGGAATCGGCATGAATTATCGCCTCGATAATCGAGAGCAAATCGATGCGCTCGACCCGACAGCTATCGAAGAGAAGCTCTCTTACGTAGCCGAGGCTCTCAAACTCATCAGCGCCGAACTCGACGGATCAAAAGCCACACTCGGATTCGGCGGCTCCCCATGGACTCTCGCCACCTACATGGTTGAAGGCGGCAGCTCTAAGAATTTCGAACGAGTCAAAGCGCTCTTCTACTCCGACCGACCTTCATTCAACGCGCTCATGGAAAAGCTCGTCGCAGCTCTGATTGACTACTTTCGAATGCAAGTCGCAGCCGGAGCGGAAGCCATCCAGATTTTCGACTCTTGGGGCGGAATCATTTCGGGCGACGATTACTACGAAGCCTCCCTGCGCTGGATCGAACAAATAATCGATGCCGTTCGCGACGAGGTTCCCATGATCATCTACGCGAAAGGAACCACCCCGCATATCACTCGCCAAGCAGCCACACGCCCCAAAGCAATCGCGATAGACTGGACTATTCCCATTCAAGAAGCCGCTAAACAAATCCCGGCTGATATCGCTATCCAAGGAAATCTCGATCCAGTAATTCTCGACACAACTCCGGAGATCGTCTCGCAAAACGCCACCCGAATTCTCGACGCCATGAGCGATCGACCCGGCCATATTTTCAACCTCGGCCATGGAATCCTCCCAACCGCTCGTATTGAGAATATGGAGGCATTGGTGAACACCGTCACCAACTATCGCTCATAGTCGTTTCGAAAGCTGAATACTTCTACATGCAAGACGCTATCATCATAGGAGGAGGAATATCCGGCCTCACTGCGGGGTACTTACTCCAACAGCGCGGCTTGGATATTAGCGTCATTGAAAAAGGATCGGCTCCCGGCGGACCGATTCAAAGCGAAAAACAAGAAGGTTTCCTATTCGAAAAAGGCCCCAACGCGCTCCTTCTCCCCGATCATTGGGTTGAGCAGTTCATCGACGAACTTGGACTATCCTCGCAACTCCAGGAATCCAGCCCCAGCGCCGCCAAACGATTTATTGTCCGTAAGGATCGTCCCGTCGCCGTACCAGAATCTTTATTACAAGCAGTAACCACGCCGCTTTTCTCACTCAAAGCGAAACTGGGATTTCTTGCCGAACCATTCCGCAGACAGATCAGCGATCACGGCGCGAAAACCGAGTCTGTCGCTCAATTCGTCAAGCGGCGAATGGGACCCGAATTTCTTGACTACGCGATCAACCCTTTCGTCAGCGGCGTCTACGCAGGCAATCCCGAAGAACTGATACTCGAACACGCTTTTCCACTCATGCGGGGATTCGAACGTGACGGCGGTTCAATAATCCGTGGAGCCATCCAACGCAAAAAGCGTCAAAAGCGTGAAGGGACCAGCTACAAAAAACGATCTATCAGCTTCCGAGACGGACTTCACACCTTGCCTCAAACCCTTGGACGCAAACTTGGCAACCACCTTTGGCTCAATTCGGAAGTTGTCGCTATCAATAAGAACGATCAAGGCTGGCAAGTTACCTGGAAACGAGATGGAGAAAACTTCGAAGGGTTTGCCAAAAAACTAATAATCTGCCTCCCATCGCGAGCGATCAAGAAACTCGCTTGGCCACAATCCATCAAACAACGCCTAGCCGAGACTCCGGACCTACCTTACCCAACAGTCCATAGCCTAGCTCTAGGTTATCGCCGTGATCAAATTGCCCATCCGCTTGATGGGTTTGGCGTTCTTGTTCCCAGCAAAGAATCTCCGAACATCCTAGGTGTCCTTTTCAGCTCGAGCCTCTATCCAGGACGCGCTCCAGACGACCACTGTTTACTTACTGTCATGATCGGGGGACGCCAACGTGATGATCTCGCCAACGCTCCCAAAGAAGCGCTCATAGAACTCGCTACCAAAGATCTGGATACACTACTTGGCGTAAAAGGCCTCCCTTGCTTCTCTCACTTGACTACTTGGCCGCGAGCCATTCCTCAGTACACTCAAGCATTTGCTCCATGGAAACAATCGCTAGCAAATATTGAAGTCGACAACCCCAATCTCGCATTCGGTGGACATGCAATCGACGGAATCGCGATGGGTGCCAGCATCCAAAGCGGTAAACGGCTTGCGGACGAGACAGCCTAACTCCTTCTCGCTTGAACTATTGAATCGAAGCCGCCTGAACGCGTTCCATCAAAGCCTTCAACTCAGCACTCGATTGCGTCTGAGAAGCTCGTCTTAACAGGGCTAGCGAATCCTCGAAGCGCTTGTCATCGATGAGCAATTGCGAAGCAAGAATAAGAGCATTGAATTCAAAATCCTCTGAATCATACGCCCGTTCGAAATAGAACATAGCTTTCGCGTTATTTTCCTCCTCAGCGTAAAGAGTTCCCAGCTGAATCAAAACTTCGCCATTCAAAGGATCGCTTTCCAACGCCTCGACCAGTTTCTCCTTCAGCAATTCACGATTTTCATCCGCCCTCGCAAACTCTGCCTCCACCAAAAGATATCGGGTTCTTTGCATTGACGACCAGGTGTCCTCCATTCCGTCTATTTTGCTAAACAGTCTCTGCGCTTGCTCCACCTCTTCCTTATCCAACAAATAAGCCACTCCGATTATTACTTGATCGAGGTACAATCTCAACTGTTCCTTCGACGAAGCCAAAAACGTATCCACCGAAAGTTCGTACATTCCATTCAAGCTATAAATATTGGCAAGCTGAAGTTGCGTATCCCCATTTCCCTTACCCAAAGCGTGAATCAACTCGAAGACTTGAGCCGCTTCGATATACTGCTCCAGCTCAACGTGAATATTTGCCAGAAACATTCGGTAGGCATCCTTTTCCGGATTGCGCTTAATTAACTCCCGCAACAGAGGACGAGCATCTGCAAAACGCTTTCCTTGAATCATCGCTTCAGCTTTACCTTCGATCCATTCAATATTATTCGGATCGAGCACGATCGCCGCGTTATACGCTAATTCCGCAGCCATCAGGTTACCCACTCGCAGATGACTATACGCAGCCGATCCATATGTGTCGGGACTCGTATCGCCTAACTCCACGCAACGAACAAGCGCCTTTAATCCACCTTCGTAATCTCCATTTCGAACTCGAAGCAAACCCAGATTCTTCCAAGCGCGCCTAAAAGCTGGATACTTCCCAATCGCCAAATCATATTCGTTCATCGCACTATCAAAAGCGCCTCCATTGAAATACAAATTAGCTAGAATGAAATTAAAAGTCGCCGTCGCTTCCGAATCATCGCCTAACATCCCCTCCAGCATAGATTTTGCGAACTCAGGGTTCTCTTCGACCATGGGTCCGATCTCTTCGAGAAGAACGATTTCCAGCTCTTGCAAATCTGGCTCTCTATCCTCCAAAACACCATAGCTCGCCGTAAATCGCTTTTGGAATTCAGGCCCGAACAGATCAGGCTTACCCATTTCCTCGCTATCTTGAGCGAAAGCAAGTCGACTCAATAAAAAGGATACAAATACGATTAATAAAATCTTCTTCATAGACTAAACGGAGATGAATTTTTGGAATCTTGGAATACCAAAACAAACCGAACTTTGGTCCTCACTTTTTGACCATTTTTCTTACCTGGACGAAACCGCCAACGCATCAAGTCTTTAATAATATAGGGAGTCGCTTCTTTAACCGGCGAATTAAGCACCCACACATGCAAAGGCTTTCCATTCTGATCGATTAGAAACTGTACGATAACACGAGCTCCCCCGACCTTCTTTTTTATCTTCGATGGCAAATTTGGCATCGGCGTATGACTTCTCGAAGGGATTTCGTCTACCTCGGATTTATCATAAACGATATTCTCCAGGTTAACTTCAATTCTCGGACGATTGAATTCCGTCAAGTTAACCTCAATCCTATCCGTAATTTGAAGCGGCGTATTCATACTCACTTCCACTGGTTTTACGGCTAACTCAGTCGGCTTGGGATCCAAACTCACTTCAACCTGAATCGGCACTTGCGACGTAACAGATGTTGTCACGATCTCCGGTGGAGGTGGCGGTGGAGGTGGCGGAAGGAAGACACTCAATTTGGCAACAGCAACATCCTCTGGTGGTTCAACCGATCCCAATCTAGATAAGGACATCGCTGAAAACAATACGCCCGTACCGATAATGGCGAAAAACGCCACCCCGATCGAATTGGTTGATTTGCTCAACCGAGTCTCTAGCGAATGCGTCTTCATTCATTTGTAGCGAAGTGAATATCCTCTCCGCCTGCCGCTTTCACTTCGCCATAAACCTTCGCGAATGTATCGTGGACCGATGCGCGATCCGCTTGAATAATAACTGGAACATCTTCGATCGCTAGTATGCGATGAACGATCGGCCTCACTCGTGCCAAAGAAATTTCCTTTCCTCCATGATAAATGCGTCCTGTTTCGGTAATTGCAATCAGGATACTATTTTTAGGAAGCGGCGTCGAATTACTCGCCTCTGGCTTATCTACATCGATCCCCGATTCTTGAACGAAAACGGTAGTAACGATGAAAAAGATCAGAAGAATAAAAATACAATCGATCATCGGAGAAAGATTAATCTCCGTTTCTCCGCTCAACTCCAGGTCTAGCATATCCCGCCTCATACCTTGCCTTCCTTTCTTTCGCGCATAAGCGAGAACTCGGCGGTCACAAGCTCTTGCTGCCGGATCTTCGCCTCACGGCGAATCCACTGAATAATAAAGATAGCCGGAATCGCAACAATCAGTCCTGCCTGAGTCGTGACCAATGCGAACCTCACTCCACTAGAAACCTGTGCAGTCGTTTCTTGCATGCGCTGAGAAAGGCTTTCGAATGTATTCAACATTCCGATCACCGTCCCGAGCAATCCCAACAACGGAGCAGCCGCAGCTAGCATTCCGATAAATGCTACTTGACGCGAAACCAATTCTCCAAATTCACGCTTCATTTGAGAAATCGCGATTTCTCGATCAATGAAACTCAATCCCTTGTCGAAGTTATCCGCAATCTTGGAAACCGAAAAACCCTTCACGAAAGAAAGCGTGCCAAATGCCGAACGGTACAACAGAAACGACAACGCAACCAAGGCCAACATAACAACCCCGCCTTCCCGCACTGTTTCCCAAGCTTCTAGCAAAAACGTTTCCATCCGGTTATTTGGTCTCCTTGCTGTTCAATTTGTTAACCACTTTGGAAAACTCCGTCGCCGTAAGCTCCATTGCGCTAATTCGGCGTTTTGCCAAACGAAGCAAAGCCCCATGAATAATTAAAGTCGGAATCGCGACAACCAGTCCAAGCTCCGTCGTCACTAGCGCTTCTGAAATCCCAGAAGACAAAGCCTTCGGATCCCCGGAGCCAAAGATAGTGATCAGCGTAAAGGTCTTAATCATCCCAACCACTGTCCCAAGCAATCCCATCAAAGGGGTCGCTGCAGCGGTCACTGAAAGCCACGGCAAGAAACGCTCCAACTGAGGCTTACGGTGCAAAATCACGCTTATCATGTGGTCCTCCATCAACTCGCGATCCCCATTGGCATGATCCGCGCCTTCGGAAAGCATAGAGCGCATCCAAGGTTTCGCCGATGCAGCTTCCGTCTTAGCTTTGTCTGTATCTCCTGAATACGCGGCAGTCGCAATCGAAGCCAAATTTGCGGGAATCGTTACGTTCAACGCCTTAAAGTCCGCTAACTTCACGAGCGCCAGTAGCAACGCCAACACACCCATACCCAAAATTGCATAACCTACCGGTCCACCCTTCTCCAAATGCTCTCGCCAATTTCCACTCGCTTCCTTCAAAGAAATCGCCTTGCCCAGCGACGCGTCAAGTGGGAGTGCCGATTGACCGTTGTCGCCGTATTCCTGAAGCGCTTTTCCAAAAACTCCATCCAGGCGAACGAGCTCAGGCTCCAAAGCCCCGGGACGGTAATTCAAAAGCCCCACCGCTTCGTCTTCCTCTCCTTGGAAATAGGCAGCCGGACCATACACGAAAATTCGACCTGACAAAATCTCTCCAGAAGCATCAATCGCCTTTCCTTCGAATTCGTAGCCTCCAACTAAGACGTCCAATCGATCCAAGCAAACCTCGACCGCCTCCGTTCTCTTCACTCTAGCTATAGCGGAACCAGGACCGGAAATTTCGATAGCCTCCCGCAGCGGAGTCAACTTCACATCGAAACGTTGATCTTCGGAAATATGCAAGCGACCATTGAACGTATTCAAATACTGGGCAAACAGCCCCGATACGTAATCATTCTGGGTCTGCAAATCTCGAGCGAGCGATTGACGCGAGCGCAATTCCTCTCTCGACGAATCTTCCGACGAACGCATCGCCCGGATGCGAGCACGCATTTCAATTGTTTCATTTTCGTAATCGTTTATCTGCTGAACAATCGGCACCTTCTCGCCCGCAATCGTTTCCTGTAGATCGCGATACTTTTGAAGGCTCGCTTCTATCCGAGCCTCCATAGAATCCGCCAACGCCGCAATATCTCGCTCCTGAGCATTTGCTCCAAAGGCGAAAACGAAAATCAGATAAACAACGCGTCGCATCATCCTTCGCCTCCCACCTGGTTCATCACTTTTCCAGGGACCAATTGAATCGAAGGCGGCCGCTTCTGCTCGTACACCTTAATCAATTCCAGGATCTCCGCCAGATACTCCGGTTTCTCCGTCCAGGACCAACCCGGTTCTCCCGGTTTCAGCTCCCAAGCAACCGTTCCCTGCGGATCCACCGCATAGGCTCTTGAAAGCCCCCAATAGAGGACGGAAACCATCACCTCTCGACCATCCTTAAGTTTACGCGCCACATAGTCGATCGTCACCGTGCGGTTGAAATCTTCGATTGTGGTGAATGCTGCGATCAGAATCTGAGCCCGTTCACCCAAGGCAGCCTTATCCCCAGCATCCAATTTCTCGCGAGCTCTACTCAACTCGTCTTCTAAGAAGAAAGGCGTACTAGCTCGAACGCGATCGAATCGCTCCTCTAACGCCTCCAACTTCCCCGAATAGAAAATGCGAGCCACTTCTTGGTCGTCAAAAGACTCCGTATTCTTGGACAATTCCCCTGCTCGAAAATCGACCTCTAGCTGCAATCGTTCCAAATTGCTCGTCAGTCCGCCAACATCCGCCTCCAAAACCAGAACGCTCTGCTCCAATATCTTCTTCTGAGCCTTCCAAGCGTTGCGCTCGTGCGCGATTTTCGCTTCGATTTCGATCCATCGTTTGGTAGCCGAATCCAATCGCTCATAGTCGTCAGCGACAAGGCTAGGCAACAGTCCGAGAACCAAACCCACTAAAACCAGAAGCCCCGCTCTTAGAGCCGAATTTCGTTTAGGAAACAATCGAGTACGCATCAATCAACAAAGGGGGAAAAGAAAAATATCCGCCGCCAATAACCAGCGACGACCTAGAGTCTCAAAGCGATACCAAAGGGTCAAGCGAGTAGTCGCGACCTGCGACTAGCTCATCCCTCACTCTTTAAATTCAATGCGAGTGCCCAGCGCTATAATGCTCTTTCAGCAAATCTCGGCCGAAGTCCCCATCGAAGTCCCGCCAGACAGTGTGAATGTGATTCGCCCCGCCCTGCACATTATCATATTCGATGAGAAACGATGGTCCTTGAACTCTATAATAGTGTCCTTCGCCGCGTTTCTCGCTTCCAGCCCAACCGAAGGCAATTCCCGCTTCGCCCTCTTTTTCGATCTTGTCCAAGCGTGCCTGGGCAATTTCCGGACGCATATTGTCAAGATAGACATGAATCAGCTTCCCCAGTATTTTTTTCTGTTTCCCCTTTAGATCCTGAAATTCGATCCCCACCGGTTCCATGCGATCGACTTCTGGCTTAGCCTTGGTCACGACATCGCGAAACGCCTTCTTCTCGAAAATCGCTTTCTCCTTTTGCTCGGAGCTCAGCGATGCCAACAGTTCCCGAGCAACATCCTCCTCATCCTTTAATGCGCGAAATCCCAGCTTCGTTTTACTGCCCTTCCGCACTTCAGCAGGATTAGCTCCCCAGAAATTCGGTGCAGTCGCCAGCATAACCCCATTCGCAACAGTCACGTTCAGCGACAAATGATGCCCCTCGAATCGCCAGCCCCAGGAACTATTCCCAGTGGGTTCGCCGAAAATCGACAAGTAATACAGCTCCACATCGCGGTGAGCCGCGCCCTCAAGGGCAAATAGAATAGCTTCGAGCGAGATAATGTTCTCCACCTTTTGGTGTCCGCTTTCGCTAAGCATGCTTTTGAGAATACCATGAACCATTTTTCTCTGAGACTGATTCAAATCCTTCAACGGCACGCCAAGTCTATCTTTAGGCACGTATCCCCAATTGGTACGCTCCGCATCATCAAAACCGATCTGAGCCTTAGCTGCTTGAGCCGGGGTTAATGTACTGAGGAATTTCGCCGTAGCCGCGGTCATATTAGCCACAGATTCCTGGGCTGATGCCTTTCCCTGGACCGAAGGCCCCCAAAGCAAAAAGCTCAACGCGAGCGATAAAATCAATTGGGATAATGGCGATTTTGCGGAGTAGCGTTTCATATCCTTTATTTCCGATTCAATACCGAAATTTCGACTTGGTTCGAGCAAGTAGCCGATCTTTTTCAGCAATGCCTTCCCCGATAGTAACCAACAACCCAAAAAAATCGTCCTAAAAGGACCGGCCCAATTTAGCCATCCCACGCTAATCCTTAATTTGCCCATCTATGAATACCCTACCACGCGCCAAAACCATCTCCCTTTTCGCGATTGCTTGTCTTGCTTTCATGCCAATCTCCCTCTCCCAGCAAAAAGCAATGACGCCGGAAGAGACCGAAGCAGCCAGACAACGATTCAACCAATCCATCGAAAATGCCGTGCTTAAAGTAATGGAAGGAATCGAGTTGCTTGAAGAACAAGTCGACCCCGTTCAAAAAGCTCTCATCGCCTACTTCGCGCCTTTCCAAATTGAACGAATGAAAATGCAGGCTGAACGGCAAAAGGTGGCTGGCGAAGGCGGCGAACGACAAGGACGGGGAGTCGGCGGAAATCGCGACGCAATGATGGCCCGCATGGCCAAGCTAGAAAAGCTTCGAGCCGACGCCGACAAAAAGATCAAAACCATCTTAGACAAAAAGCAGTTCAAGAAATACAAGGTAGCCATGGAGGAGGTCGTCCCACCCCAACGTCGACCTGGCGGACGAGGTGGACCTGGCGGCGGACGCAGATAAAGCGAAGTGGCCAGTTTCCGATCTTCCTCGAAAACACAATTTGATTGCCCTTCCATCTGCGAGTGGGCACTCACAGCTCCTTATGGATTTCGACCTTAAGATCCTCGAGCAGCATTTTCCAGAATTGACCGATCTTCAAAAAGATCGGTTTGCTGCCTACGCGAGCCTCATCGCCGAATGGAATGAGAAAATCAATCTCATATCACGCACCGACATCGAGAATCTTCCGAAAAAACACCTCCTTCACTCACTAGCCATAGCCAAGGCAATCCAATTCAAAGACGGAACCCGCGTCATGGACGTCGGCACGGGCGGTGGGTTCCCTGGAATCCCACTTGCTATTCTCTTTCCAGAATGCGGCTTCCACCTCGTCGATTCCATTGGTAAGAAAGTCAAAGTCGTCGTCGATTGCGTCCACAAACTCGGCCTCGACAACGTCTCTGCCGAACAAGCTCGGGCTGAAAAAGTTTCCAATCAATTCGACTTCATCGTTGCGCGAGCAGTCACCCAACTTCCGCGATTCATGAATTGGATACGCAAGCGCGTCAAACGCACCGCCTTCAACGATCTACCCAATGGCGTCCTCTACCTCAAAGGAGGTAATTTAGACGACGACTTCGCCAGCATCAAAGAATCGCCCACGGCCTACCCGATTCAAGAGTTCTTCGACCACGAAGAGTTTCAGGAAAAATACGTCATTCACATTCCCGTATCGAGGGATTGAAAAAACGATACGTAAGGTCCTGAACCGCGCCATTCGAGCAACCAGAAATCGATCCCACTAAAGCTGTGCGTATCCGAATCATAATTCCTCCGAACTTGGAATCCTCGGCACAACGCGACGCCATTCCAACCAAGCTAGAATTCGAACAAGACAACGGTAAGATCATAGCTCCTGAAAAGGCTACGATGGAATCCTTAGGATCCCTCGACGAACCAGGACGAGTAGCAGCCTTCTCACTGCTGCAATGGTGCGGCGGCACCCTTTCCTCATTTCTTCAACTCACCAAAGAACAACTCGGACAGTTGGTTCTCGCACTACAAGGAACCCCCGCTTTCTATTGGGCAAACCAGCCTAAGACTTCAATTGACTGGAATATCAGCGAACTCATCGGCGTATCCGAATTCCTGGAGATCCCCAAAAAAACAGCATCGCACCCCAAAATCGAGACTGTCCAATCGCGGCCGACCTCATCCCCAACGCCCGAACCTGAAAGCAAACCGCTTCGTGATTTTCACGGCACTCCGATGGTCGTCGACGGATCCTCCCATTACCTTTCCATTTCCCTCCCTTCTCGCGAGCACCCCTTCTACCAAGAAGTTCGTGAATTGCTCGGCCAGCACAAATTTCGACTCGAACCGCGAAATCGCCGTTGGTGGCTTCGAGACCGTCATTTGACGCTTAATTTCCTCGGAGAATTTTGGGGCGACCTTGAAGAACGATACGGAGCGGAATTCACAGACAATTTTCTCAATCGAGTCGAATCGATTCGAGAAGCCAAAATCAGAACCGAAATTGCCGAAGAACGAAACGGCTACACCGTCAACCTATCCATTTCCGCAGGCGAAGCGACACCCCAAGCGATAAGCCAAGGCCTTAACTCCGGACGCCATTACATCGAATCCGACGATCAGGTCTACCTCATCAAAAAGAGTCGTATCGATTCGCTGCATACACTTCAAAAATCACTCGCCGAATCCCCCGACGCTCCTCTACTTCACAACGGCAAGTACAAGATACCATTCACAAGAACGCCAGAGGTCGAGGAAACCATCGCTGAGCTCAATCCCAACTTCAAGCCACCCTCAACCTGGCGAGCTCGCAGCGTAGCGCTAAAGGACAGATCGAAACTCAAGCCCGCGACGCTTCCCGAAAACCTCGAAGCAACTCTCCGCCCTTATCAGAAAATCGGCACCTCCTGGCTGCTCCATTTGTTCACCCATCAACTCGGAGGCATACTCGCCGACGAAATGGGCCTCGGAAAGACCCTCCAAGCACTGGCTCTTTTGGCCAATCTGAAAATAGAACGACCGCCGCAATCGCCTCGCCTGTCCCTCGTAGTATGCCCAGCTTCGCTCGTAGAAAATTGGCGCCGTGAAGCCCTGAAATTCTGCCCTCAGCTAAAAGTATTCGTCAACCACGGCACCCAGCGAATCGGAAAGAATCAAGACCTTCAAGGAGTCGACCTAATAGTCACTTCCTACGGCACGCTCATCAGAGACCAAAAGCAATTTGCCGATCTCGACTTCCTCTGTGTTTTTGGCGACGAAGCGCAGCACATCAAAAATCGCCGCACTCGCAATGCTAAGGCCATCGGATCCCTGCAAACACAGGGACGTTTCCTTCTCACTGGTACTCCTGTAGAAAACAGTATCCAGGATCTCATGTCCCTGCTCGATTTCATCATGCCTGGCGGCTGGAAAACCATTCCTTCCGGAGCTCGCGGCGAGGAACGTCGCTGGCACGAGGAACGCATCAAAGACCAAGCAGCCCCCTACATTCTACGTCGCGCGAAAAAAGACGTCGCTCCCGAATTACCCGAAAAGTTGGAGCAAATTATTTACGTGGAAATGACGGACGCCCAAAAACGCGTCTACGAGCAAACCAAACGATTCGCCGAAAACGAAATCGCCGACCTAGAAAAGAGCGGCGCGACCGAAGGTGCCGTTCGCATGAAAACGCTCACCCAGCTCCTGCGCCTACGCCAAACCTGCTGCGATCCTCGCTTGCTCGACAAAACGCTAGAGCCCGAAGCTTCCGCAAAACGAGCCAGCTTTCTCGAGTTGCTGGAAGAAGCCATCGATGGTGGGCATCGCATATTGGTCTTTTCCCAGTTCGTATCGATTCTTTCTCTACTCAAGGAAGAGCTCGAACAGCAATCCATCGATTTCTGCTACATCGATGGCTCCACTCGAAACCGAATGGCCCAAGTCGATCGCTTCCAGGAAAGCGACGAAATCCCGATATTCCTAATATCCCTCAAGGCAGGCGGCACTGGTCTGAATCTCACAGGAGCGGACACGGTCATCCACTTCGATCCTTGGTGGAATCCGGCAGCCGAAGCCCAAGCGACCGACCGAGCTCATCGTATTGGTCAATCGAAAGTCGTGACTAGCTACAAATTGATCGTCGCCGATTCAGTTGAAGAAAAGGTCCTGCACATGCAGAACCAAAAACGAAAGCTGCTCGAAGATATTTTCGACGCCAGCGAAGCCGCCAATGCCAAAGTCTCCCTGACCGACCTGAAAGATCTAATCTAACAACCGGCATCGCTTCGAAGAGAAATCAGGCTACCTCCGCAGGAATCACAAATTCTACAGATTGGGCATGCTTTCGATCCGACTCTCGACGGCGACTATTTCGTCTGAGCTTTCGATCGAGCTTCTGCGATAGCGACCCAATCGCTGCATAAAGGTCATCCATTCGCTCAGCCACGAAAAAGGTCCGACCTTTCATCTCAACATGTCCCTTGGCTAGGAATTCATCTCTGTGGCTCGATGCATGCTTTTCGCATTCCAACTCCACACGCACGCGCAGAATTCTAGGCTCATGCGCAAACAATCTTTCCAATTGCTCGTACACCTTAAGCTTCAACGCTTCCGTCACTTCGACATGGACGCCTGAGAGGATAATAGGATTCGTATTCATGGCTTGGAGTATCGCGCGTTCTCGCCGATCCTACTCGTCCAATCCAGAACAATCCTAGTCCGATTTTCACCTAATTTCCGTAAAGACGCTCGAGCCTCGAAATTACTACGCCTTCATTCTTCGAGCGTTTCTTACACTATCGAAAGCATAGAGAATCAAACCCGTCCAAATAAAACAAAACGCTACAAGACGATCCGTTCCAAATGGTTCATCGTAGATGAATACCGCAAACGCTAATCCAATTGTCGGCATGAGGTACTGCAGCAATCCCATTGTCGTTAACGGTACGCGTTTCACCGCGTACGCGTAAAGCAGTAGTGGGACCATC
This sequence comes from Candidatus Pelagisphaera sp., assembly GCA_051275055.1. GTDB lineage: Bacteria > Verrucomicrobiota > Verrucomicrobiia > Opitutales > Opitutaceae > Pelagisphaera. Next base: position 16,195 of record JBNMOQ010000082.1, read on the forward strand.
GTAACAATACCAGTGGACGCAATTAGCCAATCGAAGGAGGACCCAAGCGTTCCCCAGACGATTTCGCCCTTCCAGCCAAACCAGACCAAGTAAGCGATAGCGAACGGCGTTAGAATGGACATCTCCATCCCCAGGCCAGAAAAGATGCCGAGATTCGAACGCTTCTTCACAATGCTAAAAGTCCCCCAAGTCAGGGCGATCCCAGTTGCGATCACCGGCAACTCGCCGAGAGTCCAAGCCATACGAGCAACTCCCAGGCCAGCCAGGCCAATCGACGCCCACTGTGTCGTGCTCAGCTTTTCTTTCTCGATAACGCGTCCCCAAAATATAGTGACAAATGGACATAGAAAATACCCCAAGCTCGCATCGGCTATTCGCCCATTAGTAACTCCATACACGAAGAGATACCAATTTCCAGCCAGCAATGCAGCTCCTAAACAATGCCACCAAAAAATCTTCCAGTCCCTGAATGCCGCCAAATACTCGCCAAAGCTGCCGCGAAGGCGCATCAGAACGAGCGTCAACCCGAGCGTCCAGATAACCCGATGCATCAACAACTCCTGAGAATCCACTTGAGCAAGTAGATTCCAATACAGGACAATTAACCCCCAATAAACGTAACACGCAACTGCAGCGAAATGTCCCATTATCGATTGAAGAAGGACTCAAAATTTTCACCGACGATTTGCTTCAAGGTTTCTAGATTCACGGCTCGCATGCCCGCTACGTATTCATAAATCCGAGGCAAGTTCAAAGGCGAATTTATCGCTCGTCCATTTTTGTCCTGAAGCGTCTCCACCAATAGCTCTTCCGGACCCAACATATCCGGCGCATCCGTCTCAATTAGCAATCGATCCAAAGGAACACGTTCGAAGGCCCCTCGCTTCTTTGATTTAGCCTCGATTACAAAGTACCCCGAAAATGAAAACCGAGCTCCCAACGCTGCGAAAGCGTCTACCATTTCAACTGGTCCACCGTACGAATGCAAAAGGAATCCTCGCTCGGAACAACCCTCCTCTTTGAGAAGGTCATACAAAATCCCCCAGGCGCGTAGGCAATGAATTGAAATCGGCAATTGACGCGATTGAGCAAGACGAAATTGAAACCGAAATGCCTCTACCTGCGCCTCGATATCGTACCCTTCAATCCAACGGTCCAAGCCAATTTCTCCTACCGCAATATTCGTCCGATCCAAGCATGCCACGAATTGCTCCTTCCAATCGTTTGGACGTTCATTGACGTGCCAAGGATGCAAACCAACGGACGGCTTCATCAACTCAAATCGATTAGCCAATTCAACAACACGCTGCCAATCCCCTGGATGAGTGCCGTTGACCACGCATTTGCGAATTCCCGCAAGCTCCATGGCTTCAATCCCACCCGCCTCAAGCCAACTCGCT
>JBNMOQ010000083.1:0-17574 GCA_051275055.1 Candidatus Pelagisphaera sp.
AACTCGAGTTTTTCCGATTCGCTTCCAGAAACCTCTTTAAGCTCGCGAATCACGCTATCGCTAAACCCAAGCTCATCCACGATCCCCGCCTCCATGGCGTCTTTCGCATTCAGCAATCCTGTACTATTTACCAAAGCTTGAAACTCGCGTTTCGACATTCCTGCCCGAGTCGAAACGACGTCCACGTACTCGCTCCACAAATCGTCCAACAATGCCTTAGTTGCCACCCGAGCCGGGGCACTCATCTTCTCCAGCACAAAAGTCTCCGCCGCCGACTTGTATTCGCCAGCCTTGGTTACTTGAACACCGATTCCGTATTTCTTGAAAAACCCCGCATAATACATTGGCTCGGATGCCATACCCGCACTCATAATCAATCCCTCTGGGTTCATTATAATTTTATCCGCAACGGATGCCAAATAAATGTCCTTGTCGCTCGGATACACTAGATTAGCGATTACCGGCTTCTCCGAAACCTCCTTGAACGACTGGATTGCCTCGCGCACTTCCTTCAAAGCCGCGAAACCGGAACCATAGTTCTTCGATTGAAGAGACCCTTTCAAATACAGTGCCTCGATTCGCGTGTCGTCCGCCGCCGATTCGATAGCATTTAGCAAAGCTCGCAAAGAATAGTTTGGAACACCACCGCGACCCAATACGTCGCCAATAAACTGTTCCTGCGTCATCGACACCGGGCGATCCTGGATATTCGCGCTCATGTCGAACACCAAGACACTTCCTTTTTCCACTACCGGTTCAGGAGTCTGAAACGTCGAAACGACGCCAACGAAAATCACCATTAAAATAAATCCTCCGAAACAGACCATCGCCATGGCCGCCAATGAGGCGAAAAACATTTTTATAAATTCCTTCATAATTTGATCCCTTCTTTGAAAACACACTCAACCCAATATGGTCGCAATGAAAATTCGATCGATCTTATCCTAAGTCTAAACATTGACTCCAGAGGTCAAGTTCGACGAGTCCTACTAGCCAACGCTCTAGTTAACAGGATCGTCCACCCTCAGTTTTCGCACCACTGCCTACAGCAAGCGGCTCTAGGGTTTCCTCCAGAATCCCCTTAGCTTTCGGCCAAGCTAGAAACGCCTCCGTCACCATCCAAATCTCCAAAACGAGGGTCACTATTCCAATTAGAATCAATGCCCAGTTCTTTTCTTCAGCCGCGAGCCAACTAGTCTCCATGCCCACGCCTTGTACGAACAACTGATGTATCATAGCCCAAGCTGGCATTATGAGCATGAATATCGTCGGGATCACAATAAACCACACTGGCAAACGACGACGCCACATCCAAAACGCTATCACCAAAAACGCCAAGCCGCCAAGCAACTGATTCGTCGCTCCAAACATCGGCCACAAAATCAATCCGCCTTTCCCCACATTCGCCCAAGCCCAATCAGCTCCGGAAACTGGAATTGAAGCCATAAAAAAAGCGACCGCGACCGCGAACAAAGTCGCTCCATGTGCATTTGACAACCAACTGAAAGGGTTTCCGGTTAAAGCGATAGAACCATCTTTCTCACGCTTCACGAATGTTGAAGACAACTCCTGCACAACATACCGCTGCAATCGACACGCCGTATCCAAAGTAGTAGCCGCGAACGACGCGACCAACACTCCCATTAACGCGATCGCGAACCCGCTAGGCAAGCCCATCGCCTTCAAGAAATTCGCTGATCCGTCGACAAACGCTCCCACCTTCGCGCCCAGTCCTCCCGCTGATCCCCAAGAAGCGTAACGCTCATTAAATGCATCCGCGCCGAGAAGAAAACCGCCCTCACCGTCACCGATTCCTAAACCCAGTCCGGCAACGCAAGCGAGTATGACCAAGGTCGCCAAAAAACCTTCCAGCAACATCGACCCATAACCGACAAACAGTGCATCGCTTTCGCACTTTAGCTGCTTGCTGGAAGTCCCGCTCGAAACTAAACAGTGAAAGCCGCTAATCGCGCCACATGCTATCGTGATAAACAAAAATGGAAACAGCATCGGAGCGCCCATGTCCGCCATCTGAAAAGCCGGCGCCGCTATCTCCAAAGCCGGGCGTTCAGTTCCTTCACCAAGTGGAGCGCCACCCGTAAATGCGGCCACAAACAGTCCGACCACAACCAAAGCCAAGGCCGTCAGCAATTGCAGGCTATTGATGAAATCGCGCGGCTGAAGCAGCAGCCAAACCGGTAGGACGGAAGCAATATAAGAATAGACCAAAAGCACTCCAACCCAAGCCCAGAGCGGCCAAACCGAAAGCATCGTATTGAATGCCCCTAACAAGCCAACATCTCCGAAACTAACGCTCAAATACATCAATGCCAAAGCGACGATCGATGGAATCAGAAGATTGATACCCTTCCGATGCAAGTAGAGCCCAATAGCGATCGCCAATGGTATTTGCACGATACACGGAAAAATCGCCGCTGGATACAGTTGGAACACAACCGCGATCACCAAGCCGAAAATCGCCAACACTATCGTCAGCGCCATAAATAGAATAAACAAGAAAAGCAGTCGAATCCGCGGATTCAAAACGCGGCCCGCTATGTCGCCAACCGTTTGGCCACGATTTCTCATAGATACGATCAACGAGCCGAAATCATGAACCGCTCCAATCATGATCGATCCGAAAATGACCCAAAGCAAAGCCGGCACCCAACCCCAAATAACCGCGATTGCCGGACCGACGATCGGTCCCGTACCCGCGATAGACGTGAAATGGTGGCCAAATACGACCATTTTCGACGTCGGCACAAAGTCTTTATTGTCATTGAGCTCCACACTCGGAACCACCGCATCCGGATCTAATTTGAAAATCTTTCGAGCCAGATACTTTCCATAAGTATGGTAAGCCACGAGGTAGAGAACGCCGGCGCCGAGCGCGATGAGTAGAGTCTGCATATTAGGCCAATTCGTAAAGAGGTTGCGGTAAAGAAATCGAGAGCTCCCACGAAAAATCGAGAGCGAGCATAGCGCAATCCTTTTGTAGACGACATTGTACGTTGAAAGCCCCTTCCCTCGTTCGAATTGAGAGATTGCGTTGACCGTAAAATTGCCCAATCAATGGGCTATAAGCCTACCCGAAAACATGCAAAACGAACTGCTTACCACTAATCGCAAAGCGCTCTCCGTCAATCTTGACAACGCTAAGTACGGAACCTTCGCCGAAATCGGAGCAGGACAAGAAACCGCTCGCGTTTTCTTCCAAGCAGGCGGAGCAGCTGGAACTATCGCCAAAACCATTTCCGCCTACGACATGACGTTTAGCGACGAGATCTACGGCAAATCCAAACGCTATGTCTCTCGAGACCGACTCACCACGATGCTCAACCATGAGTACAACCTACTCGAGCAGCGATTGGGCGATACCGACAAAGAAAGATGCTTTTTCTCATTCGCAAACACCGTAAAGACAAAGCCGTATCAAGGTCCCAATGACGCCCACGGCTGGCTCGGCATTCGCTACCAAAGCAGTCCAGACGAACAGCCAAACGAAATCATTCTCCATGCCCGCATGTGGGATGACGACAACCTAAAGCAGCAGCACGCGATAGGCACCCTCGGCACTAACCTGATATACGCCGCCTTCTATCTCCGAGATAGCCCTGACAGGCTAATCGAATCGCTTCTCGACAATCTAGGCCCCAATCGCATCGAAGTCGACCTCATCAAATTCTCCGGCCCTGACTTCGAGAGCCTAGACAATCGTATCATGAATCTCCTCTTGGTGCGCAAAGGGCTTACCCAAGCCGTTCTCTTTTCCCCGGAAGGAAAGGTCGAATTGGCTGCAAATGCTTTGTACAAAAAGGCCGTCCTAGTAGAGCGCGGTAGTTTCCGCCCGGTCACCAAAGTGAACATCGATATGCTTAAATGCGCTGGCGCTCAATTTATCCAAGAGCCTGCCCTGATAGGCAAGGACATCATAGTCATGGCGGAGATTACGATGAACAACCTACTCGCAAGCGGTAAGATCGACTACGAAGATTTTCTCCACCGTATCGATTCTCTAGCTACAACGGGCAACTACACGCTTATTTCCAATTACTTCGAATTCTACCGCCTCACTCAATACTTCCGACGTTACACCAACGAGACCATAGGTATAACTATGGGAATCAATAATCTCCTCGAAGTATTCAACGAAAAATACTACGCGCACCTTCCCGGCGGAATTCTCGAAAGCTTTGGTCGCCTCTTCCGCAATGCCGTTAAACTCTACATCTACCCGATGAAGCAAAAGGCATATCGTCACTACCTCGAATTGCAGGAAGACGTCAGGGACGCTCCGCCATCCTCATCGCTCCAAGAGGAATGCGCCACCGGCGAACTCCTCATCACATGCGAAAACCTTCGAATCGAAAATAAGCTCATAAATCTCTACAAACACCTGTTCGAAAATGGATACATCGAACACATCCGCGGCATCGACGAATCGTTAATGAACATATTTTCTCGCGACATTCTCGATCGCATCGCCAATGGAGATTCCACTTGGGAAACCATGGTACCGGAAAAGACCGCCGCATTCATAAAGGAAGCCCAACTATTCGGCTACAATTCAGACTCAGCAAGTGATGCAGCCAAGCTCACTGAATAACCACATCGAGGAAATCGACGCCTACTCGCAAACCCTCAGCGACGAAGCTTCGCGCTACTGGCAACTGCACCGGCAGCGATTTGCATGGACCGCTGAGCTAATTGAAAACCTTATCGAAAAACGCCCTTCGACGAAACGGATCCTAGATATAGGAAACTCCTTCCAAACGCTTCTATTTGAAAAACGTTTTCCAAAAACTGAAATCGATACGCTCGGCTTTCTCGATCACAGCTACCTCCTTCAAAAGCCCTCCCACCACTACCCTTTCGACCTCAATCTTTGTCACGACTCCAATCAATGGATTCAAGCACAGGCCCAATATGACGTGATCTCCTTCCTCGAAGTAATCGAGCATCTATACACTTCCCCACCCCAAGTGCTGGCGTTTCTTCGAACATTTCTAAAAGACGACGGCCTAATAGTCATCCAGACGCCCAACGCAACAGCGCTCAAGAAACGAATTAAATTGCTATTCGGAACGAACCCCTACGAACGCATTCGCGAAAGTCGGCAGAACCCAGGTCACTTTCGCGAATACACAGCGCAGGAAATCGATTATATGGCATCAAAAGGTGGATACAAAACGGTCTCCGTTCATTATAATAGTTTTCTAATCGACGGTAATCGTTCGGATCGCAGAATGGATCGAATCGCAAAATGGCTACCTGCCAAATTCAAAGGCGGATTTACGATAATCCTCCAACCTTCCTAAACATCAATCCAACGCTTGGCATTTTGCCAAACGCGCATAAAGTTCTAACCGAAAATGAGCGACCCGATTGACCCAAAAAAAATCAAAGCGAACCAGAAAAACCAACTCAAGGAACTCGCAATCCGACTAGGAGTAGTTCAACGCGAGGCTAAGGACCTAAACATACCCACACTGGTTATGATCGAAGGGCTCGATGCCTCCGAAAAAGGCCTCCTCTTAAACCAGGTTCTCCTCGAAATCGACGCTCGCTGCTACAACGTGTATTCCACCCACGCGAGCCACAAGCAACTGCGTGCGTATCCGCTTCTTTGGCGCTTTTGGAACAATACTCCACAACGCGGCCTTATCCAATTCTACGACAGAGGCCCTTACTATCTCGTTCTCGACGCATGGGCCGAAGGCAAGCTTCACGAAGACGAACTCGATCCCTACTGGGAACATATTCGCAATTTCGAAAAGCAGCTCAGTGACGATGGCGTCGAAGTTATAAAACTCTTTCTAACCGTTCCAAAAAAAGAGCAGGCTCGCCGCTTCGAAAAGCTCGAAGACAATTCGAAAACTGCTTGGCGCGTTACCCCCAAAGATTGGCGCCGCCATCGGCAATACAAGCCGTACATGGAAAAGGTCGAAGAGATGATAAGCAAAACCGATTCGCCTCGGCGTAAATGGAAGGTAATCGACACTAACGATATTCGCGAAACAACCATCGAGCTCTACTTGACGATAATCGAGCGGCTCGAAGCCGCCATCGATCGCAAGAAAGCCAAAAACGCCGAACCTAAAACGCCCTCAATTTGGATACCGTTCACTGGAAAAGATCAACTCGCAGAAGTTAAGTTCAAAAAGCCGATGGACCGAGTGGAATACAAGCAAACCCTTAAACTTCGCCAGGAACGCATTCACGAAATCGTTCACGAAATCCATTCGAGCAAAATCCCCGTAGTCATGGTCTACTGCGGTTGGGACGCCGCAGGCAAAGGCGGCTGCATCAAGCGGCTCGTCCAAGGAATCGATCCTCGTGCCTATAGCGTCAATCCTATCGGAGCTCCCACTAGAGACGAACTTCGCCAACACTATCTCTGGCGTTTTTGGAAGGAATTCCCCCAACGCGGTCGAATCAAGATTTTCGATCGCTCTTGGTACGGACGCGTTCTCGTCGAACGAGTCGAGGGATTATGCTCAAACGAGGAATGGCAACGGGCCTACCGAGAGATCAATCAAATGGAAGCCCACCTGGCTGACTACGGAACAGTAGTCATCAAGTTTTGGCTACATATCGACAAAGATACTCAAGAAGAACGTTTCGAAGCCCGTAAATCCGACCCGTTTAAACAATGGAAAATTACAGACGAAGATTGGCGCAATAGAAAGAAGTGGGACCTTTACGCTGAAGCGGTTAACGAAATGATCAAAAAAACCGACAAACCACACGCTCCCTGGAACATCATTCCATCAGTTTGCAAAATGCGAGCTCGCATCCAGACGATCGACATCACGATCAAACGAATGGAACAAGCTCTCAAGAAGTACCGGAAAGCTCGGCTCTAACGGCCCTAATTCAAGGAGTCATCCCAGACCCGTTTCTCTTTTCCCAAAATCCACGATTGTCGGCACCCAGCTTTAACGCTTAAACGCCGCATGCTTCTCAAACACGGGCTCCATCGACTTCGATAAACTCGTATGAAACGCCTGCAATTCTTCATAGCGCGCTTTGACCGATTCATTCGGCTCCAATCTCGTCGATTCGTCTAACGCCGTCGCCGACTCTGTTATAGACTGGATCGAAACGCTAGAATCGCTTTGTCGACTCCAGCACCACGCTGCTTGAAGCGCACCTCCTAGAGCTGCTCCTTCATCCTCAAGCATACAAACGACTGGCGAACCAAAAACGTCCGCGATTACTTGACGCCAAGCAGAACTGCGCGATCCACCGCCCGTCAAACGAACCTCACTCGTCGAAACGCCCAATTTCTTAAGGCGCTGTAATCCGAAATTCATTCCCATCGTCACACCTTCAACCGCTGCCCTTACCATATAGTCAGGATTCATCGTCTTCCCATTCAACCCGATAAACGCTCCAGAACCGTTAGGAATCGAAGGCGTACGCTCCCCTTCAAAATAAGGAAGAAGGACCAAACCGTCAGAACCCGCAGGAACCGATTCGATCGACGTATTCAATTGAGCATGATCCATTTCGAATAGTTTTCGAAAATGCTCTGAGACCGTCGTCACATTCATGGTACACATCAGCGGCAAGTATCCATTAGTCGAATCGCAGAATGCCGCAATTTCGCCACGCGGATCTACCACTGGAGCATCGTTGTAAGCGTATATCGTTCCACTCGTCCCGAAACTCGCAGTCGCCACGCCACTGGCTACATTGCCCGTTCCGATCGCTCCCATCATATTATCGCCACCGCCAGCGCTCACCAATACGCTTTGGGACAATCCATACTTTTGCGCGATCTCAGAACGCAAGGTACCGCACGCTTGGTCGCTCGAAGACAATACCGGAAGGTAGTCAGCAATAACTGGATCGATCGCCGCAATTACTTCGCTGCTCCAAGTGCGCGAGCGAATATCCATTATCGCCGTTCCCGACGCATCGCCAAATTCCATGAACGTCTCGCCCGTCAAATAATAATTCAGGTAATCGTGCGGCAAAAGGATATGTCTCAGTTTAAAAAAGTTCTCCGGCTCGTTTCGTTTCAACCAGAGGATTTTGGGAGCGGTAAAACCAGGAAGAATTCGGTTTCCAATTGTTGCAATCGCCGCTTCCTCGCCGCCCAAGGCTTCCATAATCAAAGCGCATTCTTCTGTCGTGCTCGTATCACACCAGAGCTTCGCAGGTCGAATCACGGATCCGCTTCCATCCAACGGTACGAATCCATGTTGTTGCCCACTCACTCCAATACCTTTGATCGCTTCCCGATCAACCTGGCTCACAGCCTGCAAGATCGCCGTATCCATTGCATCAATCCACTGTCCGGGATTCTGCTCCATATGCCCTGCAGGGAGACCTTCTATCAAAGTATGCGGTGCACGGCCATCAGCCAGAACACGCTTTGATTCCATGTCGTAAACAACTGCCTTTACACTCTGCGTGCCGCTATCAATGCCTAAGAAAAGAGCCATAATTATAATCAGATAATAATGTTACAAATTTGAGTCGCCAATAAAACAGCGTAACTCCCTCAGCCTCCAACCCTTCCCCTCCAATCTCAACGCAAAAAAGGCCGAGACGAAACGTCTCGGCCTTGAAAGGATTTAAGTAACAAGCAAGATGCCTATTTCTTTTTCTTAGGAGCTGCTTTCTTTGCCGCTTTCTTAGGAGCTGCTTTCTTAGGAGCTGCTTTCTTTGGAGCTGCTTTCTTTGGAGCTGCTTTCTTTGGAGCTGCTTTCTTAGGAGCTGCTTTCTTTGGAGCTGCTTTCTTTGGAGCTGCTTTCTTTGGAGCTGCTTTCTTTGGAGCTGCTTTCTTTGGAGCTGCTTTCTTTGGAGCTGCTTTCTTAGGAGCTGCTTTCTTAGGAGCTGCTTTCTTAGGAGCTGCCTTCTTTGCTGCTTTCTTAGGAGCTGCCTTCTTTGCTGCTTTCTTAGGAGCTGCCTTCTTTGCTGCTTTCTTAGGAGCTGCTTTCTTAGGAGCTGCTTTCTTAGGAGCTGCTTTCTTAGGAGCTGCTTTTTTTGCTGCTTTCTTAGGAGCTGCTTTCTTAGGAGCTGATTTCTTAGCCGCTTTCTTAGGAGCTGCCTTCTTGGCTGCTGCCTTCTTCTTAGCTGCTGGCTTTTTCTTTTCCGCCTTTTCGATGCCAGAGTTACCTGGGTTCGTTGGGAGGTTCTCTAAAGCAGCACGAAGAAGTTCTCCGATGCTTACTTTCTTACCCTTCGCTAGCTTAACGAGAGCATTCTTTTGCTTCAGCGGCAAACGCACCGAAATTTGACGATGCGACTCAACTACTGGTTTGAAGGTATTGTAATCAAAACCCGAAATCGCATGACGAATGATTTCGCTTTTGGATACACCACCAAGCTTAGATTGGTATTTATCTAGAACTTGAATGAGATCTGCCTTCAGATCGAACGTGAGAGGTGAACTCTCGGCACTTTTCTTTGCGGCCATTGCTTTTATGTGGTTATATGTTGTTAACGATTATGAATTCGAGCGAAAAGACTTCGCCCGATTGTAAGGACACTGCAGACACAACGATAATTTTCAATCTTATTCGCGTTATCATAATCTGGTTACACCACATTTTGTCTCCAATCTTCAATTTCAAGGAGCAGTCCACTAAAATTTTGTCAAAACCGCTATATTTAACCTACAAACAGGCCCAACAGAACCTCTTCACTTTAGTACCCAACCCTAAAATACAGCCAAAACCGCCATTTTTTGGAGCTATAAATATGTGGATACCGGCAGAAACCGCCTCATTTAGTGACAATTCCGGCCCTTCAATCATATAAATATGAACAAGTATCCATTAAAATTCTACGGAGGATTTCCATAATTGAACACGATCCATTCCAATGAGGCATAGGTCGCAAAACTCCTGTAGTTGATCCGCTATTGCGCAATCTTGCAATCGCGTGCCAAGAAAAATGCCCTCCGTGGATACACCTAATCTCCTTCAATTATGTGTGGTATCGAGGATCCCAATCAGAATCTATGAAACATCTCCTTAACCACTCCATTAAAGAGATAACGAGAATAAATATGCGAAACCGCAGTTTACTACTCTATTCCCAATAGAGCTCCCGCTTTCGAACAACTATCAATACAAATTCAATATTCGGAACAAAGGACACCAAAAGACCGTTTGAGAAGCGTCAAATCAGGTTTGGCATCCATTGTAAATAAAGCACCCCCGGGCGAATATATTGGCGTTAGCTTAAGCCGTTCCGGTCAATATTCACCGCAAGCCCCTCGCGTAGTTACGCTGCAGCGTGGTGTTGTTCTGAGACGGTTTCCAATTAAATTGACGCGTATGGAGTAAACTTCGAGGTATTCAAAAAGGTAGTGATCGCTACCAAAAGTAGCAACGCAGTAAACTTCGATGTATTTACCCGAAGGGAGTAAATAGTTCTTCTAGACGAAATAGGAGCGACTGTTAGCCCTGGAAATCCTGATACGTTCCATCGATTCCAAAACCGTCCAAACGTCATAAACCAGAGTCTATAGATATATCGAAAGCTCGCCCAATCCGATTTGTATCCACGTTGCAGTAAGTAAGTTAGCAACGCCCTCATCGTATAACTCGACAATGTCATTGAACAAACGCTACACAACGAAGCCTGCACCTTCAGGTACGATTCTATTCAACTGCCTCAAACGTCTCAAGTCGTCCGACGTTGATTGCGCTGCGCTGCAAATCGTCCATCAAAGACTGAGGCTCGAAAAGTTCCGAGGGTAGCTGCAATCCCATCTCAGCATCCACAATCTTAAGACGCGTCTTATCGCGCGTCTTATCGTTGCGAACATCCATCTCCTTGAAAATCACCTGACCATCCACCTTTTCGATTCCGACGATAGATAGCGTTTTCGCCTTCTTTCCCTCCGCGTCGAAAACCTCCGTTTGAACAAGCACATTAAACTGATCATTGATGTATAGCCGAACTCCACTTAAATGCTCCTTCAAGAGCAAATCGTCCTCGGGAGGATTCATCCAAAACAAATGCGTTGGGCTACCGCGAAAAGTCGTTCGCCCTTCATACTTGAAACTTGGCCAGAAAACATACGGCGCCATCAAATCGAACAGCGTATACTCCGAACCGGCTATTGCCTCCATCATCTGGCTGGAATCAACGACTTCCGGAGGCCCAACCGTGCCGCTCCACTTCCTCATGGCAAATGCTCCCCTCCCACTCTGAAAAAGCAATCGCAGCGCTTCCGCCTCGATCAACTCTCCATTCGCATCCACATCCGCAGGACGCTCGATCAAATCAATCCGACTAACCGGTCCGTTTTCCGAACGATCTCCAAACATCAGACCATTCAAAGTCCGTGTCTTTTCTCGACGAGGCATAATTTTCAGCTGAATCCGCCAGCGATATCCGCCGTCCCATCCCATTGCCCGAAACGTCTTCAGAATCTCCCAACCCGTCTCTTGGCTTGGATTCTTGCCGATAGTATCCAACGGACTGTCATTCGACAAGCGACGCTGAGCGTGACTAGAGAAAACAAAAAAGGCCCCCAGAGAAAGGAGCCAAAAAAAAGCCGATATCCTGCGCATAGAGCGAATAGACCCGGCCATATTGAAATTGTTTAGCGTTTACTCGCTTTTCGCCGCTTCGGCTTCTGCTGCCACTGATTCAACTTGTTCGCCAAGAGCTTCCGCAGCTTGGTCGGCAGTCGACTCGGATTCGGAAAGCGATTCCAGCAACGCTGCTGTATCGACATCCGGTGCAGCGAACTCTGGCAATGCATCGCCATCAGCCGCTTGCTCAGCGCTGTGAAGCCAAATGCGAGCAAGACCGAGACCGAAAACCATCACGAAAAAGACGATCGCCGTATTACGCGTCAGCTTGGTTAGAACACTTGTAGTTTCCGCTCCCAAAGCCGCTTCGGCCATTCCGCCGCCCATCGCAGCACCCATGCCACCATTAGCACTACCCTTTTGTAATAATACAATAAGGATTAGAAATACCGATAGTAGCGCTAAGACTATTGTTAGAATGTCTGCCAAAATGTCCATAAGAGTCGGAGACAGTCGAAAATCGATCTCCCCTTGTCAAGCGCCGATACTTACGAAAAACGCTTCGAGACCTAGACCGTCGAAGCGTTGAAATTCCAAAGAGCGTCGCAACAGCTCAACTTAAGCTCCGGCTAACGAGCCGTTCTCGCTCAAAGCAGTCTTAATCCGCTCCATCGCCTCCACTACATTTTCGCGAGAATTGAAGGCGCTGATTCGAATATGTCCCTCCCCACAGGTACCGAATCCGGCTCCTGGCGTGCAAACGACTCCCGCATCATTTAAGAGAGTATCGAAAAAATCCCAAGAAGGTCGCTCCACGTTGATCCAAATATACGGCGAATTATCACCACCGATACAGGGAAAGCCTAGAGATTCGATTGCAGAACGGACAATCTTCGCATTCTCCAAGTAAAAATCAGTCAAAGCCTTAACCTCAGCCTTGCCAGCATCGCTGTACAAAGCCTCTGCCGCCTTTTGAACAGGATAGGATACGCCATTGAACTTAGTACAGTGGCGGCGATTCCACAATGCATGCACTGAATGTTCATTACCTGCAGCATCCACGGCCTTCAACCCCTTAGGAACCACAGTGTAAGCGCAACGCGTGCCCGTGAACCCGCCATTTTTAGAGAAGCTGCGAAATTCAACTGCCACGTCTTTCGCGCCTTCGATTTCGTAAATACTCTGCGGCAACGACTCGTCGCGAACAAAACCCACGTAGGCCGCATCAAACAAAATCAGTGCTCCGCATTCCTTGGCGTAATTCACCCAAGCGGTCAATTGCTCCCGAGTTGCGGTCGCTCCAGTCGGATTATTCGGAAAGCACAAGTAGATCAAATCCACCTTTTCGTCCGGGATCGAAGGCACATAATCGTTCTCTGGAGTTGAATCCAAGTAGACGAATCCATCATAGCGATCATTCACGTTCTCGCCCGTGCGACCCGCCATAACGTTTGTGTCGACGTAAACGGGATAAACAGGATCCGGTATCGCGATCTTGATGTCATCCCCGAAAATCTCCTGAAAATTGCCACTGTCGCACTTCGCGCCATCGCTCACGAATACTTCGTCCGCGTCGATACCCGCTCCACGCGACTGAAAATCATTCTTCGCGATCGCTTCGCGCAAAAACGCATAACCTTGCTCCGGGCCATAGCCATGGAAACCTTCGCGAGTCCCCATTTCGTCGATCGCCTTATGAAAAGCTTCGCGACACGCTTCCGGCAACGGTTCCGTCACATCGCCAATGCCGAGCTTAATAATCGAACTCTCTGGATTCGCTTCGACGTAAGCGGAAACGCGCTTGGCGATATCTGAAAAAAGGTAAGAAGCCTTCAGCTTCAAGTAGTGTTCGTTAATACGGATCATGATTCGTTAAAAATAGATTGCTCCCTGTAGCCTCGGAAAAGAATCCGAAGTGTCAATAATGGAGCTTCGAATCGTCAATCCCGAGTCCGCTTCTTTCTGCCACCTTTTGTTTCGAAATGGCAACTTGGTAAGGTTGCTCGTCCCGAGCAACCGCAGCAATAAATGCGACTTCCGCGGCTACTTACAGACAAGCAGCCCCACCGAGCGACACTTTAAAAACGCACCCTAAGTTCTTCGAATTGGCCACTTCCCATGCTTTGCGGACCTTGAAGGTTTTCGGCCACGACTCGATTCCCGGATAGGTATCGAAGTCCTGGCCTTTGCCAAACATACGGGGATCTTCCTGCTCTTTCAGTTTACCAACCAAGTCGTCCCGCATCGCATTCAACACAGGAGCGAATTCCGGATTCGTCGCGAGATTGTTAACGCATTCCGGGTCTTCGTATCATGACGTTCTCTTCCGTAAATAACCTGCCTACGCTCCGCAATTGGCTGCTCGATATCATTCCCATCGAAAATCTCCGCCCAACTCCGTCCAGCAAGCAACTCCATCCGAGTCTCGCCAGCAGTCACATTCGCAAGCCCCAGGTTAGTCGGAGCGATATCCACGAAGCTCACCAACGAATCGCTCGACCTCGAAAGCGTAATCGGCAACATCCTGACGAATCTCCGGAGTGTCTTCCCTATAACTAGGCACATCTATCCGAGCCAATCGTTCCGCCATATGCGCCTGCGGCTTGTACCCACGATGTGGATCATTTGAACAAAACCAGAAATGAAACGGTTTTCCCTCCAGCACATCGCCCAAGAAATCCTCGAAACACTCGACATGAGTCCCTCTAGCATAAATTTCGCCGCATAGCTTGCGATCCTTCGGAAGCACCCCCGGCGACCATCCCTTGCCGACACCCCCCGCATAGTAATCGCCATCAATCAGCGCTTCGATGTAGGCTTGGCGAAACAAAATCCCTTGATCCGCAATACGATCGAACGTTGGCGTATCCAGCCAATCCATTCCATACGCTCCAGCATGCCTCCCCTAATCGTCGGCAAAAGCGAATAGAATATTCGGCCTATCCTGATCAGGCTCAGACAATTCGCGATTCGAATCAATCGCCTCCGCAGAAAACAGGGAAGGCCCCTGGAATACAAAAATAACAAACAGCAGGTTTTTATATATGAGTTTCATTAACTTAGTCTCAAGAGTTAGATTGGTTTGAAGCGGAAATTTACCCTCGACACACTCCAAAACAATCAAAAATTGAAAACTCAGTTAACAAACAGGAACGACCACCCGACATAGGCAGCGGAGCAAACCCCAAGTTATCTAACCTGGAGCCTGGAACTATTCTAGCAGTGCTCGGCCTACCGGCGTTCGATTACTTCGGATTTCGCGTAACGCGCTTTTGGCATAGCCGCGTATTTGTCATCCGCTGACCGATACCCCAAGGCGCATCCTAAAACCGTGTGATAGCCTTGTTCTTCTAGACCGAGCAAGCGATCGTAGTCGTCAGCTTGGATACCTTCCATCGGACAAGCATCGACTCCAAGCGCTGCCGCACTCGCCATCAATTGCCCCAAGGCGATATAGACCTGATGCGTCGCCCAATGCTCGATCCATCCTTCACTAATTCCTTGAGCAACGAAGCCGCCTGCAAATTTCTTGTAGCCTTCCAATTCTTCGACCGAAACGCCGCGACTCTCCGCCATACATTCAATGAAACGCGTCACGTCCGATTCCGCGAAACTTCGCTTGATCGCCAAAACCACCATGTGAGAGCAATCCTTCGGTTGTGATTGATTCCATGAAACCTCAGGCAATTGATCCTTGAGCAACTGATCCTCGATCACCACGAATTTCCAAGGCTGTAATCCAAAAGACGAAGGCGACAAAACCAACGCGTCTTCCAATGTTTCCAAAGTCGATTCCGGAATACGCTTCGAATCATCGAAGATCTTAACGGCGTATCGCCAATTCAATTGCTGAAGTAAATCCTCTTGTGAAACGGTAGCCATAATACCAGCGAGAAATAAGGGTTCTCCCGCTACGCGCAACTTCAATTATCGCGAGACCAACGCTATTTTACCTCATCCGCCAAGGTCATTGGCAAATCGATTTCTTCGTCATCAAGCGCGATGTAGTGACTCCCCTTGCTCGTGGAATTCAAGCCAGCCGCATGTACGACCAACAACGCCGTTTTCACCGCATTGCGAAGATCCACCAATGATCGAGTCAATCGATTACCCGAATAAAAATCGCTTATCTCCTGATCCAATTCCAACAAGATACGTCGAGCGCGGTGAAGGCGTCGCGACGAACGGATCAGTCCCACGTAATTCCACATCGTGCTCCTAATGAGCCGCATGTCTTGTTGAATTAAAACCTCATCCGGATTTTCTACCGGACTCTGCCACGCGCGAACCTCCGGCAAATGAAACGTTATATTCTCGAAATCCTGACGATCCGCTTCCGCCGTCAATTTCGCGGAAACCAAACACTCGAGCAAGGAAGTGCTCGCCAAGCGATTTGCCCCATGCAAACCCGTGCAGGCCGTTTCCCCAATTGCATTCAAATTCGTAACCGAAGAACGCCCATTCAAATCCGTAAATACTCCGCCGCAGCAATAATGAGCAGCCGGAGCCACCGGAATTGGTTCCTTCGTTATGTCTATACCGTTTTCAAGACAACGCCGATAAATCGACGGAAAACGATCTTTTATGAAATCCGCAGTCATTGACGACAAATCGATATAGACGCAATTTTCGCCCGATGCGATCAGCTCGTGATGAATCGCTCGTGCCACGATATCGCGCGGCGCCAAAGACTTCATCGGATGCTGCTCGTCCATAAACGCTTCGCCTTCCGCGTTGACCAATACGCCTCCCTCGCCGCGAACCGCTTCCGAGATTAAAAAAACAGGACTTCCTTTTTTTAGAAAAACGGTCGGGTGAAATTGAATATACTCTAAATCGATTACACGTGCACCGAGACGTTTCGCCATCGATATTCCATGCCCCACTACGCCGCTCCGGTTCGTCGTATTTTGGTAAATCTGCCCGACTCCGCCAGTCGCCAAAATCGTTTTCTTAGCGATGATCGCTCGAATCTCTCCGCTCTGCGTATCCAAGACGTAAGCGCCAATGCAGGTGATCGGCTTGTACTTGTCCAAAGCATCCACCGAGTTGTGCGAAAGCGTCAGTAGATCCACAGCGACTGTATTGGTCATCACGGATACTCCATCCAAACCCAATACATGCTTGTGCATATTCGTCAGAATAGCCCGACCCGTAAGGTCCTTTGCAAAAATGATCCGCTTGTCCGAATGCCCACCTTCGCGCGTGTATTTAAGATTCCCTGACTCGTCGCGATCGAACGCCACATCAAGTTCATCCAAGAGCAATGACTGCACCGCTTCTTGCCCGTTTTCGACTAGCGAATCAACCGCCTCCGGATTCGAAGTGCCATCCGATGCCACTCGAATA
Source organism: Candidatus Pelagisphaera sp. (assembly GCA_051275055.1). GTDB lineage: Bacteria > Verrucomicrobiota > Verrucomicrobiia > Opitutales > Opitutaceae > Pelagisphaera. The sequence goes on from JBNMOQ010000083.1 coordinate 16,857, forward strand.
TCCCGCTTCAACTGCTCAGCATTGATCGTAGTATCGAAAATGATACCACCCTGAGCCCATTGACTATTCGCGCCTTTGGAAAGTTCATCCGAACAAACCAAGGTCACCGACATCCCAAGCTTCGACGCGTAGTGCGCATAGGAGCATCCTGCGAGCCCTGCGCCAATTACCAAACAATCTGTTCGAATCGTATCCACTTTTTAACCGAAAAACGAAGATCTAGGAAATCGTAAGCAAATACAACGGAATACTCCCTAGGCCATTTCGAACATCCGCTCGATCGCACCCAATGCCCGCAATCGCAATCCTTCTTCCAACTCGATCACTTGATCCGCACGGGGAGAGATTAGCGATTCTCGGATTTTCTCTAGGGAATTCATTTTCATGAATGGGCAAAGCTTACACCCAGATATGAAGCGCTTGTCCGGGCTTTCGACTTCGATCCGCTCAACCAAGCCGCACTCGGTCAGCATCATAAAGTAAGGCGCTTCGGTTTTCTTAACGTACTGCATCATCCCGCCCGTGCTACCCACATAGTCACTGAGGCCAGTGATTTCCATTGTGCATTCCGGATGAGAAACGACTTTCAAACCCGGGAACTTCTCGCGCGATTCGGCTATCAAATTCGGGTCGAATTGATCATGTACAATACAAGTGCCATCCGAAGATACGATTTCCTTGTCGATCCCCAGTTTCTTCATCTCCACACGAATGTTAT
>JBNMOQ010000084.1:0-17339 GCA_051275055.1 Candidatus Pelagisphaera sp.
CCCAACGCGCAGTTAATACCCACGCTAAGAGGTTTCGCATGAGCGACGGAATTCCAGAACGCCTCGACCGTCTGCCCCGAAAGCGTACGACCCGACGCATCGGTAATCGTCACGCTCAGCATCACCGGGATACGCTCTCCCCGCTCTTCGAAGAATTCCTCGAGGGCGTAAATGCAGGCTTTAAGATTCAGCGTATCGAAAACCGTCTCCGGCAAAAAGAGATCCACGCCTCCTTCGGCCAACGCCCGGATCTGCTCCGCGTACGCATCTTTGAGCTGATCAAACGAAACCGCTCTATACTCTGGACGGTTCACGTCTGGCGAAAGCGAAGCCGTCCGATTAGTCGGCCCCAAGGCTCCTGCCACGAAACACTCACGCTCTGGATTTTCCGCTACGAATTCGTCGACCGCTTGCCTCGCCAGGCGAGCTGCAGCTAAGTTCTGCTCGTAGACGATACTCTCGAGCTCGTAGTCCGCTTGAGCGATACTCGTCGAGCTGAATGTATTCGTTTCAATAATATCCGCTCCGCCCGCCAAAAATGCTTTGTGAATCTCCGTAACGACATGCGGGCGCGTGAATACCAACAACTCATTATTACCCTTCAGATCGATATGATGATCTTCGAAGTGGCCTTCTCGAAAATCCGCTTCCTCCAGCTTATAACGCTGGATCATGGTTCCCATTGCCCCATCCAAAAAAAGAATGCGTTGCGAAAGCAGCTCGCGAATGCGAACTCCCTTTCCCGTTTCAGGCAATTTCGATGTATTCTTCGTTGGCATAGAATCGATCCTCAAAACCGGACAATCAAGCGAGCCCGCTGTTAAACGCCATCCAAAACGACACGATGACGCAAAAACCGGGAATTCTGGAAAAAACCAGCGAACAAGCAAAACTACGGTGTTGATCGCTTAAGTTTATCCAACAACAAGCGATCTAGTGTTCGTACTGCCGCAAAATCGATTTCCCGCGCGTTACGACCAAATTTAAGACATCCCACACACGTGTTCGAATCTCACACAAAATCAAACATTGCCGCCGCTGCGAACCATCAGGCCGAAATCTCAAATGGAGACTACAAGTTCGTTCGCGAGCTAATCTACAACGAGACACGTATCAATCTAGGTGACCACAAGCGCGAACTTGTCACCGCAAGATTGGGGAAACGGGTCCGCCTACTCGGGATGAACTCCCTGCACGACTATTGTCGCATGCTGAGGAACGACCCGAAGACCGGCGAACTCTACCATTTGATCGACGCGATTTCGACCAATCACACCTTCTTTTTCCGCGAGGTAAATCACTTCAACTACCTCAACGAAACCATTCTCCCTCAATTCGTCGATGGAAAGCTCGGCAACTCCCAATCGCTCAAAACGTGGAGCTGCGCTTGTTCCACTGGCGAAGAACCCTACTCCGTCGCAATCACGCTCGCAGAATACCTCGAACGCAACAAACCCGAAGCCCACTGGGATATCCAGTGCAGCGACATCTCCACGAGAGTCTTGGATTTCGCATCCAAAGCCGTCTACGACGAAAATCGCCTCAAGCAAATCCAACCCGAATGGCGCCGTAAATACTTCCAAAAGGGCGAACAACAAATGGCCGGCTACTACCGCATTCATCCGACGCTTCGCAAGCGCCTCAATTTTCATCGCCTCAACCTCTTCGCCAACAGCTTCCCTTGGAAAGAGAAATTCCAAGTCATCTTCTGCCGCAACGTGATGATCTATTTCGATCGCGAAACCCAGGAAGACTTGGTCGGCCGTCTCGCTCAGAATCTCGTGCCCGGAGGCTATCTTCTAATCGGCCACGCCGAAAGTCTCGCCGGAGTCAATCATCCCTACCAGACCATCAAGCCCGCAATCTACCGATTACCGGAAAAATAGCGGCAAACAGAGAGGATTCTAGGTCCCCCGAAGTCACCTTCAATATTGATGGTTCGAGCATTGCATCCCGGCAAATGACTTCTATGGTTCTTGCCCATCGGAAACGTGCGAATCAATCCGCGCATCATTGAAACGATTTTGAGCCAAGCTATCCCGAAAGAGCCGTCGATTTGCGCCAACCTAGGCGAAGCCCTTGCCAATATCCAAGGGATTGAAACTGGCGACTCCCAACGCGGCGCCCTTATCGAAAACGGACCCGGAGCCTGTTACCTAATCGACTCGGAATCCCTCGCGATCCGCTACCTCTCGAACAAAGCTTTCGAGTTCATGCCCCAGTCCTTCAAAACGCTGGTTTCCGAACGAGAGACTTGGTCCAATCTCGTCTGCGCCGAAGATCGACCGCACTATAAAGCCGTTATCGAAAAACTCGGCGAAAGCGGCGGGGAAGCCATGATCGTCTATCGACTCGACACCTCGAAAAAAGGGACCTGGCTACCAGTCAAAGACTACGTCACCCCCCTTCGCGATTCCGAAGACAAACTCGTCGGTTTCCTAGGACGTATCATCGATGATTCCTTTCGCATCCAAGCGATGGATACACTCGTAAAACGTTCCTGGAAAGAAGTCGCCACGACGCTCACCAAGCGATTTCTCCACGATTTCAATAACATGATCGCGGGAATCTTCTCGCTCAGCGAACTCTACGCCGTTCCCGGATCGGACGCTGAAACGATGACCGAAGCGATGATGCATATTCGCGACAGCTCCATTCGCGCCCAAAAGATTACCAAACAGATCCGCGCCCTCACTTCCATGACCGACGGGGAAGCCAGCTACTTCGAAATTCCCAAACTCATCCAAGAGCAAGAAGACTACGTTCGAGCAATACTGCCCCGACATGTTAATCTCGAATTCAACTTAAGCGACGAATCCCTACCCGCGCGCTTGGACGGCAACCGCTTCAAGCAAGCGATCCTTCACTTGGCTTCGAACGCAGCCGACGCCGCGAACAACAAACCGAGCATCTCCATCAGCTGCGCTGCTATCGACAACGCCGATTCGGATAATCCAAACCGCTTCGTTCAAATCCAATTCAAAGACAACGGACACGGGATCAAAGAGCGCCACCTGAAACAAGTCGCCGATCCATTCTACACGACGAAAGACCCGAAAGCCCACGTCGGCATGGGCTTGTTCATCGTCAAACGCTTCGCCGAAGAACTCGGCGGAAACATGACGATCGATTCCGTTCCCGAAAAAGGCGCCACCATTACAATGCGACTGCCGCTCGCCAATCTTTCAGAGACGATCCCGTCCACTCCGACGAGCTACACTCAAGACGCGGCCGCCCCATCCGTACAACCCAAACGCATCCCGACCATTCTCATCTATAGCTGGGAAGACATCACTCGCCACCCGCTCGTCAACGCCATCCGCAGCTCCGATTGGAAATTTCGCATCCACATCGACACTCACCAACTCATGCTCGATCTAAAAGAGATGCAGGACGACCTAGACGGCATACTCGTTTTCAAAAGCGCCCTCGACGAAAATTTCGATCCGCTCATAGCCACGATCTCAGAACAAACTTCGCCTCCAAAACTCGCTGTGATCGCTCTCGACGATAGCCTAGAATCGATGGACGAGAACATCCAAAAACAGTGCGGATTGCTCGCCTCGGGATCCTCAAAACCAAATGGACTCTTGAAAAAGCTGTCCAAGCTCTTCAGCTAGGCTAGCTTACGATCAATATGCGAGTATCCGAAACGAGATCGCGCGATATACTCGTGCTTGACGACGACGAAATCGTTCTCCTTGCGATGAAGGAAACCCTTCTGCGCGAACGTTACCGCGTCCAAGCCTTCACCAGCGCAAAGGACGCCTTGGTTGCGCTCGAAAATACGCGATTCGCAACAATCATCTCCGATCACCGCATGCCTGAGATGACCGGTCTGGAATTCCTGGATAAGTGCAAACAGATCCAACCGAATGCTTCCCGTATCCTCATCACCGGAGTCCTCACTCTCAACACCGTAATCGAAGCCGTAAATCGCGGCGAAATTTTCCGCTTCCTCGCCAAACCTTGGATACGAGAAGAAGTACTCGCGACGATCGACAATGCCGTCCAGCGCTACGCCCTGGTCGAAGCCAACCAACGCCTCAGCGCCGATACTCTAGAGCTCAACGAAAAACTGGTTTCTTCCAACACAGCATTAGAGGACAAAATTCGGATACTTGAAGATCAATCCGAAAGCCTGAACCAATCGAACCAGGCGCTCGAAAAAAACTTCGGCCATTCCCTCGAAATCTGTTTTCGTCTAATCGAAGCCTTCCATCCCATTTTAGGCGAACAAACCAAAGCAGTCGTGTCGATCTGCCGTGAAATCGCCAAATCCGATTTGCTATCGCCGCGCGACAAAGAAGTGCTCACCGTCAGCTCCTGGCTCTACAATCTCGGCAAGATCGGACTGCCTCGAGACCTGCTCACGAAAAGCCTGAACGACCCCCAAAGCCTAAACGAACAAGAGCAAACGCTCATTCGACACTACCCGGTTTACGGACAGACCTTAGCTGGATTCGTCGACACGCTCGAAGACGTAGGCCTTACTATTCGAGCCCATCGCGAACGCTTCGATGGACGAGGCTATCCGGACAAACTCACTCGCGAAAGCATCCCCATTCCTGCCCGGCATCTCGCCGTGGCCGTCGGCTTCGTCGAAAGCTCTCTTCCCAAAGATCAGGCACTGGAACAACTCATAAGAGAATCCGGAAAATCCTATCATCCGGAGGCAGTTCGACTCTTCATGAAGAGCTCGAACCTGACCAATCTTCCCAAAAAAATTAGAGAACTAACCCTATCCGAACTCGAGCCAGGAATGGTGCTCGCCAAAGGAATCTACAGTCCTTCGGGATTGCTTCTAATTCCCGAAGACAGGCGTCTCACCCAGGGCATTATCTCCAAGATTATGGAGCACGATTACGCAAATCCCATCACGCAGCGTTTGATGGTCTTTCGCTAGCCAACGGTCTCTTCGCCCTACGCTAATTTCGCGATTGCCAACCGATAGGGACTACTAGCCAGTCGTATACGCATTTCTACTGCTTTTCTCCTTAAAGAAGCGGGGCAACGGGCCGATGTAGCTACCAAGCGCCTTCTGGCTAGAAAAATCGCCCAATTTTAACGCAACCACACCCATGAGTAACCTAATTTTCGAAAGCAACGAAACGCTCTCCACATCATTTTCATCAGGTAAGTTTCTTACTTTCCTGCTAGCCGAAGAATCCTACGGAGTCGAAGTGCTCAGAATTCGCGAAATCATTCGCATGCAGAAAATCACACCTGTGCCCCAAATGCCGGCTCATGTGAAAGGCGTCATCAATCTTCGAGGCAAAGTCATCCCCGTGGTCGACCTCCGTCTCAAATTCAATCTCAATGCCGAAGAAGCCACTGAGCGCACATGTGTCATCGTGGTCGACGTCGACAACGGCCAAGGCGTCAATACGCTGCTCGGACTTGTCGTCGATACCGTCGAAGAAGTCTTGAACGTTACCGAAAACAACGTCGAACCTTCGCCCGATTTCGGGACGCGCCTTAGTACCGAATGCTGCCTGGGCATAGCCAAAGTTAAGGACAACGTCATCACTTTACTCGATATTGAGAAAGTCGTCTCGGCAGAACTAGCCGGAGAATTTGCCCAATTCTAAGGCTTTCTATTCCCAAATCTCCAATACGGATTGAAGCGTTTTCGAATGCAGTATCTGTCCTATTGAGACATCCATCAACAATGCGTACAGCCGATTTTTCAACTAAATGAGCGGCGCTCCTAGTTTACCCAATTTTTTCGCGCAGAAAGCCATAGTCGGCGTAGGAGACTTAGCGGTGTCTAACAACACCACCGTAACGATCAGCACATACGCTCTAGGATCGTGCGTTGCCCTCGTCGTTTACGATAGCATGGTCCAAGCTGGCGGACTGATTCACATCATGCTGCCCGACTCGAACCTCTCTCTGGAAAAGGCGCAAAAGCAGCCTGCGATGTTCGCCGACACCGGCATCCCTCTCATGTTTCGAAATCTCATGGGTCTGAGAGTCGAGCGCAAACGCCTCAAAGCCTTCGTAGCAGGCGGCGCTTCAATCATCAGCGGAGCCGATATGTTCAAGATCGGCGAACGTAATATCGCGGCCGTCAAGAAGATGGTCAACATCCTTGGGATTCCCGTAGTGAGAGCCGACATCGGAGGCGTAAACAATCGCACCGTTCACCTAAATATCGCCACTGGCGAAGTTGAGCTGAAAAAGCCAACTGGAACCTTCAAATTCAGTCTAGCATGACTTTATCAGAACTCGTCAACAACCTAGAAGGTCTGCCTCCCGCACCCGAAGTCCTGCCTAAATTGGTGGAGATCATGCAAGATCCCGACACCGATGCCAACGACGTCGTCTCGCTTATCCAAACCGACCCGGCGATCGTGGCCGGCGTATTGAGACTCAGCAACAGCAGCGTCTACGCTCCCCCATCTCCCGTGACCGATCTTACCGACGCGGTCTCCATGCTCGGGATCAAAGAAATCTACCGAATCGTAAATTTAGTCACTAGCGGCGAATTCCTCACTGGGGAACTTGCCAGCATGGATATCCAAAAAGGAAGCCTCTGGCGACACAGCCTCGCCGTCGCTCTCATTATGGACATCATCGCCGCAGATGTCACCGATCTCGACGGCCTCCCCTACACATTGGGATTGCTCCACGATATTGGAAAGCTCGCCCTCCACCACGGATGCGGTGAACGCTATACAAATATTTTCCACAAAGTAGAAACCGAGCGAATCTCCGTAAGTGTCGCCGAAACAGCGACCCTCGGATTCGATCACGCCGAAGCCGGCGCCAAGATGCTCGAAGACTGGGGATTCTCCGAGTCAGTCTATCTACCGATCCGCTATCAATACGACCCGCACAAAGCTGGGGAGTTCAAAGAGCTCGCTGGAGCGCTTCAAGTAGCCAATTGGGGAGCATCCGTCATCGGCTGCAACGACGGGCGCGACGCCTGGGCCCTCGAGATGGATCCCGATGTTTTCCACATCGACGAGAATAACCTCGAACAAGCCGTGCTCGAAGGACGCTTCCGCCTCGAAAAGGCGCTCAAAGCCTTCGAACCTGGCGTCAACTAGCCAGCGTATTTGCCGAGCGATATCGTTCTTTTCCAAGTCGATTTCGATGCATCCACGCAATCGACGAAAATAAGCTGCTATACCCATCGGCCTTAAGCAGTTTTCGCTTAAGAACACCCCTCTCGGCGCCGATTTCCTCTATGTGCACGCCTGCCTATAGGACTATCTTCATGCCTGACTACGATAAACTGCTTCAAGCATCCATGCCAGAAGCCCTCGATGCCGCTATCGGCACCGTCAACTTCGTTTACCAAAACGCGGAACAATTGCTGGAAGCCAACGTAAGGGCTCTCGACGACCTCAACTACTGCGTATTCGCCTACTTCAATCGCGACGAGATTTTCTATTTGAATCAGGCCGGTCGCAGGATCCTTTCCCCTTACCAATCCCCGATCGAACGCCGCCCGACGACCACCAAGTTTGGTCTCGAAGTCGATCCAGGTGGAGCGGACGACGACCGAGATGTAATCGAAAGCTGTCGCCCCAAGCATCACGTGCGCGAACTCATTTCACTCGCCTGGGGCAATAGCTGGCTCCGCGGATCCAAGTACCCGATTCGAGCGAACAATGGCATTCCAATCGCCATCCTTTTCGCCGGCCGCGAAATGCTCGGCTCCGAGCAAATCCGCAACGTCAACCGCTTAAACCACAATTTCCAAAACTCAACAGCAGCAAACTAAGATGAAAAAAAACGTTCTACTCGTCGAAGACGATCCAGCCCTCCGCATGGTTGTGCGCGAAGTCCTTAAAGGCGATTTCAACATCGACGAAGCCGACAATGGAGAAGACGGCATCAACAAAGGCCTGAACAGCAACGCCGATCTTGTTATCCTCGATTACCATCTCCCGAAACGCGACGGACTCGAAGTGATAGCCGCGATCAAGAAAGCGCACCCGGACATCCCTGTCATCGTATTGACCGGATACCTAAATCCGGAATCCGAAAAGCAATTCAATCGCCTCGGAGCCAACAAGATTTTCCCCAAGCCATTCAACTACCGGGCTCTTCTCGAAACCGTCAAAGACCTCTCCGGCGATCACTCCGCCCAAATTCCACAGGCAAGCGAACCAGCCGTCGCTCCAACAAAAATCCAATCGATCGAACCGAGCCAGTCCGACGCGCCCATCCTCACTACCAGTTTGAATGCGCTCGCAGCGCTTGCCGAGAAAATCGAATTTCTCCAAACGATCACCGAAAAGCAGTGGATCGAAAATCATGACCTTAGCGCCATCCGCGAAACCACTCGTATAATGGAAGCCGAAGTCCGCAAATTCTACGGCCAGGTAAACCAATCTCTAATCGAGAGCGACGCCCTTATGTCGCCAGCGATCCAAGCCGCAAACAAACCTTCTTTACTAGGCGACAATTAAGGTGTAAATACTTTACTAACGCCGCCCCCCCCTTTTCAACAATGCTATAGAGCATTCGCCCAAATATCCGATTTAGAAATACGCCTCGTCAATCGTGGCGCTAAACAAATAGTCCAACAAATCCACCACGGAATATGAAAATTCTAATCGTCGACGACGACCCAGCAATCCGCCTTCTCCTTTTCACAGTATTCGGAGAACAGCATGACGTTTCAGTACTCTGCGACGGACACAACGCAGTATCGGTACTTTCGGATCCGAACCATCAATTCGACGTCGTGCTCTTAGATCTCAAAATGCCGCGACTCTCCGGAGAAATGGTTCTCGAATTTCTATCCGGTTGGCAGAACATCAAGACGAAATTCATCATCGTCTCTGGTTTCCATGAAGAAGCCGCGCACCTCAAGTACTCCAACCTAATCGCTACTCTCGCGAAACCATTCAACATCAAGGAACTCGTCGAACTGGTCGAAGGTTCCGTCGACAGGCCTTTCGAGACAGTCAAATGACTCGGGGATAAATATCCCTCTCTCTTCACACGAAAGGCTACAATTAGCCTTTCGCGTACTTGCTGTAAGCTTTGGCTACTTGGCCTGCGGCTGCCTTACCGTACGCCCCCTTCATCTTCGGAGGCAGGGATGTCTTTAGCAACAGACGCTCGTTCTCTCGATCGAGCATCATCAGCTTCATCACCTGAGAACGAGCCTCTTCTACAAGCGGCGCTACCGAACGATCGAACGCCGTAGGGTCTTCGTTGATACGCTGTAAAAGTTCCAAGCCCTTGTCCAATGCGGGTAGGAATTTCTGCTTTCTATTTAGAAATTCTTCGTCTGGAGCCGTCCCCGTCGACCGCATTATTTTCCCTTCTTCAATGAAGAGATCGTGCAGATCCGAGCACAAGCGAATATGCTCCTTCAGTATGCGTTCGGTTTGTTCTGCTTCCATTATCTATCGCGCTCCAAGTACGTTGAGTCTCGCAACAAGATCGTCTTCCCAGTTCAAGTGTTCAAGCCTCCATTTCGCCATTTCGCGAAGCGAAAGCATACCAGGGTCTAAAGTCGTTTCATCCCCTAGATTTCCATTTTCTGGGTCAAGAATTTCTTGATACGCCATCACCGCTTTTTCTGGCAAGCCAAGACGTTCGAAACAAAGCCCTATTTGGTGAATCGCAGGCCAGCGCCAAGCGGGACTAGCGTTGTACTTCGCCAACGATTGGTAAATCGTAAGTGCGCTGCGATAGTCTCCTTGTTGATAAAATTCATTGGCCAGTTCATTGCCCATCCGCTGCTTCCAATAATCCGCGTCGTCAACCAGCGCCGTATCCGGACTCGACTGACGCTGCAGGATAAGGACGACTTCGCGCAAAGCATCCGGCTTGCGGTTTAGCTTTTCATACGACTTAGCTAGTAGGTAACGTATCTCCGGCGAGTGAGGGCTCACTGCGTATTCTTCCAAAAAGTGTTTCAACTTCGAAACCGCTTGCTGGTATTTGCCCATATTATACAGCAAGTGACACACTCTGTATTGAACGCTCCTTCTCTCGATGGGCTCAAGTTTCAGGCGAGAAAGTAAATCGTATTGGCGAAACGCCTCATCGAAATCAAGGAGATCCATGTGCGTCTTCGCTATTTCCAATTTTGCATTCAAGGAAAGCGACCGGAATTTTTCGACCTGATCGACCGACGCATTCAGAGAGGAATTCAACACCATGTAGTATTTCGAAATAGCAATCTCCAAGCCGCCCATCTCCCGGTATAAATGACCGAGCTCCATATAAACGATCGGAGCGCGACGACTACTTGGAAATTCCTCTACCAATCGCTCGAATGTCGCCACAGCTTTCGCGTGCATTCCCGACTCCTGATACAGCTCGCTCATGGCGAATAGAACGTCCTCCTTTTCAGGCAAGCGAATCGGTGCTCCCAATGCCGCCGAGAAATACTTTTCCGCCAACTCATAGTCACCTCCACGCCAAAGCGAAGTCGCGAGGTCTTTGTATTTGAGAACCTCAACGGCAGTCGCTTCCTTATCCAATACCTTCTTTGGCTCGATAATCACCACGCGGTCTACTCGAGGCTCAATCTCTTCCCCTTCCTCCGCTTCACCTCCGTGGGCGGCAGCAGTTTCAGGAGCGTGGTCAACCGCAGGCGCAGGCGCATGAGCGTCAGGCGGGGGCGACGAACCGAGAGCTGCGCTCGACATCGACCATGCCAACGCTAACCCCCAAAGGATGTTTAGGTTCCGATTCGATATCCAGAAATTCATTACACGGTATGGTTTCATTTTTCTATTCGATAATTCGCTTTGCTATCGACCGGTGGTTGCTGTGTTGGCATGGCTGGCGAAAATGGCACTATGGTCCTTCCGCCGCCGTCTTCTCGCTGATTCTCGAAAAAGATCAGCACCTCTTCCCGACGTATCACCGAATCGGTACTCTCTTCGATTTCAAAACGCGGCCCTTCGATTCGAGATCGAGGAATCGACGTATCGATCGTGCCCGAGACGATGGTGTGCGGATCCATTTTCACTACCACTTGGCGCAATAGTTCGTTTTGGTGGATCTCTTTTTCCGAGAGACGCGTTTCGATAATAAGCGGTTCTTGACTAGGCGTTATCATCGAAAATTCAGGCAAGGATGCTGACAGTGATTGATTGCCAAGCAGATATTCATTCGAAAAACGCAATGGCACCGGCTCATTGTAGGCTAGGTAGCCCTTGAGCTTCTCCTTTTTCTGGAGTGGCGAACGCCATCCGGCAGAATTGTACCAAGGATTCGCATTTTTGGTAGCAGCCAAGTCGCTCTCCAATTGACTCGCGCGAGCGACTATCGCCAGCCGCTCTTCCGCTTCGAGGCGTTTCTTCAATTCTCTCAATGCCAAACGCTCTTCTTCCTCAAAGCGTTTCTCCATCTCCTTTCGAGCGCGAAGCTCCTTCGCCGCGAGACGTTTCTCCGATTCCATTCTTTTTCGAACCTCATCCTCGAGAACTTTATTGGCAGCCTTCGAATTCTTCGAATCCTTGCTCGCAAACGGCGAACGCCACCCAACCGGATTATACCAAGGTTTCGTTTTCTCCAAAACCGCAACATCGCCTTCCGTATGAGACTTCCGAGCTAATTCCGCAGTGCGCTCCATTTCATCGAGACGTTTCTGTAAATCCTTCCGAGCTAGACGCTCTTCTTCGCCAATCCTTTTTTCAAGCGCCTTTTGCGCAAGACGTTCTTCCGCCTGAATACGTTTTTCCAGTTCCGCCCGGATTCGAGCCTCATTCTTGCGGCCTTTCTCGGCAGCCACAGAATCTTGATCGGCCAAAGCCGTTTTTAGCGCCGTAGCATTCTTGCCCTCCGTCGTTGAGCGACCATCTCTTGCGGTGAAGTGGGCACGAGTCCGTTTGTCCGCACTTCGCAACATCGAATGTCCCATCACTATGGAAATGATGAACAATGCCAAAATCGCTTTGGCGGTATTAGGATAGCGTTCGTTTTTAACAGGAATCATAACGAGTAATTTCGTCGGCGCATCTAGAAAATTTCCTCTATGTAGATTATCGACTTTGAGGACCCCTTCCTTGAGTGGAATCGAGGCAAAACACCTCTGGAAGCCCTTCGGGAGCTTCGCCTTGTTTCAATCGATAAGTTTCGAGCAAATCCTCGAAACTATGTATGTCGATTCGACCCGCCCGAACATCGTCGAATTCATGCTGATGAGCCGAAATATTAACCGTGTCTCCATATCGTTCGAGACAGTCGCGAGTCTGAGCCCACGCCGCGTAAGGGTTCGAGAGAGCTTCGCCATTCTCAATGGCCAGCTCGACCGCCCGATCGATCACCGAAGCTTCGCAGAGAGGGAAATTAGTATTGAAATTCACATGAACATCGCAGGGGTAACGACTAACGATGTGCTGAAAAACCGGAACTGACGGAATCCCGTCCCCCGCTAAATTTTCTGGCCGGCTCAATACCGTCGCCCCGAAATCCAAAGCTACCCGAGCGATCAGTTCGCTTTCCGTCGAAACCACGATTTCGTCCACTAGCTTCGCCTTTCGCAATATTTCTATCCCTAAACCCACCAAAGGTTTACCCTGGAACGGCAATAGGTTCTTGTACGTTAATCGCTTGCTCCCAAGCCGCGCGATAATGGATCCGACTACATGCATAACCCTAAATATACACGACATTGATCTACACGGCAAATTCTGCCGCAGCATTTCGCTCCAAAGCCCAAAACGGTACTGTTTACCAACGCTAACATACTATCCCAAACAACATAGCAATTAGCGGGCCAATTCGACAAATTCGACTCTACGAGTAACCCAATAGCGCTATCGAAACAACTCCATTTTTCCGAGATTCCTCCAGCCAAGTCTTCATAAATAAGCCCAACACCTTTTAATACTCAACGACCTTTAACTGGACACCGATGATTCTAGCCGGATAATCCAAAACGAATTCGATATGACCCGAACCCTCGCATCATTCCATATCGCTCCAACAAGCGATCCTACTCGTTATTTCCACGACCACAATTTCGCCTCAACATGAAAGTAATTTCCGAATCATCGAAAATCCCAGGCCTTAAGCTCATCCAACCCGATACGTTCCAAGATTTCCGTGGGGAATACATCGAAACATTCTCCAGCGAAAAATACGCCTTTGACGATCTTAACGGAAATCCCATCGAATTCGTCGAGGACGATATTTCCGTATCCATCAAAAACACGCTACGAGGCCTGCATGGAGATTCGAAAACGTGGAAACTCATTCAATGCTTAGAAGGTAGTTTTTACATGGTGATCGCAGACATGCGAAAAGCTCTGCCAAGCTACCTCAACCGCGAGTACTTCACGCTTAACGAAAAAAACCGCCATCAATTGCTCGTTCCAGCTGGCTGCGTAAATGGCCATCTCGCGATGAGCGACCGCTGCATATTCTCGTACAAGCAAAGCCATTACTACTCAGGGGCCGAGAACCAAATAACCGTTAGATGGGACGATCCTAAACTTAATGCCTTTTGGCCAATCAAGGATCCGATCTTATCTCAACGAGACGCCGAAGCGCCGTTCCTAAAATAGTCGACGTCAGGTTCCCCGCACTACCGCACTCAAAAATTAACGGCCTATAATGTTGCAGCTTCCGACTAATCAACTTTCCAAGAATACGAACTTCAAAGAATCCGATCTTTTCCGCTCATTCCAACAAAGTCCGCTCGGTTTCATCGATGTAGGCGCGCGAGGCGGTATTCACGATCTAGTCGTGCCGATAGCCGATATCGTTTCAGTCGTCGGCTTTGAACCTGACAAGGAAGAATGCGAGCGTTTGATGCAAATTAAAGAGGTCCGCAAGCCATGGGCTGAATTCAAACTTGAACCGATCGGTCTTTACAACAAAGCCGGGGCCTTCCCCTTGCACTTAATGAAAGCGAACACGAATCACTCTCTACTTCCATCCAATGACGCTTTCGTTTCTCGCTACAACATGAAGCAATTCGAGAAAATCGGCGAAACGATTGTCAATACAGATACGCTCGACTCTATACACTCAAAACGCTATCATGAAAAGTCGAACTTTGGTGAATTTCTAAAAATCGACACGCAAGGCTCCGAATTTGAAATACTGCAAGGAGCTCGAAATGTCCTTGAGCGAAACACTGTAGCGATCGTGTGCGAAGTATCTTTCTTTGAAATATATAAAGATCAAAAACTTTTTTCGGATATAGAGTCCTACCTTCGCGAGCTGGGGTTTTCCTTTTACGGATTCGATTCTTCCCTCCACACGCGATCGTGCAAGCACATCGACAAACAAACCCAAGTGACGAAAGAGCGAGCCATGTACGCCGATGCAGTTTTTCTAAAAGACCCAATCGGAACCTCTCCCACAACAAACACTCCCAGGCAAAACCAATCTCTTCTAGTTTGCGCTATCTTACTCGGTTTCTACGACTTCGCCATCGAGCTTTCCAAATCGGACCTCGTAACCGATGACTCCTCTGAGCGCGATCGGATTCAGGATACTGTATCCGAAATTTCAAATCTATCTACCAACAACACAATCAAGGATTTGAAAGATACGCTTGAAAAAGTATCCAATTCCCCTGAGAACGCAAATCTCATCGTAGGCCAATTCGTCGACCAAAGGAGAGGGAACTGTGATTACGATGACGTAGCCAACGTATCGCAATTCATACGCAACAAACGCTAAGCCAATCCCATTCAAACAAAATGAGCCAAGACCCGATCACTCCTCACAAACTCACCGATGCAGAACGAACGTTCTACCATGAAAATGGTTATTTGGTAATCGAAGACCTCGTATCCAAAGAACAATGCGACAAGCTAATACAAGCATCCGAAGAAGTTGCAAAGAACGACTACCGGTCCTATCTTACGATGCATCATAAATCAGAGACCTTTCGCGATACCCTAAGGAATCAAAATTTAGTCGACCTCCTCGACGACATTCAAGATCACCGTATGATCCCGATTGGATCCGTCTACTTCTTCTGCAAACCGAACAACGAAAAAGAAAAAGGCTCGCTTTGGCATCAGGACAACTACGCAGCCAAAGCTCCAAATGGCAGCTACCTCGTCTGCGCGATAGCCCTAGACGATGCAGACAAGGAAAATGGCTCTCTGGTCGTCGCCCCCCGAACCCATACGCTAGGCGATCTTCCTAATCGTCCCAAAGCGAATTTCACGAAAGACGAGCAAGGTAACGTTATCCAGCACCCTTTCGGCAATGAGACAGAAGTTCCCGATGGATACCCACCGCTGCAACTAGAATATCGAAAAGGCAGCGTCATTGTAATGCATGCCCACACGCTCCACAGCGCTCCCGCAAACCCAAGCCAAACCCGTTGGAGGCGAAAATGGTATATGCATTATATAAAAGATGGCCACCCTTTCTGGCCAGGGTGGAGCGCCAAACGCAACCTAATCGAACGCTTCGACTCTCAATATACGACCTAACCCAAGACTACGAATAACAATTATCAAGACCGTTTAAACTGGTATTGTGGTCCATTTCTCTAAGTTGACAACCGGTCAACACCTCTCTTTTCAGATCGCCTGCAGTTGCAAAATTTATGAATACAAATACGTTTTTATCTGATTCCGTGTTACTGAGTAAACTGACGGAAAATCAGCAAAAAATACGCTTGCAAATCATTGAGCGAAATGAACTTTTCCCCGATAATGCCCCTGGATATCCCTGGTCACAAGTCACCAATGCCCTAAGCTATGTATTTGATTTGCCCAGTCGGGAGCTAACTAGAATTCGCCTGCATGTCGATCCCTTCATGGGCGTGGAAACTGCGACCTATTACCTTAGTGATGCTTTTCAAGATCCGGTTACTCATGCTGAGGTGACCGGATACAATTTTCTTGGCGAGGGTGTACCATCTGAGTTCTGGGCAGAGGACCCTCCGACACCTGGCCCAAATGAATTACGCTTTGGACCGACGCTAGACGGGCGGGACATTAACTCTATCGCCGCCAAAAACCAACAATATGTCTGTAATCTATGGCGATTAGGAATGGTCGACATCGATCAATCCCCGGGGCGAACTGTCTTTCTGGAGATCGGCCCAGGGTACGGTGGGTTCGCATTAAATGCGTTAAAACAACTTAAAAACTGCACCTACGTTATCGTTGACCTTCCCGAAACTCTCATATTTTCAGCATCTTATTTGATAAGTAACCGGCCCGACCTGAAGGCTTATGTCTATTGCCCCGGTGACGACATAAAGGAGTTCATTCGTGATTTTGAGAGTTACGATTTGATCTTTATTCCCGACTACATGTATGACAGCCTCGATGAATTACCATATATAAATATCGGATTTAATACAATTTCATTCCCTGAAATGCCCACTCCGATTGTGCGCGGATATCTTGATCTGATTGCGCCGCGCTTGAAGAACTTCTTCATGTCATGCAATTATACAGGAAAAAAAGGACGTGAATGTAGCGTTGACCGGGTGCTTGAAGAGTATTTCTCTCTAGCCCCAACCCCGGAGCAGTACATGAACGGTGCCGAGGTTTCTGAGGAAGAGTATAACGACCATTTGTTCCGTCCGACCTTGATCGGCACAACGAGCGAAACGTCGAGAGGCGAATTTGGAAATTGTACGTTAAGGGACTATAATGTATCTACAGGTTATGTCTCAATTCTAATATCACCCTTAGATGTAGTTGTAAAAAGGCGAGCCTACTAATTAACCCGAACGTTTTATAATAAAAGATGGCCACCCCTTCTGGCAAGGATGGAACGCTAAACGCAATCTGATCGAACACCCTAACTCGATCTACGAATAACAGTACACTGGTCCGCTCCAACCAGCCTTCTTGATTTGCTTTACCATCGCAAAAGGAAAACCGCCTGTCGCGACCACAACTCCAGACACGCCGGGCCCGACCTTCCCCGCAAACTCCGCAGGCTTTAAAACGGGTAAGTCGCAATACATTCGGTCGACAGGTGGGTAATTGTCGATGAAGCCCAACAAGACTCTCCCCGAACGTTTCATCTCTTCCAAGCATGCATAGCCTGTTAGGGCTGCTCCAAAAATATAATAACCTCCATTCTCAATTGAATTTCTCCAATCCAATTTTCGAAGACGTTTCTCCATCCATTTTTCATAAACCGGAAACGACTCCATGCGATGCATGAAATAGCGCTTGCCAACAGTCGAAAACAAACGCCCCCGGTATTTCCGATTCAATCGAAACATCGCCTTAGGCAATTCCGTATTCCAGGTCGAGCCTGTTAACCCGCCGCTGTGAAACCGAAAAACCGACAAGACATTCGCTACACGGTGAAACTCAAAGAGCTGGGCACACCGAGCCAACCAATCCAAATCCGCATACACGTCTCCTAAATCTAGCCCTCCAATAGTCTCCAATACACTCTTCCTATAGTAG
>JBNMOQ010000085.1:0-17257 GCA_051275055.1 Candidatus Pelagisphaera sp.
AGGCGTGCAAGTGTGGGAAGCAGATCCATTGTACTGGTTATTTCGTCGGTCTGGGTTCCTGCTTCGATTCGACCGGGCCAGCGAACGATGCAGGGCTCGCGCATGCCTCCTTCGAAAGTGCTTCCTTTTTTTCCGCGCAAGGGTCCGGCAATACCGGCTGCGGGGCCATTGTCGGAAGTGAATATGACCAGGGTGTCGTTGTCGATGCCGAGTCGTTTTAGTGTTTTGAAAATTTCGCCTACGGACCAATCAATTTCTTCGATAGCGTCGCCCAGTATGCCGTTGGCGCTTTTGCCTTTGAAGTTTTGACCGGCGTGCAGCGGATGGTGGACCATCACATGAGGCATGTAGAGGAAGAAGGGATTGGACTGGTTTTCTTCAATGAAACGGAGAGCTTGGTCGGTTAGATTTTTCGTGATCGTATTTTGATCGGTTATTTCTCCGATGACCTTTTCGTTTCGCATCAGTGGGTAGGGTGGAAAATTACGATTCTTGCCAGTATTTCCTGGATACATGTCGTTGGAATAAGGGGTTCCGTAGAATGTATCGAATCCGTTGTTTGTAGGCAGGAAGGCTGGCTGGTCTCCGAGGTGCCATTTTCCGATGCATGCGGTTGAGTAGTCGCGGTGTTTGAGTATTTCGGCTATGGTAATTTCGTCGGGGTTGAGTCCATGTTCGTCGGCAGGCATCAAAACAGGATGCCAAGATCCGTACATGAGGCCTACGCGTTTTGGGTAGCAGCCCGTCATCAAAGCCGCCCGGGAAGGGGTACAGACGGGAGCGGCGTAGAAGCTGGTAAGGCGCATTCCTTCTTGGGCCATTTGATCTAAGTTAGGCGTACGATTGAGCGTTGAGCCGAATGGACCAATATCGCCGTAGCCCATATCGTCGATGAAGATGACAATGAAGTTTGGCGGTCGGGTTTCAGTTTCGGCGTTCAGGCTAAAAAGACTGCTAGCGATGCAGAATAGAGTGATGTTCGTTAGGGTACGTGGGGTCATCGTTTGTTTAGGGGCTGTTAAATGGGTGCAGATTTCGACGTCGGGCTGGTGCTTGCGCCAGCCCGATATTGGCAATGGTAATACTTTAACTGTCTCTTAGAAATTATGCGGATGTTGTATTGAATGGCGATAGGAATTAGCGTCTTCCGTTTTCGCTTGCAGATGAAGGTGATTATCAGCCGTATTAGAATCTGGTCTTCACTCTGTTTTACCCCGATTTAGAGAATGTTTATTGTATGATATTAGAAAAAAACACCGCAGTTGTGATGGCCGGAAGCCCGGCGATGAATGGATCACTTTATCGGAGAATTCGTTTTTCGGTGGTTGATTCGGTAGTCCTTATCGAACTTGAAGGCGGGGCTCGGAGTGTTCTCATCTTGCGTGATATAGAAATGGAGCGGGCAGCGAAGAATGCTCGTGTTACCGATGTTCATTGTCCGGCTGATTTTACGCCTTCGGAGGGCTTGTCCGGCGATCGCGAAACGGCGACAGCTCAAGCTGCGGCGGAATGCCTGCGTCAGTCGGGAGTAACGCGCGTGATTGGAGATCGGACCTTACCGCTGATTTACGTGGAGATGATTCGCCGAGCGGGAATCGAGGTCGAATGCGATGAGGATCTAGGAGTTTTGGATCGGCGTCAGAAGGACGAAGAAGAGATTGCCTGGTTACGGGAATCGCAGAGCATAACGGAAAAAGCGATTGAGATGGCGTGTGGAATGATTGCCAGATCTGATGCGGATTCCGATGGGAACCTTCTTCGCGAGGGTAAGGTTTTGACTTCCGAGAGAGTTCGCTTCGCGATTGATCAATACTTGCTTGCGGAAAATTTCGCTAATCCATCGTCGATTATTGGCGGGGGTCCGATTGCAGCCGATTGCCATAATTTTGGATCTGGTCCGCTCAAGACGGGTAGCCCGGTGATTGTCGATGTGTTTCCGACGAACAAGGCGACGCGTTATTGCGGCGATTGTACCCGAACTGTGGTTCATGGGGATATTCCGGATGAAGTGATTCGAATGCACGCAGCGGTCGCAGAAGCGAAGCGGGCTGGTGTAAATGCGACGAGAGCAGGCGTCACTGGAGAATCGGTTCATAAAGCGACGATAGCTTCGATTGCTTCAAACGGATATTCTGTGGGCCTACCTAGTAGCGAAGAACTCGATACGTATTGCGCAATGACGCATGGGACTGGGCACGGGATTGGCTTGGACGTGCATGAGCCGCCTTTGCTTGATTTTAGAGGGCCCGAGTTACTCGTAGGCGACGCCTTGACGATAGAGCCTGGGTTGTACTGCAAAGCCATCGGCGCGGTTCGACTTGAGGATATGGTTATCGTGCGTGAATCAGATTGTGAGAATTTGAATACGCTTCCCGAAGGGCTTGTGTGGAAATAGGATTCTTCGGATGGAATAGGTAGCTATATATTGGATTTCTAACCCCTTGAGCAGTGAGCAATATCAGAACCTTTTTTATTTCCCTAGCGATTTCGGCAATTGGATTTATTCCCCACGCCAATGGCGACTCTCTGAATAAACCGAATATTTTGTTTATCATGTCTGACGATCATACGACTCAGGCATTCGGCGTTTACGGGTCAAGGCTGGCATCTTTGAACCCTACGCCTAATATTGATAAACTGGCGAGTGAGGGCATGGTCTTTACTCATGTTTTCTGCAATAATTCGATCTGCACGCCCAGTCGCGCATCGATAATTACAGGTCAATATTCTCAGACTAACGGAGTGCTGGACCTGTTGGGTCGGATTGCTCCTGAACGACAGCTCTTGCCCATTGAAATGCGGAAGGCCGGATATTTAACGGCGATGATAGGGAAGTGGCACCTGAAGGAGGAGCCCGCTGCGTTCGACTATTATAATGTACTACCCGGACAGGGCAAATACTACAATCCAGAGACAAGAGACTCTAGCAAAAGTGAGTGGCCGGACAATATAACGGAGCATAAAGGTCATTCTTCCGACGTTATAACCGACCTTAGTTTGAACTGGCTAGCGAATAGGGACAAGTCGAAGCCGTTCTTCCTAATGCATCATTTCAAAGCGCCTCATGATATGTTCAATAACGCGAAAAGGTACGATTCTTACCTGGAGGACACAGAAATCCCCGAGCCTGATAATTTGCATAGTCAGCCAGGATCAGGCTTTGGTTCTGCGTCAACAAGAGGAAACGAAGATAGTATGATTGGCGCCATTGGCGCATCGGTATCCAAAAGAAACAATCAGTGGGGATTGGGTCAGAGACTTGGGATTGACGAATCGTTGCCGGAGCCTGAGTACGCTGCGACCGTATATCAGGAATTCCTGAAAAAGTATCTCCGTTGCGTAAAAGGAGTGGATGATAACGTTGAGAGGCTGATCGATTATCTTAAAGAAGAAGGCATATATGACAATACGCTTGTTATCTATACGGGCGACCAGGGGTTCTTCCTTGGCGAGCATGACTTTTTCGATAAAAGATGGATGTATGAAGAGGCTATGAGAATGCCGTTTATCGTTCGCTACCCTGAAACTATTGAAAAAGGCAGTCAGTGCGACTTGTTGATAAATAATACGGATTTCGCTCCTACCATGATTGATTTTGGTGGAGGCGAAGCGCCGGATGCGATGCAGGGTAAAAGTTTCGCGAGGACCCTGAATGGGAAAGAGCAGTTGGAGTGGCGGGAAGCGACGTATTACAGGTATTGGATGCACATGGCTCATAAGCTAGGCAATCCCGCTCACTTCGGCATCAGGACGAAACGGTATAAGCTTATATTTTTCTACGGAGCTGATTTCGAAGATCCGCCACGCATGAATTACTGGGGATCACAGGCGGATGTCGTCACCCCGCCGGGGTGGGAGCTGTATGATCTTGAAGAGGATTCCAGTGAGATGAATAATCTGTATTCGGATCCAAAATACGATGCTCTGGTAGAGGAACTAAAAGAAAAGTTGAAGTCGCTTCGCCAGGAGTTGGATGAAACCGATCGCAATTATCCTCACATCCAGACAATTATCGATAAGCACTGGGACGATTAGAGTGACTATGTTCTGCAGGGTATCCTGCGATCCAAATCGGTAGGGCTGCTTGTTCCAAAGCAGCCGTGGAAGACGATCGTTGTTGTGGTTGCCTAGGGACAGCAACCCATACCATATGGCAGAGACCCGCACTTCCTATAGCTTATTCTGTAATCACCCAGTCCTTGGGGGCAATGAAATCATCGGCCCCTTCTCGGTAGTGCGGGATGCCTGAGATTTTGAGGCGATAGTGTTCCTGGAGCTCTTTGAGCATGGTGGCGACACGTTCCGGTTCCTTCGTTATGAGGTTGGTCTTTTCGGAGGGATCGCGATCGAGATGAAAGAGTTCGATGGTGGGTGGGCTGTTCGGCTTTTCCAAGTCGGCATCAACGGGCAGTCCATTGACGAGGACCAGCTTCCAAGGCCCTTCGGTCAAGGCGAACTTATTGCTCGGAGTTCCTTGGGCGACGTAGGTGAACCATTTCCGTTTCGGGGCCGTCTTCTGGTCACGGATGATGGGCAGGAGGTTGATGCCGTCCAGAGGATTGGGATCAGTTTCAGTGCCGCCTGCGATGGCTTTGAGGGTTGGATACACATCTATGTATCCCATCATTGCATCAATCGCTCGCCCGCCGCCCTTGATGCCGTTCGGCCAACGAATTACTGCGGGCACGCGAATGCCGCCTTCGTAGGTCGAGCTTTTGCTGCCGCGGTAGGGACCGTTGTTGGCAAAACTCACGCCGCCGTTGTCGCTCATGAATAGCACCACCGTGTTGTCGGCTATGCCCTTGTCGTCGATTGCTTTGAGTATTTGTCCGATCACTTGGTCCATCGAATCGAGCATGGCTAAGTAAACGCGTTGCCGTTCATTTTCAATGTGTTGGTATTTGGCTATGTCTTGCTCTTTGGCCTGTAAGGGTAGGTGTGGCACTGTGAATGGCACGTAGCAGAAAAACGGTTTGTCGGTCGGACTTTCTTCGATAAAGCGAACGGCTTCTCGACCGATCAGATCGGTTACGTAACCTTCGTCGCGATTGGTCTCCCAGTTGCGATGCCAATCGAGTTGGTTTGCACGTTTATGAGTGAAGTAATCGAACGAACCATTGTAGCAACCAGTGAAGTGGGTGAATCCTCGATTGAGCGGCAATAGTTCTTTTCGATGGTGACCGAGGTGCCATTTACCGAAAGCCCCACGTCGTTCGTAGCCGGCAGTTGCGAGCATGTCGGCAAGGGTCTGTTCAGTGGTGGGCAGGCCCCATTTGCGCCAAGGTGTGATAACCGCTTCGGCCATACCGTACCGAATGGGCCATCGGCCGGTCATCAAGCCGGCGCGCGTCGGCGAGCAGAGCGGGCAGGCATAAAAGCGTTGCAGTTTTACGCCTTCGTTGGCCAGCCGATCTATGTTGGGCGTGGCCGCTGTGCCGCCGTTGTAACTCACATCGGCGTAACCTAGGTCGTCAGCGAGAATAATGACGATATTGGGTTTGTTAGCGTCCCGGTTGACTGGAGTGTCGTTGGACTGCGCGGCATGCGAATAGCTGAGAGTCAAACTGAGAATCAATCCGATGCATCGCAAGGTGATAGAGCTGCCTTTCCGAATGACGGGCATTGGTGGTGATTCGGACATTGATGGGAGCTCGCGCGTCGGCGAGCAGAGTGGGCTGCTTTTAACTAGCAGTTTTGCTACCGTTTTCAGAGGTCGAATTTTTCTCGGATAGAGACTCGAAAAACCGCGTCACATTGGGCCGTTGTTTTCGAATGTGTTGGAGCAAGGCGCTGTTTGCAGCGTCCCACTCTTTGTTCAAAAGGGCATTTAGAATTTTACGGTGTTCAGCTGCTTTTTCCTCGATCAGCGATGTGGCGATGGTCGAGTAGGAAAAAAGATACGAATAGTAGATGCCGAATTGGGCGAAGAAAGATTGGATATAGCGGTTATCGGACTTTTTGATCCAATATTCGTGTAGATGATTGTCGAGCTGAGGATTACCTTTGGCATCGGGCGAATTCGTAATGAGAAATTCCTTCAACTTTTCAGGATCGAGGTGCTTTCTGGCGAGTTTGAGCGCTTTGAGTTCAAGCGTTTCTCGGATGTCGATGTAGTCGAGCATCTCTTTCTCCCGAAATGGGTTCACGCGCCATCCGCGTCGCGGAACGCGCTCGATAATATTGGCACCTGCCAATCGATTGAATACTTGTCGAATAACGGTTCGGCCGACTCCGTAGCGTTGAGCTGAAGATTCTTCTCGAAGGTAAGCGGGTTCGCCTTGAATGCCTAGGTGAATGATGTCTTCCGTGATGATTTCATCATAGTTGCGGTGTGGGATCCCTGAATCGGCCTCACGTTTCTTGTGCGGTGTTTTGGATTTTTTTCGTGTATTGATGCTCAAGCGTCCGTTGTCGCCTTTGAGAATGAACTTAGCATCGATCAAATTCTGAAGCGCCGCTCTTACGGGCGTCAGGCTGACCTCATACTGCGCGGCTAGAGTTGCGAGGGTAAGCTTGGCCGGCAATTGCTCTCCTCCTCGGATTTTCTCTATTAAGTCGTTTTCGATGTATTGGGAAATATTCACGCGATTTTTGAATCATGGGTCGTAACGGTTATTCCACCAGCTGAAATTGAAATTAATTTAATTTTTGGGAGTGAGTATTGTGTCGAGGTTCGTTCTGTCCCTATCCTGTAGGAGAGGGGGTATCCCGCGATAGGACATGCGCTCATGAACGGAAATAGAGAAATCGTGGGTATATACCGTTCCTACAGCAATCCATTGAATTGCTTCTTAGGCAATTTCGGGTCTAAGCTGCTTTTTCTAGCTAGCTATTACTAAGGAAAGTAATAGTTTGCTTTTGTACACAAAACAAATATTAACCTCTTCAACGTTTAACTGGTAATGGAAAGTCCGTCGATTACGCCAAATTTCAGAGTCTTTGTACCGATGCTTTTAGGAGCGATCGTTTTTGTAGTTCAGGGGGTTGTCATCGCGGCCAATAGCGAGCCATTCTCGGTGGTGTCGATGACGCTTCATGACAAAGCCCTCGCGGGGGCTCACGATGTCGAGCTTTCTGGGAATATCGCTTATGTGCCGGGGAAGCGGAATTCATTAGGACAGACAATTACCACGATCTAATTTACCGGGATGGTTATCTTTATGTGAGCGCTCAGAGCGACGATGGATTACTTATCCTAAAGGTACAGGACCGAAAGATTCGAAGGCTTGCTGATGAGGGCTAGTTTTTGGGACCTCTTAAAAATGGCTTAAGGCAACTTTGAACGGACCATGGAGGTATGATGCTTATGATGATTTTTCACAGTCGTATTTATTTATCGGTGACGGCGGTAGTATTCGCTTCGCTGGCGCAAGTATCGATTTGCGCATCGGACAGGCCCAATGTGTTGTTTATCGCGCTAGACGATCTCAATGACTGGATTGGCCCGATGGGGGGACACCCGCAGGCGAAGACTCCGAATCTTGATCGCCTCGCTGCGTCGGGCGTCTTTTTCGACAATGCCCATTGCGCCGCTCCGGCGTGCAATCCCTCTCGTACGGCGATTTTTACCGGTCTCTCTCCACATCATTCCGGCATGTACACCAACGGGCAAAAGATGCGTGAAGTCCTTCCCGATGCGGAGTTGTTGCCCAAGTACTTTTCCAGGCACGGATACTGGGCGGGCGGTTCGGGCAAGATGCTTCACTATTTCATCGATGCCCAGTCTTGGGACGAGTACTACCCGAAGAAGGAAACGGAGAACCCATTCCCACCGCATATCCCTTGGGGCGAGCGGCCCAAATCGATTCCCCGTGGCGGGCCGTGGCAATACGTTGAGACCGATTGGCATGCTTTCGATGTTTCGGATGATGAATTCGGGGGCGACTCGAAGGTTGCCGACTGGGTAGGCGCCAAACTGATGGAGGAGCACGATAAACCATTCTTTCTGGCCTGTGGGATCTATCGTCCACATGAGCCTTGGTTCGTTCCGAAAAAGTACTTCGATCTTTTCCCGCTCGAAGACGTTCAACTTCCGCCCGGTTACCAGGAAGACGATCTTGAAGATTTGCCTCCAGCTGGAAAGAAGGCCGGTCCGAATCGCTACTTCGCTCATATTCGCGAGCAAGGACAATGGAGAGAAGCGGTACAGGCATACTTGGCATCGATTGCCTATGCTGATGCGATGCTCGGGCGTGTACTAGATACTTTGGATACGAGTCCTCACAAGGATAATACGATCGTCGCATTGTGGAGCGATCACGGTTGGCATCTAGGTGAAAAACAACACTGGCAGAAGTTCACTATGTGGAGGGCGACAACCCGGGTGCCTTTAATTATAAAAGTGCCGAAAGGCGTCCCTGGCTTGCCCGAAGGAACTCAAGCAGGCGGAAGGAGTTCCAGGCCGGTCAATTTGTTGAGCCTCTATCCAACTTTGGTTGAACTTTGCGGATTGCCCGCCAAGTCGGATAATAGTGGACCGAGTATTGTGCCGCTTTTGAGGGACCCTAAAGCGAATTGGGATGACGTTTCTATTACGCACGGAGGGAAACCAGGCACATTCGGGCTTAGCGTAGAAGGTTGGCGATACATTCACTATGCAGGTGGTGACGAGGAGCTGTATCATGTAGACGTGGATCCATACGAGTGGACTAACCTGGCCCAGAATCCTGAGCACTCCGATATGCTTGCTAAACTTCGGTCTTTGGCTCCGAAGGATTTCGCAGTGTTGGTTTCGGCTAAAGAAACGTCCTTGCCAAAGCTTCGGTGGCGCCGGGCTGGGTCGGGTGGTATTCCCGCTTCTAAACCCGATGGCAATAGCTTCGATGTCATATTCTTCAATGAGAGCGAGGCTTCGATGAAATTGAATTGGATGAATGCGGAGGGAGAACCCGTTCCTTATGGAGAGATTGGAGCAGGGAAACGTGCGCGTCAGAAGACGCGTCCGGGAGCCGTTTGGATGAT
Source organism: Candidatus Pelagisphaera sp. (assembly GCA_051275055.1). GTDB lineage: Bacteria > Verrucomicrobiota > Verrucomicrobiia > Opitutales > Opitutaceae > Pelagisphaera. The sequence continues at coordinate 8,962 of JBNMOQ010000085.1, forward strand.
ATCCGATCAGTCAGATAGTCCACTCGGCTATTTCGTCGTGGATGATCGAACCGCCCGGGCAATGATTCCGGTAAAGTAGGAGAGAGGGTAGAAGATGGATTATTTGAGTATGCTGTATTTGTTTTCCCACGAAGGACACAGAGATCACGAAGGAGTCTTGAAAAACAGGATTTAGATCTCTTCTTGTGCTTCGTGGGAAAGAATTTGTTTTGATTATGAAAAAGTCAGGGTTTTTAGCATTTAATTTGTTAAGTTGCGTAGTCATTACGACTGCCAGGTGTGATTGGATCGTAACTACGCCTCCGGAAGGCTTAGGGCTGTCTTCTTTTTATACGAAACATGTCAGTGCGAATGGCTATCCGATTGTTAGCTCAGAAAAAGTGGACGACTATGCCCTCAAGGAAGCGGCTTACCTGATTAACATGATGCTTGCCGAGCGTCCGGATGTTAAGGTCGCGATGATTGAGAGTGGTTCCCGAATGATTGTCATGGGCTATGATGAGTACACGACGGATATTCCGGAGCATTCGAAATTGGAACCGAAGGATTACTGGGATGCCCGAGCACGCGGGCTTGGCGGGTCGCGAACGGAACCAGTCTGTTCTTGCGCGGAGGAGAATATACTGGCGTTCGAAGGCGATCCGTATTGGAGCGAGAATATTTTGATTCATGAGTTTGCTCACAATATTCATTATCGAGGGATGGATCGATTGGACCCGACTTTTGATGATCGGCTTCGGGCAAGCTATGAGAAGGCGATGGGAGCTGGTTTGTGGGAGAGCAAGTACGCGTCCGTTAATCATGCTGAGTACTTTGCCGAAGGCGTGCAGTCCTGGTTCGATAATAACCGACAACCCGATCACGATCACAATCATGTGGATACGCGCGAGGAATTGAAAGAGTACGATCCTGGGCTTGCGGCCTTATGCGAGGAGGTTTTTGGAGATACGAAATTGATCTATACGAAACCAGCGACCCGGCTCCATGGTCATCTAGAGGGTTATGATCCTTCGAGCGCCCCGAAGTTCGTCTGGCCTCAGGAGCTTCTAAATGCGAAACGAGCTATTCGCGAGAACGTAGAGGCGAGGGGAAATGAAAGGAAGAAAGATTATGTTAATTAGAAATCGTGCGATTGCGAATGGTTACGCTGCCTTGGTCTTAGTTGCGGCGTTTATTGAGTTAAATGATTGGAGCCCTCAACTGATGGCCCAAGAACTTGGGAAGCCACTTCGACAGGCTCAGGACAGGCCGAATGTGTTGTTGATTTCGCTGGACGATCTCAATGATTGGATCGAACCGATGGGCGGGCACCCTCAAGCGTTGACGCCGAATTTGGCTGCCTTCGCCAAGGAAGCGATTACGTTTCAAAACGCTTATTGCGCGTCGCCTTCATGTAATCCGTCCAGGACCGCCCTGATGACGGGCAAAGCGCCCTACGTAACGGGATTGTATACGAATCCTCAGATCTGGAGACACATCTTGCCCGACGAGACGACGCTGCCAGAATATTTCAAGCAAGCGGGATATTGGACCGGAGGAGCTGGAAAACTGTTTCACAACAACATGCCCGATCCTAGATCGTGGAACGAATACTATCCGTCTTTGATCCAGCATTTCCCTTACTATTACCTCCCTGATGTCGACCCCAAGACGGGACAAAAGATTTTCCGAAAACAAGACAATGAGATTCTGGAAGATGACCATAAAGGCGTTAGATTCAATATGCCGTATTGGAAAGGATCCTACATTGCCTTTGATTGGGCGCCGCTTCCTTACGAGACGGAGGATACGGGAGACTACGCTTCTGCAAAATGGGTGATCGACCAATTGGGCAAAAAGCGGGACAAGCCGTTTTTTCTGGGCTGTGGGATTTATCGCCCACACCTTCCGCTCTACGTTCCTCAGGAATATTTCGATAAGTTCCCCATCGAGGACATTCAGTTGCCCAAAATACTCGCTGGAGACCTGGATGATATTCCGGCTGCGGGTAGGAAACTCGCTGGGGCGAGAAATGATCACAAGAACGTCATTGAAGCTGGTCAGTGGAAGCAGGCCGTTCAAGGTTATTTGGCTTCCGTCAATTATGCCGATGATTTGACCGGTCGAGTACTCGATGCCTTAGCGAAAAGCGAATACGCGGACAACACCATTGTCATCGTGTTCTCCGATCACGGTTGGCATCTTGGAGAAAAAGAGCATTGGCAAAAATTTGCTCTATGGGAGAACCTGATCAAGAGCGTCTTGATGGTGAGTGTTCCGGATCAATTGCTGAGTGAAACAGGGTCGAAGCAAAAAGGTTCTGACTCGTATCGAAATGTATCATTGATCGATATTTTCCCCACGCTGACCGAGCTCTGTAAGCTTCCAGAAAAGCAAGGCGTGAATGGACGGAGCTTGGTTCCCTTGCTTAGCAGTCCAAACGACGAAGCGTGGAATCACCCCGTTATTTCAATGCACTCACACAACCACTTTTCTATTCGAAAAGATGATTGGCACTATATTCTTTACGATGAAGGGGGAGAGGAATTGTACGATTTGAAGAAGGATCCTGAAGAGTGGGTGAATCTGGCTGACGTATCTGAATACAAGCGAGTTATACGGAATTTGAATAAGCATATTCCGAATGAACGAAAAGAATACGTTAAAACCAAACCTATTAGGTGGGCGGAGGTTTTGTCAGGCGAAACGAAGTTTTACAAATGAAGGAGCCTCTTCCTAAGTGACAATGAATTTCATCAATTACATTTTATCGATTGCGATGTACTTGGCCTGTTTTCCTGTGTTCGCGGATAACTATCCTAAGAATCCCGATATTGATATAGTAAACTATGCCTTTCAAATCGTTTTGAGCGATGAATCGGATTCAATAAAGTGTGAAGCGACTATCGATTTCACTTTCAAGAAAGAGGCAATGAATGAACTGAGATTGGACTTTGTTGAAAAGTCCAATGCACTGGAGGGGAAAGGGATGGTTGTTCAATCAATTACTGAACAAGGCGAGCCCGTTAAGTTTGTTCATCATGACGGCACCCTTCTTCTTAACTTAGTGCCTTCTGCTACAGATAATGAGCATAGACAGGTCGTAATTGTTTACAATGGAATACCCGCTGCTGGATTGAAGATCGCTGCGAATAAGTATGGAGATCGAACATTCTTCAGTGGAAACTGGCCTAACAAGGGCAGGAATTGGCTGCCTTTGGTGGACCATCCCTATGACAAAGCTACGAGCGAATTTATCGTTTATGCTCCGGAAAAATACAAGGTGGTTTCCAACGGCCTTCTAAAAGAGGAATCGACGATGGAGACGGGTATTAGGAAGACTCATTGGAAGCAATCCGTTCCGATTCCCGTGTGGCAGTATGCGCTGGGAGTGGCTGAGTTTGCGGTTCAATATGTGGATACGTTTGATGGGAAGTCTATTCAAACGTGGGTCTACAAGCAGGATCGAGATGCCGGGTTCTACGATTTCGCGGTGCCGACTAAGCAAGCGTTGAGTTTCTATTCGGAATATGTGGGACCGTTCGCCTACGAGAAGTTAGCGAATGTTCAGTCCAATAGCGTAGGAGGAGGGATGGAGGCTGCGTCCTCGATTTTTTATGGAGACAAGTCCGTGACTGGCGAAAGGACGGAGCGCTGGCGAAACGTGATTATTCATGAAATCGCTCACCAGTGGTTTGGGAATTCAGTAACTGAATACGATTGGGACGATGTATGGCTAAGCGAAGGAATTACCACCTATTTCACGCTACTGTTTATCGAGCATGCTTACGGAAGGGAAGCGTTTGTGAATGGATTGAAGAAATCGCGGAAGACTATATTCGAATTCTACGATATGAATCCTAATTATCGAATTGCGCATGACGACTTAAGCGACATGGGCAATGTGACTACTCGAATGACCTATCAAAAGGGTGCTTGGATTATGCACATGCTGAGGAATCGAATTGGCGATGTCGATTTCCGTAAAGGGATACGGTCATATTATCGAAAATTCTTTAATGCCAACGCATCAACGATCGATTTGATACGCGAGATGGAGTCTGCGTCTGGACAGAATTTGGATGGGTTCTTTCAGCAGTGGCTTTATCAAGGAGGGAATCCAAGATTGAAGGCCGAGTGGGACTACGATTCGAATGGCGGATCAGTTGAAATTATTTTGAACCACGTTCAGGGAAGTGAATTCCAATTTGATATCCCGGTTGAGATCGAGATTGTCTACGGAGATGGCAGTCCTTCTATGATAGAAACGTTGAAGTTGGATGAAGAATCGAAAGAATTCACCATTCCCGTGAAGAGGGAACCAATTGAATTGATTTTTGATCCACACACGAAATTGTTAGCGAGATGGACACTTTCCAAGAATTGAGAAGTGTGTTCAGTTATATTGAAGCTATTTGTTCTCTTCGGGTAAATGCCCCGAAGCTTACTTCGTTACTGATTTTGGTAGCGGTCGATCTCCGAGCGACCACTGAACGATGTAATCGTTCAGCTACTTCAACAATAATGGCCGCTCGGAGATCGGTCGCTACCTTTTGAATATCTCGAGGCTTTCCCTGGGGATGCTTTATTCAGAATATAACTATATTATTAATCAATCCTATAAAGGAGGCTTTTGCAGTGGTTGTGTCTAGATTGGCCGTTGTTGTGGAAATGTTGTTACGCTATGGATACCTTGAAGAGAAAAGTTCTTATTGTTGCCACGATGATCATACCGTTGTGTTTGGGGTTTGCGGCCGATTCTGAAAAATCGGCTGTGGATTATAGTTCTCAAATTGACGACGAGGTTTGGAAACCTATTATAAAGTCTGTCTTCGAGTCAGACTACGAATTGCACGTTGAATGCTATCATAAGTCTTGTGTGGTAGTGGTTGAATCCGGTGGGAAAAGTATTTTCGAATAGGATTCCGTTTTTCGCTAGTCGATCCATTGCAGGGGTGCGAACGGCTTGGTCGTCGTAAGCTCCTACGTGCTCCCATGATTGGTCGTCGGTTATTATAAACAGTATATTTGGCCGATTTACTGAAATCCTCGTGGTAGCCGATTCGCCGCATGCGATTGCTAACATGGTCCCGCAAAACGCTTGGTGTAGGAAATGCATGCTTCTTGATTGTTCTCCGATGAGCCCTGAAGCCAAAATTAATTATTGAGGAAGTGGGCCTGGTTTTACGTGATTCAACAGGTACCACGTCTTCGTTTTCAAATTGTGAGCGGTTCCTTGTCCGTCGCCGGCGGTGCTGATGTTGTGAGAGCCTCGGGTGTAGGGAACGGCGGTGAACAGTTTGTTGTGGCGGATCAGTTCCTGAACGAGGTTTTCGAAGCTCTGATAGTGGCAATTGTCGTCTAGCGTGCCGTGGTAGATCAGGAGATTGCCTTTTAGCTTTTCAACGTGAGTCATGGGCGAGCCTTCACGGTAGTTTTCGGCATTGTCGTCCGGCATTCCCATGTAACGTTCCTGGTAGATGCTGTCGTAGAGGAGCTGATTGCTAATGAATCCTCCTGCCATGGCGGTGCTGTATAACTCCGGGTAGCGGAATAGTAGATTCAAACTCATCGATCCACCGCCGCTAAAACCGGTAACGGCAATCCGGTCGCCATCGATGTATGGATACATCTCCTTTAATTTTCGAACAGCGGCAGCTTGATCGAAGCAAGCGAGTATTCCGATTTTACGATATATAAAGTGACGCCAATCTCGACCAAGCGGTCCAGATGTGCCGCGATTGTCGATCGATATAACGATGTAGCCTTGTTGAGCTAGGTATTGGAGCCACAGGTTTTTGTCGTTCCAGCTATCTCTGACCGTTTGGCCCACGGGTTCTCCGTAGATGCTGAACAGTACAGGATACTTCTTGGAAGGATCGAAGTTGTACGGTTTTATTGCATAGGCCGGTAGTTTGACGCCTTCTTCGATTTCGATGTCGAAGAAAACGGTCTCTTGGAAGTTGAACGTCTCCATCTTCGCTCTAGCCTCGGCATTGTCTTCGTTGGTTTGGATGACCTTGTGGCTCGGCAGTTCTACAAGCTCGTATACTGGAGGTGTATTTGCGTTCGAGAATGTGTGGAATGCGTGTTCTGCGTTTCCAGAAAGTCGATACGAATGCGTTCCCGATTGATTCGCTGGGCTGAGTTGTTCTGCTTTTCCCGTACCGTCCAGTTTTTCGCGGAATAGGTAGCTTTGGGAAGCGTTATCGGGCGATGCCATGAAATAGATCCAACCGGATTCACGGTCGAGCTTTACGAGTTTGATGACATCGTAGTCGCCTTTCGTAATGAGCTGCTTTTGTTTTCCGTCGCGCGAAATTCGATAGAAGTGTCGCCATCCATCGGCCTCGGTTTGCCAAAGGAACGACTTGCCTTCGTCGAACCAGGTCAAGTGATTATGTACATCGATCCATGTGTCTTCTTTTTCTTCGAAAAATGGGTCCAATTTGCCGGACTTCAGATTGGCCATCCAAAGCGTGCTCGCGTTTTGCAAACGGTTTAGGCGTTGGAAGACCACCTCGTCCGAATTGCCAGCCCAATAGAATCGAGGAATGTAGTGTTGGCGAGGATCTCCAGGGAGATCGTCCAACCATTTGGTTTTTCCACCTTTGGCGCTTACTACTCCGATGCGGACGGATGAATTGGTCGTACCGACTTTCGGGTAGGGGAGTCGAATGACCTCCGAGTAGGTGCCCGCGAGGTAGTCGGCCATTTGGAAAGTTCCCACACCTTCGGTATCGAATTGAAAGTAGGCGATGGACTTGCCGTCAGGACTCCACTGAAAGCCGTCGCGAATTTGGAATTCTTCTTCGTACGCCCAATCGGTTGTTCCATTGACGTGCGTGTCTTTCTTTCGAGTAGTCAGCTTTTTGATACGTCCGTTGTTGAGATTCTCGACATAGACGTCGCGATCCTGAACGTAAGCGACGGATTTGGAATCGGGAGAGAACTTGGCGAACATCAAGGTGGAAGGATCGAACTGTTCGCCTAGTTGCTTGAGGCGATTGGTATCGAGGTCCAGAACCCAGTAGTCGCCGCGCGAATTGGCCCGCCAGACTTTCTTGGTGTTCGTGTAGATGAGTAGCTTCTTTTGATCGCTCGACCATACCAGCGTATCTCGGCCACCCAGTTTGAGAGGTTTCTCTGCGCCATCCGGGATGAATTTATCAGCAGAGATTAGGAGCTCCCTCTCATCAGTTTCCGGATTCCAATCGAAGACGTCCTTACCCCCATCAATGGTTTCGGACTTTTCGAACAATAGGCAGCTGGCGTCGGTTTCTCTCCAGGCTATCTGGGCCTCTTTCTTCGTCGGGAGTGCTTTTTTGTCGATGATGTCTTGGAGAGAAAAAAGGGCAGGATCGTTTAAGGCATCCGTGTTTTCCTCCCATTGGACCATATTGGTTCCGGTTAGGGTATGAGTTGTCATGGCAAGGACTATTGAGAGTACCAGTAGAGGGTTGGTTGGGGCGGGTTTAAGCATAAATCTAGAATTGGAAAATATTTATGGACCAGAATGAGTAAAGATAAATTGACTTTGTGTGCAAAAAATAAAATTGTATCAATCTTTATCGTTTAGAAAAGGTTGAATTATCAAGTGTAATGCAGTTATCTGGCCTAGTTATAAGTTGAATTATCAAGACTGATGTAATGACGAGTTCACAAGAAAATAGAACGGAAGGTCGTTGGACTGGGGTGTTCCCGGCGGCGACTACTCAATTTGGATCGGATGGTTCGCTCGATATAGCGGCGACGTTAAGGCACTTGGACGTGATGCTTAATGCTGGGGTCCATGGGTTTGTCATGCTGGGAACGGTAGGGGAGAATACTTCGCTTGATATAGCGGAGAAATTTGAACTTTTGCAAGCGACTGTGGAGCATGTTGGCGGCAGAGTTCCGGTGCTCGCGGGTGTTGCGGAATACACGACAGCACAGGCTTGTGGTTCCGCCGAGGCAGCGAAACGAGCTGGAGTTGACGGGTTGATGGTGCTTCCAGCGATGGTTTACAAAACCGACACTCGCGAAACGGTGGCCCATTTCCGCGAAGTTGCGAAAGCGACCGACCTGCCGATCATGATTTACAATAATCCGGTTGCTTACGGGGTGGATATCAAGCCCGAGACTTTCGCCGAATTGGCGGACGAGCCGCGCTTTACGACGATCAAGGAATCGTCGGAGGATCCGCGAAGGATTACGGATTTGCGAAACCTTTGCGGCGATCGGTACCAGCTTTTTGCGGGCGTGGATGATCTGATATTGGAAAGTTTGGTTTTGGGCGTTGATGGCTGGGTCTCTGGATTGGTGAACGCCTTCCCTG
>JBNMOQ010000086.1:0-17233 GCA_051275055.1 Candidatus Pelagisphaera sp.
GACACCGATGAACACTGATAGACAAACACTGAAGGAACCGACACCCCAATGATTCCTCCTCAACGCCAATCGCAGAGCCAAACATCATCAGTGTAAATCAGTGTCCTCAGTGGTAGAAAACAAAACCAACTCATTAAAACACAAGCTGCCGCAGGCAGGAATTTTAACCCAGCCGCCGAACGGGACGAGACCTGATCCAGAACCGTGCATTCGCCAAGGCATCATACCATTTGGTTCCGGCTACGCTGGATTAGAATTATTTGATCTACTTACGCGGCACGTCGGGACGACGTTGCCCTAACTTTCGGTTCTATTCTCAAAAAAAATCCAAAAAAGGTTTAGTTAATTTTTGCCATTGGGGTCACCCAACTGTAATACCTGTATTGTTGACATTCGATGCCTCCGGAAAATTCAGAACAAGGACTTTGGTTCTCTCAAGCGCTGCAACCGCATGAAGCGGAGCTGCGGGCATGGCTGCGGAGCCGTTTCCCGTCAGAGCTGGATTTCGACGATATCATTCAAGATGCCTTCGTTTCGGCTTGGAAAGCCCAAGAAAAAGGGGTCTTGAGGTCGCCTAAGGCGTTTCTGTTTGGAGCGGCTCGGAATTTGGCCCTCGTGTCCTTGCGGTCACGAAAAGTTCGCGGCTACGACAAGATGGTCCAGATCGAGGATTGCGACTTATTGGACGAGAAGGCGGGCGTTCAGGAGACGGTCGTTCGCAATCAGGAGCTTCAGATTTTGACGTTGGCAATTCAGTCCCTACCGGATCGGTGTCGACAAATTTTCACTTTGCGAAAGGTGTATGGAATGACGCAGAGAGAGATTGCGAAAAAGCTAGGTCTCTCGTCTCGTACCGTTAATGCGCAGATAACAATAGGCCTGCACAAGTGCTCGATGTACGTTAAAAGCTATTGCGGGGAAGGAACACGATGAACGAAGAAGATTTTGAATTGGATCCAACGAATGAGGATCGCATGAGTTTGGAAGCATCCGCATGGATCGCCAAGCGAGACGAAGGGTTTAGCGCGAAGGACCAAGATGATTTCCACGAATGGCTGGCGATTGATCCCGTCCATAAAGAGGTGTATGCTGAGCGCTTGGCGTTTTGGGAGCAAATGAATGAGCTTTCCGATTGGAAGCCGGAGCATAGCCGCGAACCGAATCCCGATTTACTGGCTTGGCGGGCGCCGAGCAAGTGGAAGTCGAGAATGGCGACTTTCGGTGGAATTGCTGCAGCAATTGCGATCGGTCTGACTGTCTTTACGTATAGGGAGAACCAAGACCGGAGCGAAGCTCGGATACTGGCATTTGGTGGTGCTCATTCGTACGAAAACCATGTTCTAGATGATGGTTCAGTCGTCGAATTGAATCGTGGAGCTCAAGTGTCGGTGCAATATTCTCGAGAGAAGCGATTGATCTTTCTTCATACAGGGGAGGCTCACTTCATGGTAGCTAAGGATAGCGATAGACCCTTTCAGGTCCGAGCGGGCGATACTATAGTTGTGGCGACCGGCACTGCATTTAACGTAGCGCTTGAGGAAGACGGCGTGGAGGTACTTGTGACGGAGGGGCGCGTATTGGTTGACGCTCCATCTCTCGTGGCGAGTCAGAACGATACTGGTTATATGAAGCGCCCTGCGCGTGAATTAATAGCGGGTCAGTTTTCGAAGATTGCATCTTCGATTAGTTTAGCGGTTCCCGAAATCGCTACTGTAACGGTCGACGAGATAGATCGTCAGTTGGCCTGGAAGGGCGAGGTTCTCGATTTTACAGATGTTCCATTGTCTGAGGTTGCTAAGGAATTCAATCGTCGCAATCGAGTGAAAATCGTGATCGATAACTCGGAATTGAATAAAATGGAGATTACTGCAAAACTTCGATCGGATAATTTGGTTGGATTCATCGAGTTGCTAGACGTTACAATGAATGTCGAAGCGGATCGCAAAGATGCGTTTAAGATTTCATTGCGCAAATCGGTGCTCTAAGTGCTTTTCATAAAAGCGAAATTTTGATATATTGTAATTTCCGTAAAAAAACTTAGTCACTTAGATCGCCCCAAGTAACTTAGAAAGCGAACAAACGCTTTCATGTTACGCGAACCCCATACTTATCAACTCAAAGATGCAAACTTCCCGCTGCGGTTGCTTGGTCTTCGCGATATTCTTAATCGCGTGGAATGGTATTCTGCGGGCGGATACGGGGGAGATGGATTTCGATATCGAATCGGGCGACGCGATAGAACGGCTCAAACATGCCGCTTATCAAGCGGACGTGGAATTGCTATTTGCATTGGGACTCGATCCGGACTTGCAAACGAAATCGATCAAAGGGCGTTACGAGATAGGCGACGCGTTGAATCGGATGCTAGAGGGTACTCAGCTCGTAGCCGTCCCGGTTAGTGGCGGGGAAGCATTTGGAATAATGAACCGAGCGAAGAAAGGAAGTAATGACCTGAAGCGCTCCGAAAATGAACAAACTTTAGAAACCGTTAGCCCCACTCAAATGAATTTAAAAGAGAACAATAAGAAACGAACAATTGGAGGCCTGTTTAAAGGCCTGGTTGCGCTTGCAGTCGCTACTGCTCCCAACCTATCCGCTCAAGATGAAGTGGATGACGAAGTCTACGAACTCAGTCCTTTCCAGGTAGATGCCTCTCAGGACACTGGATACACCGCGACTTCAACATTGGCTGGAACGCGCGTACGAACGAATCTTAAGGATTTGGGAGCCGCTATCAGCGTCTACACTACGGAGTTTCTCGAAGACACTGGAGCTACGGATGCTGCCACGTTGTTGTCTTACACTTCGAATGCGGAAGTGGGCGGCAATCAAGGTAATTTTTCGGGTGCGGAAGCGGTCGAGAATGGCCGCTACTTTCAGCGGGACGAGAGGACTAACCCGCAGCAGAATCAGCGTATCCGAGGATTGGGTCGAGCGGATCTAACGCGCAATTTGTTTCTCACCGATATCCCGTTTGATAGTTACAACACCGATCGAGTCACTGTAAGTCGCGGGCCGAATTCTTTGCTATTCGGTATCGGGAGCCCTGGAGGAGTTATTGAAAATTCCACCAAGCAGGCTATCCAAGGGAAGGACTTTGGTGAGGCTCAGGTTCGGATCGACAACTACGGCAGCTTGCGAGCCTCGTTTGACTACAACAAATCCTTAGTCGAAGATCGGATAGCTCTTCGCATTGCATTGTTGAATGAAGAAGCGAAGTACAAACAGGATCCTACGTTTGACAATCAAACGCGTTTTTACGGCGCTATGGATTTCATCCTGTCGAAGAACGAAGGGAATGAAGCGATTGATGCGACTCGATTGCGGTTGAATTACGAAACTGGAGAACAAAAAAGTTCTCCGGTTGAAATCATTCCTCCTTCGACTGCTTATCACGGATGGTTCGAGCCTACTTCGGCCGATATAGCGCAATTTTCGGGTATTGCCCCTCCCGGGCGGGTCGTTTCTCCGAGCGAAGGAGGAACCTGGCAGTTTCAGGAAACGTTTAACCCGTTTGCAATAAATTCAGAAGGAGGTATCAATACCAATACCCACCCGAGTTGGTTCCGTTGGATCGCTGCGGTTTGGGATGATCCGAATAATTCAGTCGCTAATTTGGGTACTGGAGATGGCCTTCAAGGATACCAAGGTTTGCTTACCTGGAGCGCTGGCCGAGGCGACACTCTAGACCGTACTGGACTCGCGGGTACGCCAGGAGCGATTGCGGCCTTCGGCCCGGATGCTCCGGGGGACACCAGCGTTAATCGAACGGTGGACTACCATGCTAACAGCCCATACTCTGAAGCGTTTGCGATCGGTTTTTCGGTTCCGACTATTCAGAACACGGACGTCTTCGACTATCGCAACCAGATCTATTCCGGGGGAGTCGATCGGGTGGATCGCGAGTTTGACGATATCAATATAGCATTCGAGCAAGGGTTCTTCGACAACAAGCTGTCGATTGAAATCGCGTATGACGAACAGCACTACGAAACGCATCAGGACTTCCTGTTTACGGGAAGCGGCGGAACGAGTACAACTGGTCCCTACGATCTTTACGTTAGCATCGCTGAGTATTTGCAGAATGGCGAACCCAATCCGAATCTTGGAAGAGCGTATACGCGTATCGGACGTCCGGAGACACGCTTTTCCGAGATAGATCGGGAAACGTTCCGTACGACTATATTTGGCGAGTTGGACTTTTCTGAAAAGGACGGATTCTCGAGATGGCTCGGTCGCCATCGTTTCACCGGACTTTATAACGATCAATCAAGCGACACTCATACTCGAAATTCTCGGGAATCATGGGTAAGCAACGACTTTGATGTTCGCGCTGCCGTGCAAGGTCCCAATCTCAATAGCGCCCGAAGCACGGCGGGTATGGTATTCTTTTCCAGCGATTCTTTGTTGGGCGTCCAGTCGATTGACGATGTACGTATAAACCAGCTTAATGTAGACCGGCCCCAGCCAGGAGATTCGTTCTTGGTAAACTACACCGATACGAGCTCCGCGGATACATCTATTGCGGAGAGAACTCTGCGGAACGGCAGTGTCCAGCTAGAGCGTTGGCTCAACGATGAAAACGTTAGCCAAAGCAATATCGAGGCCAAAGCATTCGCTTTGCAGAGCTATCTGTTCAGTGATAATATTGTGGGGCTTTACGGTTTTCGCGAAGACGACACCACGAGTTTCGCCAGGGCGACCGAAGCGGAAACGGGACTCGATGATCGGGGCGCGCTCGGAGTATGGAATCCCGATTTCACTCGGCTTTCGACGACGCCCAGCCTTGAGGAAACCGGCGACACGACAACATGGAGTATCGTGGGTCGGTACCCGGAAAACGTGCTAGGAGAACTTCCCGCAGGCATGGACATTCAAGCGCACTATGCGGAATCGGAAAATTTCAATCCGGTAGGTCTCCGCAATAATGCTTTGGGTCAATCGATTGGCCAGCCTGGCGGAACGACCGAGGAGTATGGCTTCCAGGTAGGGTTTTCCGAAAACAAATACATTATAAAAGCCAACTGGTTCACCACCGCCTTAAACGATGTGGATGCAGGTCCTCGGGTAAATATCGGCAGCGAGGCCTATGGGGCGATGACAAGATATCGCCAGGCTGAGATCGATGGGATCGATTTTTCGGAGCAGTTGGTCACGGTTAACGGAGATCCGGGAAGCTTCCCTATCCAGGATTACACTACGTTTATCGATACGATGTTGAACAACGTGCCTGCGGAATTTCGTAGTCTCACGAATCCGAGGATGGTGGATAACGAGTTCGACGATGGTCTTTGGGATACGATCGAGTGGGACAATATTCCCGCTCTTCGGTCCACGCAGGATCGCATCGCCGAGGGCTTTGAAGTCGAGTTTATCGCGAGTCCTGTAAAGGGATGGCGGATACTGGGCAGCATTAGCCAGCAGGAGACGATACAGAGTAATACGGCATCCGTTATGGCTGCGGTAGTGGAGGAGTTTAACGGGAATTTACAGGCTTCGAGAGCAGGTGAAGTGAACAGATCGCCGGACCTAACGGTGCAAACGCGCCCGATTAACGAAATATGGCTAGTCAATGGATTGGCTCCGATACGTAGCGCGAAAGCCCTCGACAACACCGTTTCGAACGAGCAACGCGAGTGGCGATATACTTTCGTAACGTCCTACAAGTTCATGGAAGGCAAGTTCAAGGACTTCTCGATCGGCGGCGCTGGACGTTGGCAAAGCGAGGCTGCCACGGGCTATGTATTCGGGATCGAGCCTGAGACGGGAGTTCCTGTGCCGGACGTTAGCAGGCCTTACTACGACGATGGTTTGTTTAGCGGGGACCTTTGGGCAACCTATGAAAGAGAGCTCAACGACAATCTGCATTGGAGAATACAATTGAATATTCGAAATGCCTTCGGCGACAACGACGATGTGCCGGTGAAAACCAACCCGGATGGACAAGTAGCCGTTATTCGTACCCCGAATCCAAGGACGATTTATCTGACCAACGCGTTTAGCTTTTAGTTAGTCTTGCAAATTGATATTTAATTTGGGCTGTTGCTCCAGTAGTGCAACTGGAGCAATGGCTCTTTTTAGGACTCATTGGTGTATAGTCGCTTGCCTGCTGTATGGTGAGGCCCTTCGTATTACGTGATGAAAGGGGCGTTGTTGAACAAAGAATACGGTATTTGTTGAAAATTCCTTTAGTGAAAATGGCTCTGTGAACTGTCTTAGTATTGATGGGAGTTTGGATTAATTGATGGGAGTAGGGAAAGGGAGTCGCATGAAGGGGGTTGTTGTTGCTTTTTTGAGTTTGGCATTGGGGATTGCAGTTCTGCTACTGGTACGGTCGCTTGGGGATGATGTTCCGGTTGAGGTCGAGCAGGTGGAGAAGGTCAAGCAGGTGGAGACAGAGGCGATCCCGGTTTCAAGTCGGGAATTGGAGGAAATTCCCGAAAAGCGTCTATTGGATTTCGACGATACGCCGCTCTCGGAGTTGGTTCGCGTATTAAACCAAGACAACGCGACTCAGATTGAATTTGCCGATCCGGAGATTGGGGAGATGAAAATCACTGCGTCGCTGCGTTCGGGTAACCCGGACGGGTTTGTCAGGCTTTTGGAAATAACGATGGATCTTCGTGCTGAGCGGGTAGGGTCATCGAAGATCGTGCTGCATTTGAAATAGAAGCCGTAGGTGGAGAGGTAGGGCGAAGCGTCCTGCATGAGTTGATGTGTAGGTCGTCTCGCTGAGGCGACAGTCTTGCATCGGTTGACGGGTCAGCGCCCCATCTTACAGGGATTGAGATGTAGGTCGTCTCGTTGAGGCGACATTTTGAAAACGCGTCGGGACCCGTCTTCGCTGATAGCTTCGCCGAGGCAGGCTGCCACGTTCCACCTGTTTTCGCCGATCTAGCTTTTTTGGCGATACGGAAGGGTCGGTTCGCCAGGTCGCAGTGGCCTGGTGGCACCGTCCTGGAACGAATTAAAAATGACATGGAGGTTGTCGCTTTTCGACTATCTCTTGTTGGCGAATGCCGTTCACGCCTGGTTTTTCCATCAATCGGTGTAGGCGAACGATCTTCCGGAAATCGTCCGTACAAAACCGCTTGCGCAAAATCGCTTGGGAAAAAGTAGTGAATTGGGCAAATAATGGGTAACCGGCCATCCGCAAATTGCATCTAAATCATGTGCAGGAACGAGGTGATTGCGGTGGTGGAAGAAGCTTTCGTGATTTCTAGGTTTCTGAGCTGTTGAATTGCAAGGTATTTGGGAATGAGAATTTAGGCGAGTTATCGATGTTTTCAGTCGAAAGCCATGAAGGACAGATTGTCTGTATCAAGCAATTTTTGATTAATTGATCAAGGTGCTCCTGTCTGGAGTGGGGCTGTTAATATCTGAATGAAATCGAATTACGTTTTATTTTCTAAGTGGTTTTTGATCGCGGCGGTCGGTTTGTCGGTCGCGGTGATATATTGGCTAGGCTATGGGAGCCCGTTCAGTGAAAGGCATCGATCCGCAGCGGTAGTTGAGAATTCCCCGAATATCGAGCAATTCTTTCGCTATACGGCTCCGATCAAGCTGAGTCGTTTGTCGAATGAATGGGAGCCTCAAAAGGCCCTCATCTTGAGTTTGTCTCTAACTGAAGTCATGGGAAATTTCGATGTTGCTCGGTACCATATCAATTTGCTTGAAGTGGCGCATCCCTACCTGGAAGTTTACGTCTTCTGCGACTATGAGAAAACTCGAGCGCTCGCGTATTTTCTCTCGTTGATAAAGCGTCATCCGAAAGGCGATGCGATGCTCGAAAAGACGCACTTCATTGACTCTAGGCCCTTGATGAAATGGACGCGGGATTTTGGGCCGGTATTCGGTTTGAAGCGGAATAATCAGTTGGTTGCCATCGATTTCGTTTATCGTAATTTGCTGAAAGAGATCAAGGGATTTGAACCTAAAGAAGGGGATGGTTTAAGGGACTTTCTAGCGCTTCAAGGAGATGCGATGCCTGCTGACGTAGTGGCTGCGCTGCAAGTGGATTTCGAGATAGCAATTGATGTTGTGCGTCCGCCGATTTCCATGGATGGCGGTGACTTCGTAAACGATGGTCGAGGGAATGTTTTCGTATCCACAAATACGCTCGCTCGCAATGGAGGAAATAAGGAGGAGCTAGAGTCGTTGTTTAAACGGTATTGTGGGGCCAAAAAACTCCACGTCATGGAAGCGTTGCCAGGGGCGACGGTGCGGCATCTCGATATGATCTTAAAATTCGTAGATTTCGAGACGGTAATCTTGCCCGATTTCCAAGACGGACCAGAATCTCAAATAAACCCCTACCGAATAGAACTCGATCGAAAGACGCGATCCGTGCTTGATAAAAACGAGCGTTATATTCGGAAGAATTTCCCCAAATATCGGATCCTCAAGATTCCCATGCCTCCCATTCTTTTCGCTAACAAACAAGAAATCATCACTCAAGCAAAGCAAGAGTTCATTAAAGTTGTGGCTTTGGAGAGGGGATTGCTTGGCAAAGACAAAATAGAAACTCTCAATTCGGGGGAACTTGTTGGTTTGGAAAAACAAGTGGTGGGCTTAATTAAGCAGGAAACTCCTTCGGCAAAATTCAATACTATCGAAGGGTTTAATGCTGTTCTTCGCGAATACGGCCAAATGTCACTGGACGATTTTGTCGATTTGGATGCTGAATCGGTTACTCGATACCGTTCCTATATAAATAGCATTTTTATCAATTCGAAGGAGGAAGGCCAGGCATTTATTATACCTCGATTCACATCGCGCGATCCTGATGAAATAGCTCGTCTCAAAGAATGGGAGGCCAGCACGGAGAAAACGTATCGTGCAGTATGGCCGCAAGCGAATATCCACTGGGTAAACTGCGATACGATGGTTTCCGATATGGGTTTTCTCCATTGTACGACGATCACGGTGCCCTCTGCGCCGTTCGATTAAACACTCATCGGTCTCGCGCTGGCTGACGCGTCGGGACCCGTCTTCGCTGATAGCTTCGCCGAGGCAGGCTGCCACGTTCCACCTTGATTTGCTGGTCGGACTTTTTTTGGAATTTCTTTTAGTCACTTTGGGTTTGAGGGTGTCACGGTATTGATACACTCTCAATTTTTCCTCAATGCCTCCGGAATATACAGAAGAAGGGCGATGGTTCGCCGAAAACTTGCAGCCGCATGAAGCGATGCTGCGGGCCTGGCTGCAGAGCCGTTATCAATCTGGCGTCGATATCGACGATGTAATTCAGGAGGCGTATGTTAAGATTTTGGCGGTCCGTAAGGGAAACCCGATCAATGCTCCCAAGGCCTTTCTTTTCGCGACGGCTCGAAATATAGCGTTGAATGCGATGCGTTACGCGAAGGTGCGCGGCGAGAATATCGTAGCTCAATTGGATGATATCGACGTGCTAGACGAGAGAGCAGGGGTGCATGAGACTGTAGCTCGCAATCAGGAGTTGGAAATTTTGACTAAGGCGATCCAGTCCCTTCCGGATAGGTGCCGACAGATTTTTACCCTGAGAAAGGTGTATGGAATGACGCAACGCGAGATTGCGAATAAACTGAATATTTCTGCGCGAACAGTAAACGCGCAGATATCTATTGGAGTGAACAAGTGTGCCGACTACGTGGGCCGCTTTTGCGAGACAGGCGAGATATGAGTCAGCAAGATGACAATTTTAGTTCTTCAAGAGAGGAACGTATTAAGCAGGAAGCGTCCGATTGGGTCGCCAACCACGATCGTGGAATTACAGCAGAAGAGCAGGACGCGTTTTTCGATTGGTTAGCCGAGGATCCGCTACATGCGGAAATGTATAGCCGCCGTCACATCGTCTGGAAGGAAATGAATGTACTGGTGGATTGGAAACCCGAGCATAGCTTGGAGCCTAATCCGGACTTGCTGGCGGTTTCGGGCAAGCGCTCGAAGTTGGTTTGGTTTAGCCTGGTATCGGGGATAGCGGCATTGCTGGCGATTGGGTTATTTATCGGTGGCCAATGGACTCAGTCGAACAGTGGCGAAAGCATGATGCTAGCGGCCGGCGAAGGGGCTCAATTCTACGAGTATCATGTGCTTGAGGATGGTTCTGCGGTTGAGTTGAATCGGGGCGCTCAGGTATCCGTGCGTTTTACGGATGAAAAGCGATTGGTCGATCTGCTGGCTGGAGAAGCTCACTTTACCGTGTCGAAAGATGCGGGTAGACCCTTTATTGTTCGAGCGAGGGGTACGGTGGTTCAAGCGGTCGGCACGGCATTCAATGTATTGCTCAACTCGGATCGAGTGGAAGTGCTGGTTATTGAAGGACGCGTGCTTTTGAACCCATCGATTGCCACGACGCACGAGAGCGTCATCGATGAGAGCGAGCCTCTGGTTCGCTCTTTGACCGCAGGGCAGCGTTCTGTGGTTGAGTTTCAGTCTGTAGTTACACCACCGATGATTGAAGAGATTTCCCTGGATTCGATTGATTTGCGACTCGCTTGGAAAAACGAGCGACTGGATTTTACCGATACGCCGCTCTCCGAAGTGATACTTGAATTCAATCGCCGCAACCACACTCAGTTTGTGATCGGAGACGAGCCTACGAAATATATTCCAATAAGTGGTATGTTGAATCCTCAGAACATCGATGACTTTATCGAATTGCTCAAGGTGACGGGAGTTCGCGCGAAGCGAGAGGATGTATCCAAAATAGTGTTGAGCGAAAGCGCTAAATAGGATTTGTTTGTAACTGATCTCCGAGCGGTAATTTTGAATAGGCCTTGTGGTCGCTCGGAGATTGGCCGGAAACATCGTTGAATAAATTTTAGTAGCTGAACAATAATTACAATTTCTTTTAGTTAAAACGAAAACCCAAAGTGTCATAGGGGCGAGCCATCGCTCTTATGCCCCTAATCGAACTACCTCAGTTTTGTCGGAATGATTTTCAGTCGTTGCAGTTGCAACGTATTGTTGATCCTCGTGTGTCTCGCACCCACGTGGAAAGGTATCCTGCGTGCGGATACGGAAGTTCGAGAATTCGATATAGCGGAAGGACAAGCTGTAGAGACGCTCAAGGAAGCGGCGTTTCAAGGGGATGTGGAGATTCTGATATCCGTGAGCAGAAATTCGGATGTCCGGACCAATTCCGTAAAGGGAGCATTCGGAGTGCAAGAAGCGTTGGATCGTATGCTGGAGGGTACTCCCTTCGTAGCAGTCCCAGTTAGTGGCGGCAAAGCTTTCGGAGTAATTAAACGAGCGAAGAAAGGAGGTAATGTCCCGAAGCGCTCAATAAATAAACAATTAAAGAATATAGAAACAAAAACCCAAATGAACCTAGAACAATCAAATTCTAAACAAAAATTCGGCGGCCTCTTTAAGGGGTTGTTGGCGATTGCAGTTGCTGCCGGTCCGCAGCTCTCTGGCCAGGACGATGGCGATAATGAGATTTTTGAACTGAGCCCATTTACTGTCGACGCCTCTGATAACGAAGGTTATCGAGCCACGTCGTCTTTGGCGGGTACGCGTTTGAAAACGCCGCTAAAGGATGTTGCCTCTACCGTCAGCATCGTAACCAAGCAGTTTTTGGAAGACACGAATTCCACCGATCTTCAAGAACTGCTTGTCTATACTACAGGTACGGAAGTTGGCGGTATCGGGGGCAATTTTGCCGACCCAAACACTCAGAGAACGGTCGGTGCCGTCCAAGATTCGCAATTCAAGAGATCGAACACGAACACCCGAATCCGTGGGTTGGCGGGTGCTGACCTGACTCGTGATTACTTTTCTACTGCCGTGTCGATGGATTCCTATAATACGGATCGCGTCGTCATAAATCGCGGCGCGAATGCCATTCTTTTTGGTTTGGGAAGTCCCGCAGGTATTATTAATAACAGTACGATAAAGCCTCTCTTTGGAAATCATGGAGAAGCGACTCTACAAATGGGTAGCTATGGATCGACACGCGCGTCTCTCGATCTCGAAAGAGTATTGATCGAAGACAAGCTCTCGTTCCGGATCGCAACGCTTCTCAAGGATAGAAAGTACAAGCAAGATCCCGCTTTCGAGGAGGACAAACGCATTTTCGCTGTCGGCGAATATCGACCCTTCGAGAATACGACTCTTCGAGC
This sequence comes from Candidatus Pelagisphaera sp., assembly GCA_051275055.1. GTDB lineage: Bacteria > Verrucomicrobiota > Verrucomicrobiia > Opitutales > Opitutaceae > Pelagisphaera. Next base: position 12,105 of record JBNMOQ010000086.1, read on the forward strand.
GTCGTATGAGTTGGGCGAAATCGACGCGAACCGGCCGCGTACGCTTCCTCCGCAAGACATGGCTAGCCGCTGGTTCGATGTATCGCCGACGGGATCCGCGAAGCCGACGCACGACCCCCACAACGAATTCCAGCTATTTCTCTACGATGAAGAAGGGAACAACGTGGACAATCTGTACTTCGGGCCGATAGGGTTCACCTTTGAGGCTGCTGTGGCATATGATAGCCCAGACCAAGCAACAGCGGGCGGGGCATTGCCGGGTGGCACGCAAGGCTTCGTGCCGATTATCCATCCACGTTGGGGTACCGACGTTTCGGGCGGCGTATCTTTCCAGTCGTTCGTCACGCTCCGTGGCGTGGAACAGCTTTATGGTAATATGCTGGGCGAGCCTAGGGACCAAAATGGCAATCTGAAATCGGAGACGCGTAGTTTCTATGTCAACGAGCATGTTACAGACACAAGTTTATTTGATTTCCGTAACAAGCTCATCGATGGTCCCAACAAAAGCGAGATAGAGAATTTCAATGTATTCAACTTCTCGTTAGAACAGGTTTTCTTCGAAGGAAAAGCAGGCTTGGCTTATCACTTCAATAAAGAGGATTATAAAAGCCAATTCTCGTCAGTCCTAGCCGATGGTTCGCGCTTCCAGGCCATCGCTGTGGATGTGAACACCACTTATCCCAATGGCGATGTGAACCCGAATTTCGGACGCCTATTTATGTCCGCTGGAGCCAGTGGAGGGAGAACGGTAACACTGGACGAAGTCCGGGAGAGTCATCGTGTCACCGGCTTCGCTAAATTCGACGCTACGGAGAAAGCGGATGGGCTCTTAGGGCAGTTGCTAGGCGACCATACGCTGACAGGGCTTTTCGAAGATTCAGGCAGGAACACGGCAAATATAAACCATCTCAATTACGCCTGGGGGGCAGATTTCCAAACGGGTGGCACTCCGCCTAATGCGAACAACGCAACAGGGGTAGGCTCTCTAATCTACCTGAGTGACGATATTTCCGGGCAGTCCAGCTCCGCTGGCGCCAATGCGTCGAATCTCAGGACCAAACTGGATTTTCAGGACCAGTACACGTTGACCTATTTCGATCGTAACACTACGTCGCATGTATCGTCGGGCAGCTTCAACACGAGAAAGAACCTTCCTCTGGGGGCGTCCTTGAATAAGAACAGTATCGAAAGTACCGCGTTTATCTTGAATAGCCGGTTCCTCAACGATCACATCGTGGCGACCTATGGTTATCGCGAAGACGAAGTGGACGTCTGGTCGAATAATAATGCGCCAAGAGTGGGTTCCGGTAATGGAACGGGGAACGACAATATTAGAGACATTAGTCCCTCAGGATTCTTTTTGCCGGATATGCCGACCTTCAGTTCCAAGAGCGATGCCACGAACTTGGGATTGGTGGGCCACGTTCCCGACGCCTGGATGGAAAATATAGGCGGAGGAATGGGTTTGAGTCTACACTGGGCTGACGCGGAAAATGCCCAGATCGGCTCGGAGCGGACTAATCTGTTAGGCGAGAAACTGGGTCCGGTGAGCGGTACGACGGAGGAGAAGGGTTTCACCCTTTCATTTGCCGAGGACCGATTTAGCGTACGCGTCAATTGGTACGAGACATTCCAGCTCCAAGATAATTCCGGTTTGACGGGCGCGTTCAACGGTACCTTGGGCAGACTTCTGGTGAACTATGCGCCAGTGACGCGAGCGAACAATATCGCATCTAACTTAGGTGAGTTCAGCGACATTGATGACCTGGCTAACTACGAATCCGCGTTTGCTAACGCCCAGTGGGTACTAGATACCGTCGACGCTCAATTATCGGCGGACGGCGAAAGCATAAATATAACGAATCCGACTGGATTGACCTTTCCATCGGATCTGAAATCTGAAGGGATTGAATTTGAAGGGATCGCTAATATCACTGACAATTGGAGGCTCTTCTTCAATATCGCGAAGCAAGAGGTTTCTTCTAGCAGTACGGCTCCCTTGTTTGCTCGATTCATCCAGGAAACGGTCGACCCGCTACTCGATCGCTACGGTAAATTCTCCACCAACTTTAGCCAGATCGAATCTATCACAAGCTGGACAAACCGCACTGGATTGATCGCCGCCAAGACCGCTATCGCGTCGGACGGGGGTATTAAGACTAACGAGATTCGCGAATGGCGTTGGAACGTTGGCACCAACTATACCTTCGCTCAGGATTCCAAAATGAAGGGATGGAACATTGGCGGCGCGGCTCGCTGGCAGGACGAAATCGGTATCGGCAGGCCGGTTATCGACGATCCGGAATTGGGATTCATTCCCGATCTGGCGAATCCGATTTACGGACCTGATGAATTGATTGTCGATGGCTGGATAGGCTGGGGACGTCCACTGGCGCTCGGTGGTGTTGATGGTCAATGGAAACTTCAGCTAAATGTCCGCAATTTGCTGGATGATGACGACCTCATTCCAGTCGTGGCCAATCCGGACTTGAGCATTCCTGTATATCGTATCCCCTCCGCGCGAACTTGGGAACTACGCTCAACGTATCGGTTTTAATCGTACACGTTTTTTCAATTCCGGCCGGGGTTTCGTTTTAACGAAACCCCGGTCTTAGAGACTGTTTAACAAGTCCGTTTTGTTCGAGCAGATCAATTGTAGGACGGGGCGCTGACCCGTCAAAAACAAGAATGTCGCCTCAGCCCTTCGGCTCCGCTTAGGATCTTCGACGCGGCGACCTACAAAAGGAAGCCCTACAGATTTGAGACAGGGCATTTTAGACTTATTAAACAGTCTCTTAACCTTATTTAATGCAATGAAACGAATTTCCATTCTTCTCGCCGCCCTTCTCCTTTTGGAACTCGGCGCTTTCGCAGCGGACAAGCCCAACATCCTCTTTCTGGCAATCGATGACCAGAACGACTGGATTGGCTGCATGGATTCGCATCCTATGGTGAAGACCCCTCACATTGACAAGCTAGCCGCTCAGGGGACGCTCTTCACCAACGCCCATGCCCAAGCGCCGCTCTGCAACCCCTCCCGCACTAGCCTCATGGTGGGGCTACGCCCAAGTACGACGGGTATCCACGGTCTCGCGCCCTGGTTTCGGGATGTGCCGCAGTGGGCCGATCTCGTTTCGCTTCCCCAGCACTTCGCAGCCAATGGTTACCAGACTTATAGTAACGGAAAAATCTATCACGACATGCGTACACAACCTGCGGATACGTCTAATCCCGAATTTCAGCATTGGGGTGCTCGCGGAGGTTTTGGCATACCCAAACCTCCGGCAAAACTCATCCCGACGACTCCCTTTGGCAATCACCCGCTTATGGATTGGGGTGTATGGCCCCCTGACAATGATGACACGACAAAAAGCGACTGGGATGTCGCCTCCGGGGCCATTGAAATGCTCGAGAACATGCCTGAGGGAAAACCCTTCTTTCTCTCCGCCGGATTCTTCCTGCCTCATGTCCCCGTCTACGCTACCCAGAAATGGTTCGACCTCTATCCGAACGATGCGTCGGTTCTACCACTCATGCCGAAGAACGATCGTGACGATACTCCGCGTTCTTCTTGGTGGATCCATTGGAGTCTTCCCGAGCCACGTCAAAAGTGGATCGAAGAAAACGATCAGGCCATCAATCTCGTCCGCTCCTACCTGGCTGCGACCAGCTTTGTTGACAGCCAAGTCGGCCGCATACTCGAAGCTCTTGAAAAATCAGGGCACATGGACGATACGATCGTCGTTCTCTGGAGCGACCACGGCTACCATCTTGGCGAGAAACTCATCACCGGAAAAAACACGCTCTGGCAACGCTCCACTCGTGTGCCACTCATTTTCACCGGTCCAGGCGTTACCGCAGGTCAACGCAGTAACCGACCCGCCGAGCTGCTCGACATTTATCCGACACTGGTAGATCTCTGTGACCTGCCTGAATTGGGCCACCTTGAAGGCCTGAGCCTGACGCCCCAGTTGACGAATGCCCGGGCGCCGCGCGAACGTCCGGCGATCACGTCCCACAACCAGAGCAATTTTTCTGTCGTCTCAGAAAAGTGGCGATACATTCATTACGTTGATGGGGCAGAAGAGCTCTACGATATTGTCGAAGATCCCAACGAGTGGACCAACCTCGCCGCCGAACGTGAAGGTGTCTTGAAATCAATGAGAAAATGGCTGCCAAAAATCGACAACGGTCTTGCTCCAGGCAGCAGCCACCGCGTGCTGACTTACCAACAAAATACTCCTTTTTGGGAAGGGCAAAAAATCGGAGAAGACGACGAGGTTCCACAGGACGATAAGTGAAGATAAAAGGTATGATCCGAGGATAGAAGTATCGGGTTTTCAATGACATCGCTAACACTTCAAGTTGGCTTTATCGGTAAAGACCGGAGAGATCGGTAATAATTGGATCTTCAATCTTCGATCTCCTCATTCTTAAGCGTCATTCCCGTGAGCCGTCATCCCAACCCCGCCTAGCAATTCTTCTACCCATTATGTCCACACTGACCGGCCCTCTCGAAACCACCGCTGACGAAACGAGCGCTTCCGGCGAATTCGAATTCGAACGCGAACCCGTAGCCCCAAACGCTCTCAAAGGAGCCAGCAAATTCTGGGGCATGTACGCTGGCGAGCACGCTGCTGGCACCGAGTTCATGATCGGTCCGCTCTTTCTGCTTGCAGGGGTTACGTTGCAGAATGTCTTCCTCAGATCGAACCAAAGTCCGTTTTGTTCGAGTAGATCAATTATAGGACGGGGCGCTGACCCGTCAAAAACAAGAATGTCGCCTCAGCGCGGCGACCTACAAAAGGAAGCCCTACAGATTAGAGACAGGGCATTTTCGACTTATTAAACAGGCTCTAAGATTGACGAGGATGGAGACCCTTGCTCTAATGATGATGGGCTTTGGAGGCCACCTGAAAGCAGAGGCACTACGGGGGGATAAGTGGGTTTGGCGAAGGGCGCTCAAACTGGTTAAGTTCTCACAACATCAATATTTAAGAGCTGACCCAGCTTTTCGATTTTATCAGCGATATGCCCTACGCCGATCGCGCAGTGATGGGCCGGAGCGCCTTTCGACCAGGCGTTCATAAATCCTTTCGCTCCAAGACTGAATCGATAGCGACTGTTCG
>JBNMOQ010000087.1:0-17135 GCA_051275055.1 Candidatus Pelagisphaera sp.
GCAGGTATGCTTTGCAAAAACGCTAAATCTAACACACTGTTCAAGCCTACTCTACATACGTGTTAGAGCGAATTACTGACGCCCCAGCCCAAGAACCTTTACACTGAATAAAACGATAGAATGCCGGATATGGAAGATTCCTCTCAAAAGCAGAGAAAACACCGTATCATCCACTGGAATCCAGAGGATGAAGAAGCAGCCGAAAAAGCCCGCTCATCACGGAATCGGCTGATAACCCTTTCCGTGTTGGCGGGGGTCGCAGTGATTGGCATAATCAGCTTGATTACTCTCTGGGAAAATCCAGACAAAGACGCCAAGGCTCTCGCCACCGGTTTAGGCTTAAGAGAAGAAGAACTGCCCGAGCGCGATTTCCGGGAGGACTTCGCCAGTCGCTCCAAAGCAGACCTTGAGAAATCAAATGCCGAATCCGGTCTCGGTAAAATCCGGCAAATGCGGGTGAACCATCCCATTTTAACGACCAAGCTCGTGGCCGTCGAACGCGAGTACATTCAAGCCGAGGAGCTCATGAGACGTACGGCTTACGACAAAGCCTACAGCGCATTCATCGAAATAAACGCGCAAATCGAAGATTTCTCGAACCAGGTTGAAGCGAAAATCTCCACTCAGGAAATGTACGACAATTTCCTAATCCGCGTCGAAGAGCTCAAACCATCCAAGCACTTAAACCCCGAAGCTTACGACGGCGCCTTCGATGCCGCCAGCGCAGGCAAGCAATTCCTGATGGAAGGCTCCTTCACTGCGTCCGAAACTAAGCTTCAAGAAGCGACCGACAAACTTAAGGAAGTTTCAGACGCGATCAGCCAATTCGTCCAAACTAATTCCGCCCTCGGACACCGTTACATCGCCCAAGGCCAAGGTTCGAAAGCCGTAGAAGCATTCAACAACGTCCTTACGATCAACCCGGAAAACGAAGACGCTCTCCGTCAGCTCGAACGAGCGAAAAACGCAGACAAAGTATTCGCTCTTATAAAGCAATCCGAGACACAAGAACGTGGCGAAGCTTTCGAGGACGCCCTAACCGGCTACCAGCAAGCCTTCGAAATAGACACGAAATCCGCTAAAGCGCAAAACGGCGTCTCCCGCGTGCGACGCAAAATCGAAAACCGAGATTTCAGCAACTACCTGGCCATTGCCCGGAACGCCGAATCCGAATTCCGCTTCGACGAAGCCATCAAGCACTTCCGACTAGCCCTAACCATTTTCCCGGATCGCAAGGACCTTTCTGACGCGATAACCAAAGCAACCGAAGACAAACGCCAAAACGATATCACGACCCTCATCAGTCGAGCATACACTCTCGAAAACGACAACCGCGACTGGGAAGGCGCCCGAGCGATCTATCGTCAATTGCTAGGCATCGATTCCGAATTACAACCCGCCAAAGACGGGCTCCTCCGGACGGGAAAAGTGATCCGCAGCATTCTTCGATATGACAAATACCTCGAGATGTCGGCCATCGACGCCAAACGCCTACGATACCTACAGGCTCGGCAATCTTGGGATCAAGCCATGCAATCGAAGCCCGAGTACGTCGAACTTTCAGACGAAGCCAAGCGCCTCCAACAACATCTGATAACTCAAAGCCGTCCAGTTCCGGTTCTCTTTATTTCCGACATGTCCACATGGGTCAGTATTCAAGGCCCTACGGCCAAAAAACCGACCAAGCTCAAAGAAAGCCAAATAAACCTACTGCCCGGCGACTACCGTGTCATCGGTCGCAAAAAAGGTTACGAAGACATCACATACCGCCTGCAAATACGTGGCGGAACTGCCCAATCGCCACTCACGGTGATTTGTAATCAAAAAGATTAACCGCAAAATGCCATGAACACGAAAACCATTTCCCAAACACTGCGTTTACTAATGGGGGCTGCCGGACTCATCGGACTCAGCGCTCAAGCCCAATTCGACCCAGATCCGAGTATTTTCGATGCAGGGTCAAACGGAGCGGGGATGAATAGCGGCAACAACAGCAACGGCAACCGCGGACCTTCAATTTCCACTGGCGGTATTCCAATCGGAGGCGGCATTTCTGTCTTAGACGAATCTGGTCTGCCGCCCCTCGGAAGCATAGACATACCCGGCGTAAGTGGCTCAGGACTGAATATTCCCATCCAAACGCCCGGTATGCCAGGCGGAATGTCTGGAAGCTCATCCGGAAGCAGCGGCGGAATGCCAATCCCAATGGGAGGCGGTAGCTCCGGAGGCGGACAAGAAAGCCAAAGCAGCATGGGATTGCCCCCAAAAGGCGGACAAAGCAGCCAAGGATCTCAAGGACAAAGCAGTCAAGGAATGCCCCCTCAAGGTAGCCAAGGAAGTCAAGGAAGCCAGAGCAGCCAAAGCAACAACACCCCGCTTCTCCCGATGCCTCCCTCGAATTCCAGCCAAGGAAAACAGGGAGAACAAGGGGAGTCAGGAGAATCAGGCGAATCAGGAGAGTCAGGAGAGTCAGGGGAATCAGGGGAAATGCCGGAAGGACAGTCGGGCCAATCAGGACAGTCGGGACCAATGCCACAGGGACAACTTCCCCCACCTCCTCCAGACATTCAAATTGGCGATAGTTCCGAGCAAATCGGCGGACCAATAGGCGACCTAACCGGTAACGATCCAAATGCCGAAAAGTCAGAGGGCGAAGGAGGAGGCGGCGAAAGCCCTTCTAGCGAAGACAAAGAGAATTCCCCCAAAGGCGGTCCAAATGGTGGTCAAAAGAATGAAAAGGCCGTCACCGAATCCGATGGTCAGAAAGTAGGCGGAGGCGGAAGCCAAAGCGGCAATCGAGCCAAAGGAACGGAAGAAGGCGCCAAGATGTCTACAGATCTCTAAAATCGATTTATACTAATCTATGATTCGTTTGTACGCCATCGTCTCGTTAGCTTGCGCAATCTTCTCGGTCTCGAGCCTTGCGCAAAATACGCCGACCAAAGTTATCGTCTATCCGCTCGAGGCAGTCATCGACAGCGGCACGATGAGCAAAAGCCAATTCAAAAAACGGTACCCCGGTATCGATGTTACGCAATACGGATTGGTCGACGAAGGTTGGTACATTCGCTATTCCCACGAACGCTTGGTCTATATGTTCGGACCGAGCGACGACCTTGAATACACTCGAGAACTCAAAGCCCTTCTCGAAGAAATTCGCCTTTCAGCCGTTCTCAAAAACTCGAAAATAAGTTCGAGCAAAGTCGAGATCGTCAAATTCGAATTCTCCGCCTTGGGTAACAGTTAGCCAACCCGGAAGATCGCCTAATCTTGATCTACGGCGTATCCGCCACTCCATTTCAGTTTACGTCGGACAACGTTGAAATGCGAATAGTCCACTTTTTGGGCAATCGGTAAACGTTGGGACGAATGCCGAATCCGAATGGGACAGTCTTTCGAAGTCGATAAGTTTCGCTGCCCATCTACCGCAACCATCAAGCGCTCGTTCGGATAAGCGTTTTCCACGCGAAGCTCGACGTCCTCAGGAAAAATGATGGACCGATTGCTCAGCGCATGTGGGCAAATCGGCGTGAGAGAAATCACTTTCGACTCCGGATGCACCAATGGACCACCCGCCGAGAGCGTGTAGGCCGTCGAACCCGTAGGCGTACTGAAGATCAATCCGTCGCAAACGTAAGTCGTCACGAATTCGTCGTCCGCAAATACATTTAAATGAGCGATACGGCTAACCGAAGCAGCTTTAATCACCACGTCGTTAAGCGCCAAATCCATGTGATCTTCATGCGTCCGGCACTCTAACAAGCCGCGACTGCGAACTTTATAAGCACCATCCAAAACTGCAGGGAGGGCTTCTTCTATCTCCTCCGCCGTGTAAGTCGTCAAAAAGCCCAATGTACCTCGGTTCACACCAATCAAAGGAACCTGACGGCGAGTGGACTCTGCTGCTACGCTAAGAAACGTCCCATCGCCACCAATAACGCAGCACGCATCCATTCCTTCAAGGTATCCATCAGGAACGGGAAATTCCGATGTCTCGCGAACTTCGACGCCACGCTCGAGAGCCGCCTCTTTCAGACGATCCAATAATTCCGAAGCTCCAGATTTCGTCTGGTTCAACACAAAGGCGAGACGTTTGATAGGCTTTGGATCCGACACGGTTTAGAAAATCGCGCGAGCTCCTCGCTATTTCAACTTAGAAAGCCCCAAAAGGAACTCTACATTGCCATCCGCGCCCTTAATCGGCGACGCCACGCAACCAATTCGATGAGCTCCTTCCAAATTTGCCAAAGCGAACGTTTCCACTTTCGCCAATGCCTTAGCCCGTTCCGTGTCATCTTTGATCACCCCACGAAATTTGTCGGCAATTGCCTTTCCCACTTCGAACTGCGGTTTGACCAATGCAATCATAACTCCCCCAACTGCCAAAAACGGCCAAATCGCGGGAAGAATAGTATTCAGTGAAATAAATGAAAGGTCCATCACAATTCGATCATAGGACTCTCTCGGCAAATCTCCCATTTTCAAATAGCGAGCATTCACCTTCTCCATATTGTCGATACGAGGGTCGTTTCGCAACTTAGCATGCAATTGTCCTTTCCCTACGTCTACGCACGTCACGCTGGTCGCCCCCAATTGCAGCGAGCAATCAGTAAACCCACCGGTCGACGCTCCAACATCCAATACGTGCTGGTCTTTAAACTCCAACGGAAACTCCTTGATGTAGCCTTCCAGCTTCTCTCCGCCTCGACTGACGAAACGCTTACCCGCTTCCACGAACAGCTTAATGTCATCGCTCACCTTCACTCCAGGCTTGTCATGTCGCCGGTCCCCTTCGCGGACCTTGCCAGTCATGATCAAAGCCTTCGCTTCGCTCCGGCTCGATGCAAAGCCGAGCTGTAAAACCAATTCGTCCAATCGAATCTTAGCCATCGAGAGCCTCCTTAAAAAAAGTATTTGCCGAAGCGATATCGCTCCCGATCTGTTCTTTCAAAATATCGATGCTATCGAATTTTATTTCAGGACGAATGAACGTCTCCCACTCGACACGCAACCGTTCCCCATAGGAAAATGGACAATCCTCCAAAACATGCGCTTCAAGTAAAGGGCTCTTCAACGCATTCACCGTAGGACGAACGCCAAAATTCGCGACAGCTCGCAACCGCTCTTCGCCATGCTCGCAAGAAACGCGAACCGCATAGACTCCGTACAAGGGAGGCAGATCGCCTTCGAACGGAAGGTTCAACGTAGGAACGCCAATCGTTCTCCCAATTCGTTTTCCTTCAGTCACAGTTCCGATCGACTCATAAAGGTAGCCAAGCAATCGATTCGCCTCGCTCATTCGCCCATCCGACAATGCATTACGTATCCGCGTACTACTGACACGCTCCCCATCAACGTAAAGACAATCCAAAGCATAGGTCTTAACGTCTTCGTTCGCAGCCAGCTGATTCAAAAAACCGACATCTCCCAAACGCCCCTTTCCGAATCTCCAATTCTCTCCGGTATGCAATGAAGCCAAAGTCGGAATTTTCGATTTTAGCATTTTGACAAATCCATTCGATTCGGTCGACGCGAAGGCTTTGGTAAACGGTTCTTCAACAACAAAGTCGATTCGCAGCTTTTCCAATTCGGCCTGTTTCATTTCCGAATTCAAAATCATCCTAACCGGATTTTCCGGACTGAACAATCGACTTGGGTGAGGCCAAAACGTGAGCACTCCCGCGAGTCCTCCCTGTTCAGCTGCAGCGCGTATCGCAGATTCGACGACAACGCGATGACCCCGATGCGCCCCGTCGAACATGCCCATCGCCAAATGGACCGATTGGTCCGAATCCACTTGGAATGCATCTAAACTGTCAAAATGGATCGGGGCAGCCATTAGCGTTTCAATTAAAGAACTACGTCCGGCAATGCATCGTTCTTCGCGATCAGAACCTTGGAAATCGTATCGCGATCAGCCTCTTGAAAAGCTTCGAGCGTAATTGAGTCCTCAATGCGGAAGCGATCGGAAGCCGTTCGTCTCAAACCCGACAAATGAGCTCCACATCCTAATTTCTCGCCAATATCGCTAGCCAGCGTTCGGACGTACGTGCCTTTGGTGCAGTCCAAACTGAAATCAATTTCCGGCGACTCGAAACGTGTTGTCTCGAATCTCGAGATACGAATGAACCGTGGCTCGCGCTCCACTTCCTGCCCTTTTCGAGCTAGCTTGTAGAGAGGCTGTCCATTAATTTTCACCGCAGAAAACATAGGAGGCGTTTGATACTGATCACCCATAAACGATTCGAGTGTCTTCGAGACCGTATCCATCGTCAATTCAGGTACAGGTATAGTGGTCATCACTTCTCCCTCCGCATCATACGTATTGGTCGCCACACCCAAGGTAATCGTTCCTTCGTAAACCTTGTCCAAGCTCATTAGGTATTGGGAGAGCTTCGTAGCCTTGCCCACCAAAATAATAAGCAATCCAGTCGCCAACGGATCCAACGTACCTGCATGGCCAATACGTTTCATTTTTAACTTCCGACGGACTTTATCCACAACATCGTGCGACGTCAATCCGCTTGGCTTGTCGATTAGCAATACTCCTTCTAGATCTTTCGATTCGTTCATTTTCCTACTATAGCTCCAAAAATTGCTTATACGCGTTCTGCCAACGCCTCCAAAAGTGCAGCTCTTAATTCATCCAAAGGTTTTTTAATCGTCATTGCTGCAGCGCAAGCATGCCCACCGCCTCCAAAGAGACTTGCGATTTGATCCACTCGGAGCTCCTTTCGATTAGCTCTCAAGCTGCTCTTCGTCTCAGTCTTGCGCTCTTCTAGCAACACTCCAACTGACACTCCTTTTATGGTCCGAGCGTAATCAACAAAACCTTCGGTGTCCTGATAAGACGTGCCTGTTTCCAAAAAATCCTTTTGTCGCAACTGCCCTACGCATACCTTGCCGTCGCACTCCAAAGTCAACGAAGCCAAGAATCGCTCCAGCAATTTCATGCGCGCCAACGATTCGTTTTCAAAAAGATTTTGCGTCGCTACTTGTGGAGATGCTCCTCGTTTGACCAATTCGCTGCACAATTCAAACACACGACTACTCGTTGCCGCGTAACTAAATCTTCCTGTATCCGTTACGATACCCGTATACATCGCTTGGGCGATTGACGCGCCAAAGTCCAAACCGACATCCAAAGCAATCCCCGCTAGAATCTCGCAAGTGGCCGAAGCGTCCGCATCGATAAGATTCACTTCCGCATAAAGCGTATTCGTTATGTGGTGATCGATATTCAGGATTCGACGACGAGACGCTAACGCTTCCGACGTTTTAGGCCCAACACGAAATTCGTCCGCGCAATCGACGTAAACAAGCGGCATGTCCCCCAATGAACTCGGATTGATAATTTCAATATCGGAACTGCCATCCAAATAATTCAAGGTTTCCGGAATCCGGTCAGCATTAACCGCAAGAACATCCACTCCCGACATTTTCAACATGCCTGACAAAGCGATCTGCGAACCGATGCAATCGCCATCCGGACGAGCATGGCCAATCACACAGACCTTTCGCTCTGTATTCGCTTTGACGAACTCCTTGAATAGTGGAGTCAATTCTGGGAAGAAAGCGCTCAATCTTCCGCCTTATCTCTCGCAACATCGAAAGAATCGATGATTTCGTTGATACGAATTCCTTGTTCGATCGCATCATCGAATTGAAACCTTAATGCCGGCAAGCGCTTGAGAACAATACGCTTACCCAATTCGAAACGAATCCTGCCAGCAAAACGGTCAAGAAAACGTTTGGCCTTCACCTGATCGGCGCCCTTGGCGGCAATCGAATAAAAGACATTCGCATTACTGTGATCCGGAGCCACGTCGACTCCCGTTATCGTTATTGCAACCGACTCGCCCTGGTAGCGGGTATGCAGAATATCGCTAACCTCACGCTTAACCAATTCGGAAACTCTGATATTTCGATTGCTCATAGAAACCTGTACTTCGCTATCGCTTCAAGCGCGTCCCCTTTCGAAGAAGAGGATGCGCAATAAATTGCCAAAACGTTATGCGGCGAAATTTTTACTCTAGAGTTCAGGACGAACCTCGTGAACTTCGAGTACCTCGATGATATCGCCTTCTTTATAATCAGTCGTATTTTCAAGATGGATACCACACTCAGTACCGGCACGAACTTCCTTCACCTCATCCTTCTCGCGACGCAAGGTGTCGATCTTACGCTCGGCAACTACCTTTCCATTTCGGACAATACGAGCAAGGTTGCCCTTAACCACGCGTCCTTCGACAACCAAACAACCAGCGACAACGCCATTTGCAACCTGGAAGACCGCGCGAATTTCCGCAGCGCCGATTTTAGTTTCGCGGTATTCGGGATCGAGCATTTCGACCATGTCCTCGCGAACCCGATCCAACAATTCATAAATAATACTGTGATGCGTAATCTTTACCGCATGGTGCTTTGCAAGCGCTTGCACGCCATTCTCAGTCTTCACGTTAAAGCCAATGATTTCCGTACCGCCAGCAGCAGCCTTCTGAACATCGCTTTTACTTATTGAGCCAATGCCCGAACGAATAATATCGAGGCACACCTTCTCACTCTTGATTTCAACCAAAGCAGTTTTAAGAGCCTCAACCGAACCGAATACATCGCCTTTAACAATGAGGCGTAAAGTTTTCTTCTGAGTTGCCGCAATCGCTGCAAACAACTTTTCAGGGGATGTAGGCATAAGATCTTGCTGATCCGCTGCCTGTCCTGCCCGAACATCAACCATGTTCGATTCCGCTTCGCGCTTCGCCGCTTTTTCATTCTTCGCAGCATGAAATTGCGCTCCACAATCCGGAACATCCGTCCAGCCGATAATTCGAACTGGTGTCGATGGCGGCGCAACCTTCACGTTCTTGCCGTATTCATTGAACATGGCCTTCACCTTCGTGTAGTTAGGACCGCAAACCAATGAATCGCCAACCTTGAGCGTACCGCCCTGGACGATCACCGTAGCGGTCGGTCCGCGACCTACTTCGATTTGGCCTTCGATAACGACGCCCTCAGCAGGCTTCTTCGGATTCGCCTGCAGCTCCAAAACTTCCGTTTGCAAAAGAATCATCTCAAGCAATTCGTCGATCCCTTCGCCAGTGATAGCGGAAATCGAAACGGCAATCGTTTCGCCGCCCCAGTCTTCCGAAGCAATCCCACGCTCTTGCATCTGGGTCTTCACCTTCTCGACGTTAGCGCCGGGAGTGTCGATCTTGTTGATCGCCACGATTGGCTGCACGCCAGACTTCTGGATGAATTTCAAAGCTTCATCCGTTTGCGGCATGAATCCGTCGTCAGCAGCAACAATAAGAATCGCCACATCGGTAACATCCGCTCCACGAGCTCGCATCTTATTGAAAGCCGCGTGACCAGGAGTATCCAGAAAAGTGATTTTACGATCGTTATGCTCGACCTGGTAAGCGCCGATATGCTGGGTAATTCCACCAGCTTCGTCCTTAACGACGCTTTCCTTACGAACGTAATCGAGAAGCGAAGTCTTGCCGTGGTCGACGTGTCCGAGAATACAAACAACCGGAGGACGTTCCTCCATCAAAGCTGCTTCGTCGACTTCCTGGACAACCTTCTTCTTCGATTTTCCGCCCTCGCCGCGATGGCGAATTTCGAGAATCACGCCGCGCTTTTCAGCAAGCTTACTGGCGACACCCTCATCAAGGCTTTGATTGATCGAAGCGAAAATCCCCATCTCCATCAACTCGGAGATCAGCTTAAATGGCTTCAAACCTAACTCAGTCGCCAAATCGCGAACTACGATAGGTGGCTTAATGACAACCGTCCGGATTTCATCCGAAGGTTCCGCTGCTGCCGCACTGACCGGAGCTGGCGGAACGCTACTCGGAGGTGCTCCAACGCCTTGCGGCGAAGCAGGAGCGGGAATGGAAGGAGGTGCGGTACCAGCTGGAGCCGCCGCAGGAGGGCGAGCTGCCGGTGGTGGTGCTAAATTCGGAGCTGCTGCCGCGGGAGGCGGAGCTATACCTGGGTTTGACGCCACAGGAGGAGGTGCAATTCCTGGATTTGACGCCACTGGAGGCGGAGCAATCCCAGGGTTTGATGCCACAGGAGGCGGTGCCGATACCGGCGGGCTCTTTGCTGCCGGCGGTGACGGAGCCACGGATCTAGGTGCCGCAATTGGCGGCGGCGCAGCCAAAGGTGGAGCAGGAGGAGCTGGCGCAGCAGGAACGGGAGCAGGAGGAGTCGGCTTGGCTGCTTCCTTCTCCGCTTCTTTAGCGGCTTCCTTCGCTTCTACGATCTGCTCCTTCGTTCTCACGAAAGCGCTGGCCGAAGGCGGAGCAACTGGTTGAGCAGGCACAGCGACCTCTGCAGCTGGCTCAGCCACTTTGCTCGCGAATTCTTCCTTCAAAGATTCCGCCGAAATATTGTCGACGGTACTGGAGGCGCTCTTCACTTGAAAGCCGCGTTCGCGGAGAAGATCGAGGAGTTCTGTGTTCTCCATTCCGATCTCTTTGGAAAGCTGATAGATTCTTACGCTCATGCGATAGGTTTAACTGTGGCTTGTTGTGAAGTGTGAAAAAAGGCTCTTCTAAATGAAAGGCGACTGTTTAAGCTATGAAGAAATGTTCTGCGACTGCAGGAAGGCATTTACCTTAGAAAGAATGTCGTTGGCTTGCGCTTCGTCGAAACCGAGGTCTTGTAAATCAGAAACTTCAACGTCCAAGAACACTTCCGGGCTGATCATCCCGTTCATCACGAGGCGTTCCGCAGTTTCGTCGTCAATTCCTTCGATTTGATTCAATCCGGCTGCCGCTTGCTGCTGCTTAGCTTCGATACTGACCTCATGAACCTCTTCCTTCATGATATCGATTCTCCAACCGACAAGCTTAGAAGTAAGACGAGCATTCTGCCCCTTGCGGCCGATCGCGATCGCCAAATCATCTTCCGAGACTTCAACGCGCATGCGCTTATTGAAATCGTCCATTATGATGTTGCGAGGAATAGCTGGCTTCAACGCTTCCAATACCATTTCGGTCGGATCTTCATAATAACGGATAATATCGATCTTCTCGCCACCCAATTCACGAACGATGCTCTTAACGCGAGCTCCACGCGCTCCAACGCAAGCGCCGACTGGATCGACCTTCGGATCTGAAGAGGACACTGCAATCTTAGTACGGTAACCCGGTTCGCGAGCGAATGCTTCGATCGTAACCGTGCCATCCGCAATTTCCGTCACTTCCAAATCAAACAAGCGATGAACGAACTTCGAACTCGAACGGCTCAAAATCAATTCCGGTCCGCGATTAGACGCTTCAATCTTTAACAAGAAGCAACGAATGCGTTCGCCAGGAGAATAATCTTCGCCAGGAACTTGCTCTCTCGAAGGCATGATCGCCTCGGCCTTGCCTAAATCGACGCAAAGATCGCCGCGCTCGCGGCGGCGTACGATTCCGCTGACAATATCGCCAACCTGGTCCTTGAAGTCATCGTAGATCCGTTCTTTTTCGAACTGACGCAAACGCTGCATGATCGCCTGACGAGCGGTCTGCGCCGCAATGCGTCCCAGATAGGCCGGATCCATCTCCTTTTCGAAGAACTCTCCCAACTGAATATCCGGAGTGATCAATCGCGCTTTTTCAAGTACGATTTCAGTCTTCGGATCGCTCATAGAATCAACGACTTCCAAAAGTGCCCACGCTTGCATTTTGCCATTTTTCGGATCGATATCGATCTTCAATTCCTGGCCCGCGTTCACGCCTTTACCGGCAGCATTCTTGATAGCAGTAACGATAGCAGAGATCATGTCTTCTCGACCGATCCCCTTCTCTTTCTCCATGTACTCTAAAACGGATAGAATTTCGCTGCTCATGATTAAGTAGTGTATGAAAAAAAAAGCGGGTCAGAGACCCACTTTTCCAAAAGTGTAAATTAAAAAAGGGGAGTAAATTTCTCGGCCTAGTAAAAGTCAAGCGTCCCGTTGGTCTGTTTCGACCCCTTTTCGCCTCACCAAAAGAGCCCCGTAATCTAGGCTCTCAAGCCCAAAATCCCTTGTGCCCAGCCATTCGACAATAGATGCCTCCTAGGCTCCAGTATTTGGGCGCTTTTCAGGCTTCCCACCACGGATTCCGGGGCATTTCCCGGAAACCAATGAAACCAAAACACCCCTAAATTGAGAGAACTCCGAGCAGCCAAAAGCGGCAGAAAACCATCGCAAATCAGCGTGTCCAATTTCGCTCCGCCAATCTGCTCCGAAACGACTCCCTCCGAAAACCGATCCCTCAATCTCGAAAGTCCATAGGATTTACGAAAAATCGAGCAATTCTCACCAAACCCTTCCTCCAAAACATCCGGGAAATTCCGCCCGAAGTCCTCTAAGCTAGAAGGCCAATACGGTACCTGACTCGCCCACTCCACATACTGAATGAGGCGTCGCTTCGGATAATTTGCAGGGCGAGCCCCCAAAGTGGTCCAACGATCTCGCCCCAAATCCCAAAGCCGCTCCACCTTCGGCCTCTCCTCTCGATAACGAGCCAACGGGTACTCGCCGGCCACCCAAAGCATCGGAATACGGTTAGCTGCGTACCCCAAGATTTCCAGCGCCGTCATGTGACAAGCCTCCTCCCAACCGCAACGCTCTATTCTTTGACGCGAGAAGTGAACCTTAAGCTCCCAACGCTTTAGAGCTTGTCGCCTCAATCGTTCCCGACGCTCTTCTATACTCAGTTCGAAAAGCGTTTCAATCGCCGCTTCATTGCCCGAGCGCGTGGATTCGACGATCGAATCGTCGCTCGCATACGCCTCCAAATCATACCAAAGCAAGGGCATCAAGGAGACACACGGAACCTCCACTCCAGAATGAGTCAAAGTCGGCCGCGCATCCTTCACCAACGGATGATAAAGCACATGCAGGACAACCTTGGAATACGAAGGGCTGAATTGATGCCCATGAGCAACCCAATCCTTTTGGCCGAAATGAATTTCAACATCCCCCTCTACGCGATTTCCATCAATCCGCAAAATCGCGTTCTTAAAATCCGGCCCAGCAAGCCGGTTCCAACGTCCAGGCGAAATCACCTCCACTCGTCGACCCCAATGGTCCTTTAGACGCGATCCATCGAATGCGCCTTGCAGCCACACTTTTTGAATAAGTAACTCGCTCACTTGGAAAGGGCCGTAAAGCCCCTGAAATTCCTCCACACCTAGGGTAACAGTCATAGTTGAGTTAGGGAAAGTCGCACCCTAGCGCTAAATCCGAATTGCGGAAGCGTTTTCTTCAACGCTTCCCCATTGACCTCCGTTCCGACTCCTCAGATATAGAAGAAGAACGCACAGAGAGGCCTCGCAATTCAACCTCACCCTCATCCCGACACTTTCACTCCACGCATCAAAATATCTCAATGAGCAATCAAGACGATCCAGAATGGGAAATCGTCGATTCCCTGCCAAAAAAACGCAGGCCATCGAAGCGAAACATGCGGATACGCATTCCGAAGAAATTCATCATCGGAGCGGGGATCGCAATCGGGATTTTAATTTTAGTCCCTCCAGCAAGAATATTCCTCCACTACTTGGTCCGCAATTTCATAGCCTACTGGTGGCTCATCGCCGGCGCTATCGGATACTGGTTTCTCAAACGCCAGCTAAGAAAAAGGCGCTAAGGAAACGCGTCCAACCAATCCCGACCAGCCATAAACCAGGCTCTCACTCGGATGTATTCGAAAATGAAGGCTTTAAGCCCGGCCGCGAAACTCCGATGTCATTTATCAGTTAGAGTTAGAATCAGATGTATAAGAAACTATTCGGAATTGTCCTCGTTGCTCACCTCCTAGTCCTCGGATACCTGGGATTGCGAACCGACGACTCGCCAAAACTCGACGAAAACGACGCCTTCCAAGCCGAGTTCGACTCGTCTCAGCACCAAACCGGAACCTCGCCCTCCGAAGACGGAGACGATGTCCTCGTACCCGTAAAGCCGAAACTCGACAAACCCATCGCCCTTGAATTCGACGCTTCTGCTCCAAACCAACTCCCCGCTTCCATTCGTAGCGACGATCTGGGCACAGGACTTCTCGTAGAAATTCCCTCCGGCAGAATTCTCTGGGAGAAAGACCGCGAAAAACTGGTCGGCATCGCCTCCATGACCAAGATGATGACCGCGTTAATCGCGTTCGAAGACATCCGCATCCGCGACGAAATCGATTTGGGAACCCAAGTTCAAGTCACCGACGCAGCCTATCGCATCGGCGGCAGCCAAGTCTGGCTCGACCCTCGCGAAATCTTCTCTCTAGAAGAACTCCTCATTTCCGTCATGGTCAAAAGCGCAAACGATTCCGCCTATCTAGTGGGCGAATTCCTCGCCGGCGGAAGCATGAGCCAGTTCATCGTCCGCATGAACCAGCGTGCCCAGGAACTGAATATGGCTTCGACCCAATTCTTCAACGCCCACGGCCTACCGGAAAAAAAGACCGACAACACATCGAACTGCGAAGACCTCGTCCGACTCGCCAACGAATTGCTTCAATACGACCAAGCGATCGAATGGGCATCGATGCTCAAATACGCTTTCCGAGCCCAAGCAGACGAACCCACACTGCTCGCCAATCACAACACGCTCATCAAATCGACCATCGGAGTCGACGGTATGAAAACTGGATACACGAAACGCGCCGGCTTCTGCATCACCGCAACCTGCCTCCGCAATGACCGCCGACTCATAGCAGTCACCACCGGATTCACCTCCAGCAAACGCCGAGACGAATTCACCCGCGACCTCCTAGACTGGGGCTATACGCTCCCTTAAGAGCATCAAATAGAGCACCCCCCAGGGCAACCGCATACGGGTCAGCCTGTCTAAATTTCGACTGACGGAGCGGAGCGGAGCGGGCGAAGCAAACCACGCCGCGCTGCGACGTAGCTACGCCGAGACTTCGGCATGGGATCACTATTATTGAAATCGCCAGCAACAAGTCGGGGTCTCCGACAACAGTCTTCGCTCTACGATCTCCGCCCTTCAGGAGCTTCGGGGCATAAAACTCAAAGTGAGTTAATTTGTTGTATTGATCTATCAGCTACTTGGTTTCACTGTCTTGAGGAAATACCTCCTCAGCCCAAGAAAACTCTACTCCATGACTATCCGCGCCGAACAGATCTGCCAATCCCACGGCAGACAACCGGTTATTCAAAATCTCTCCCTCGAACTCGAGGCGGGTAGCTTCTTCACTTTGCTAGGGCCCACTGGAAACGGTAAAACGACATTGCTCAGGATTCTCGCGGGCATCGAAAAACCCGTGAGCGGACGAATATTCTTTGACGGAGTAGATGTCACCGACCTCCCCGTACAAGAACGCAAAATCGCTTTCGTCTACCAGCAGTTTGTTAACTACCCTTCGATGTCGCTTTTCGAAAATATCGCCTCCCCATTGAGGGTAGCAAAAAAGAAAATAACAGAAGCGGAAATCCAAAGAAAGGTTATGGAGACGGCAGAGCTACTCAGACTAACGGAAGTAGTGCAGCATTTGCCTGAAGAAGTTAGTGGCGGACAACGCCAACGCTGCGCCATCGCGCGAGCACTCGTCAAAGAGGCCAAGTTCATCTTTCTCGACGAACCGCTTGCCAACCTGGATTACAAGTTGCGGGAAGAATTACGGTCTGAGCTGAAACAGATCTTCAAAGATAGAGACGGTGTAGTAGTCTATGCCACGCCGGAACCAATCGATGCGCTCATGATGGCTACGCATGTCGGTTTCCTTCATGAGGGCTCGATCTTGCAGTTTGGAAACGTGTTAGATGTTTACCACAACCCGTCTCACGCTTCCGTAGCATCGTATTTCTGCCACCCTCAGATGAACGTGTTTCCTTGCAAAATTGAAAGCCGCGGGAATACCAGTCTCCTTCGAATCAGCGAAGATCTCTCATTCGAGATCGAACTCGGAAAGGATCGATTGCCAGGCCAACGGTACTTGCTGGGAATTCGTCCTCACCATTTATTTTTCACCGATCCGCAAAACCGCATGATTCCTTTCCAGGCGAAAGTCGAACTGGCGGAAGTTGTGGGCTCGAACACGGAATTGCATCTAAGGCACAAGGATATCAAAATGAGCCTCCTTATGCAGCAAGTGGAGCAATTTCCCGTTGGAGAAAAAGTGACTGCATACATCGATCCTGATCGCCTGTATATTTTCGATGCGGATACAGGAGTATTCGTAGCGAAGACGGATAATCGCATAAATTAAAAATCTGGATACATTGAATTAAGTGGCCCAAATAGAGCTAAAATCGTTAACGCACAGATACGCCTCTTCTCGCAAGGAGAAGAGCTCGTTTGCGATTGAGAACTTAAATATCGCATGGGAGGACGGTACAGCCAATGCCCTACTGGGGCCTTCAGGTTGCGGCAAAACGACTCTACTGAATGTCATTTCAGGGCTGATTAAACCCACCGGGGGCAGCGTTTTGTTTGATGGAGTCAAGGTCAACAACCGCCTCACTCGCGATCGCCACATCGCCCAGGTATTCCAATTCCCTGTCGTCTACGACACGATGAACGTGTTCGATAATCTTGCATTTCCGCTACGAAACAAGGGGAACGGAGAAAAAGAGGTCAATGCTCGGGTAGAGGAAATCATGGAGCTGCTCGATTTAGATGAGTTGGCAAAGACAAAGACTAGCCAACTCAATCCCGCGGAAAAGCAAATCGTCTCGTTAGGACGCGGTATCGTTCGCAAAGATACGGTAGCCGTACTACTGGACGAGCCGCTAACCGTAATTGATCCAGTTCTAAAATTGGACCTACGACGAAAACTTAGACTGGTCCAACAGGAGCTCAAACTGACGATGATCTATGTGACGCATGATCAGCACGAAGCTCTAACATTCGCAGATCGCGTTACCATCATCAAAGACGGCTCCATCGTTCAGTCTGCCACGCCGGAGGAACTCTTTCTTTATCCACGAACACCATTCGTCGGCTACTTCATCGGTAGCCCCGGTATGAATACGCTCCGCTGCACGAAAACATCCGATGGACTAGAAATAGTAGGCAGCCAGTTGAACGTTCCCAATACGATAGCCAGTAAAGCCAGCAATTTCAACGGAACAATTGATCTTGGGATTCGTCCTGAATTTGTGGAAACAAGCGCCATAGAAAAGCCGGATTGGAACCG
>JBNMOQ010000088.1:0-17107 GCA_051275055.1 Candidatus Pelagisphaera sp.
ACTTAACAAAAGAATTATTAACCGCCCGCTTCGCTCAAGGTCGCAAAGTTCGCGAAGCAACAAACAAATCCTCTTAGAATTCGGTAAAATAAATCACACAACCCTTTGCGATCTTCGCGTCCTTTGCAGTTCAGGAAAGTCCCTACATTTAAAGCTCTTATAATTAGTGCTAGTTCAAATCTTGCTCAAAACAAGATTCTGACGGATTGTAGTACGGAGTCTAGATTGAGGTTTGCTCCATCGGACTTACTACTGAATAATACGAGCCGGGACGGCTCGCGCCACCTTTCGACAACCCAATAAGGTGGATCGAGGCCTCCGGACTCGATAGTCAACCCAAGCTCCGTCCCTCCGTGCCCTCTAGCGCAGCGGGTGGTTCAAAGCAAAACCTACCCTACTCTCCGTAGCACCGGATTTCGAACAGACTCGCCGGAACATTCTCCATCGGATGCTCCAACTTAAGCGTCAGTTCGCTCGTCTCAACCGCCTCATCGAAAACAATTCGATTGATCGTCTGATGATTGCCGCTCTTACGATACACCTCTCTACCCTCCGCATCATGCAGCGAATAGTCGCTCACGCAAAACGGGAGTTCACGTTCCGGGTGCCCCAACTGCGAGTTTTCTAATGGGTGATCAAAGTCCGTATCGAAATACAAATACACGCTTTTAACACTTACCTGCTCATCCCATTTCACATGTACTTCTGGATGCGGATCTTCCAAACTCGCAACCCAACAATTGCCGCTTGAAAACGGTCGCGTGGAACCATTCTTCAATAATTCAGGGTGATAAGGCTCGATTGCCGGAACAATGTTCATCGCAATATTTTGCCCATCCGGACGCCGCAAAGGACGCCAAAACTCAAAGCTCTCAAATCCGATTCCTTCAGGAGGATTTTGAGCGCCATTATTGGACACTGCTTTGTTGCCGACGTTGAAAACTGAAATCGTTCCGCTTTGAAGACGATTGCTCAATCGAATCCGAACCGATGCGTTCGCGTGAAACGAAAGCTGGGCATAATGATTTTCCTCCAGTGATCCGGAAAACGTGCATATCACTTTTTGAACACCAACCTGCAGCGGCTTCGCAAGCGATTCGATCAATCGGTCCGGCGTATAATTTCGAGAATCGAGACTCGTACTCAATTTTACTTCCAAGGTCGCTTCGCTTTCACTCTCAACCTCAATTTCAAATTGATAAGCTACTCCACGCTTCAATGGCAGCAATTGAGCTGCAGCGTGCTCTAAACTGTACCAAGGCCCGCCGTCGAAGGGAATCGTATCCAAACGATCGCAGGAGGAAGCTTCGATTCGAGCCGATGAAACCAGATTTTCCGTTTCCTCCATCGGAACGCCGGGTATAGCTTGCCCCTCTCGATTCAATGCTGTTTGCAGGCTCTTCATGCGGGCAGACTCCAGCAGATCTCGCGGATGTAATCCTCCAGCTACGCAATGAGCCGCCGCCATGCCAACCACTTGACCTCCATGAGCGCACGTAGCCATGACTCGAGTCGAGCCAAACGCTACATGGCTTGCGCTAATGATCCGACCTGTCAAAAATAAGTTCTCGATATTGCGACTATAAAAGCAGCGATAGGGAATCTGATACGCCCCCTTCGAATGCCACTGATTACAACTTGGCAGATCCTTGTAAATGGCATCTTCCGGATGCAAATCGATAGCCCAACCGCCATAACTTACCGCATCATCGAATACTCGCCGTTCCACGAGGTCCGATTGCTTGAGAATATAGTCCCCCTCGAAGCGACGACTTTCCCGCTTGCCAGGTATCGTTCCCACCCACTCTAAGGTCAGATTGCGAGCGTCCGGGAATTTTCCGGAATTCTTTATGTAATTCCATATCCCATACACGATCTTCCAGAGTTCCCACTTGATCGTCTCGGAATCATGGATCGTATCCAGACTGCCCCCGTACTCGACCCACCAAAACCGAGCTCCATGCTCCTTGGTGTTGATCGACCGATACTTCGGCAATTTAGTGATATCCTGCAATGCGAACGATGGAGCCACGTAATCAACGGGTGTACCGACATCCTTCGAATAGAAGTAGATCGTATGTCCGAGCAATTCCCCGTATGACTTTTCCGGAGCGAACAGTTCCCCAAACTCCTCTTTGCTTTCCGCGCCCATACGAAAAGCGGCTCCCGAAGCGAACCCGATCAGCCCATCGCCCGAAGCATCGCAAAAAAGCGGCGCTGACAGCGTGTACATCGTAGAATTCTGACTGCAAAAAGCCCGTACCGATTCAATTCGATTTTCCGAGCTCTTCGCCACATCGCACGCTGCGGTATTCAACAACAAGGTAATATTCTCTTCTTCGATCACCTTCTCCAATAACAGCGTATCAAAGATAATCGTATTCCCCTCCCGGTTTCGATAAAGGTTCTCTACTAGGATCTCGTCAATAACGCCCCCCTCTCGCGACCAGCGGTTATTATTCCCCATATGCGAAGTGGCTCCCAGTATCCACATTCTTACTTCGCTCGAAGCATTACCTCCCAATACCGGACGATCTTGGACAAGGATGACTTTCACGCCCTCTCTAGCTGCGGTAATCGCAGCGCACACGCCTGACATACCACCGCCGACAACGACTAGGTCGCCCTCGATAGAAACGCTTTTTGGTTTCCGTACTTCCTTTGAAAATCCTTCTTCAATCATTTCTACTTAAGTCTAAAAATCTGTTTATAACTCGAAAATCGCTCTGCCTCTAATCTGTAGGAGCGGGTTTACCCCGCGATCTCCCTCTTCCGTCTTATGTGATTCTAAACTATCGCGGGGTAAACCCGCTCCTACATTCGCTTATTCCTAAACTTCTACGAGGACGCTGCGGCTTCCTTCTTTTGTCTAAGAATACTGGCGCCTATAATCGCCACGCACATTCCCACGCCGATTACCAGGAAACGACCTTCCGTTGAAAACGCCCCTAAGACCGTAATCAATACGCCTGTCGCCAAAATTCCTATACCGATAACTCGAATTCCATGACGATTTTCGCGATCAGATTCACGATCATCATCTGCCCGATCTTCTTTTTGCGTCTCTGCTTCAATTCGAGACACGCGCTCAGACTCGTAATCCAAATACTCCTGTGTCGCCGAGACCTTGCGCGAGGCATAGAGTTCATACGCCGTCATGAGCAACAGCGGCAACAAGACTCCCAGCGCCTGAGCCTGAGCTTGGGTCAAAACATACACTCCGCTCCACTTGAAAAATGAATTCACCGAAAGGCAGATTAAAGTGACGCCAAGCACGCTTCGCCCCGTATGCCGTTTCGAAAAAAGAGCCCAGAGCATCGGAATGTACATCGCTCCGCCAGCAACCGCTCCGACCGCCCAGATCACTCCAAGAATCCCACCCATTTTGTCCACCAACAAAGCAATCGTCATAGTCAGTAAACCAAACAAAGCCGTCGAAAAACGGGCCACGAACACAAGCTGTTTGTCCGACGCTCCTGGTTTAAAGCTCTTGTAGATATCGTTTGTGAAAACGCCCGAAACGATATTCAGCATCGTATTGACGGAACTCGCAGTAGCGAAAATCATCGACCCGACCATGAGACCAAGCATTCCCATGGGCAGTACCTCTTTCGACATGTACATGTACGCGTGATTCGCTTCCTGAGCCGCGATATTGAGCAGAGGATTATAAACTCTGTAAATCATCGGCGGCAACATCCAGATGATCGGACTAATCGTGTAGAGGCATCCGAAAAGCAGCGCCACTTTACGAGCATCCTTCGGGCTTTTCACGCTCGTGTAGCGCTGCACGTAAGCCCAGTTCCCCGCAATGAAAACCAAATTGTACAAACCGAAACCGATGAAGAAAAGAGGCGAAATTTCGTCAGTCGTTAAACGATAGAACCCTTCTGGAGTTCCCTCCAAAAACCCGCTGAATCCTCCCACTTTGTCCAAGGCCAATGGAACGATAATGACGACCGCCGCAGAGAGAATTATGAATTGCAAAACGTCGGTAACGATCACCGCCCAGAGTCCGCCAGTCGCCGTGTAAAGTACGATAACCACTGCAAGAAACACTACGGCGTACTCGAACGGAAAACCCGTAGCGCCTTCAACGATCTTAGCAACCGGATAGAGAAATGCTCCGCTCGTGAAAACAGAGATCGCCATAAACAAATAGGTGTAGGTTTTCTTAACCCTTTCGCCAAGCCTGGCCCCAATGAATTGAGCCCCTGTAAGCACCCCCGTATTGCGCCACTTTGCTGCGATGAAGGCCGCGATGACAAGCCCCGCAAGACACATGGTCCATTGGATTGAGATCGAAACCATACCGTGAATGTAGGCAAGCGATCCCCAGGCCACAAAAGTACCGGCGGAGAAAAAGCTCATGAACAGCGATAGTCCATTGATCCACCATGGAACCGCACCCCCTCCAGCAAAGAACGTCTTCATGTTTTTGCCCGATTTTGCGAAGGACATTCCCGCCGCAAGCACCCCAAAGGTGAAAACGAAAATTACGATATAATCGAGTTTAGACATGCAACGAAAACCAGTCTCTCAGCCCCCCTACTCAAACTCGAAGAAAACAAAGGTCAACCGTTGACCACGGTCAATTTCATAAAACCTCTGAAACAGAAATAGGAGTCACCGCTCCTTGGCAGTCGCTAGGAGTCCCGCAATCGCAGGCCAACAAGGATCCGGCTTTGCCGGAAATAAGGTTTGAAAACCAAAATCGAAAACCTTCATTAGCGACGAAGACGCTAACCTTATTTGCCCGCAGGGCATCCTAGCGACTGCCAAGGAGCGATGACTACACAAACCCTACCAAAATTAGTTTCTAATAACGCTTCCGTCTTCACGTTGTTACGCCGAGACAAGTCGCTTGTTGTTTCTGCGAAACAAATAGGTGTCCCTGCGGGCCAAAAGGTTCGAATCGAAATTTGATCAATAAACCTATTTTCCGCGAAGCGGAAACCTATTGGCGCAGCGCAGCGAAGACACAAGGACCCGCCTAGCGGGTCCGTTGTTAAAACAACCTCTGCCAAGCCCCACTCTGATCAACTGCTCCCTCTTCAGGAACCAACCAACGCCTATTCGAATTGGGCTTCAACGGCAGCTCGGCGCTTTGCAATATCCTTCTTTTTCAGCTTCGCTGTGGAGATCCCGTACGCCTTAAAGTGTTCGACGATAGCATCGCTGTCTTCCTCGAAACCTCGGTCGCCACTATCTTCGATCCAACTGGTCAAATTGCGCTCTAGCCGTCCACGCAATGCTTCGAATTTCGGATTCCCTACAAGGTTTACAATCTCGAAGGGATCGTTTTCCAAATCATACAACTCCTCACTGGCCATTGGATTCAACAGCTGAGCTTGGACGGGCGAAAGAAGTCCTTTCTCCCCCATAATATTCAGCAAGTGATATATGGGGTGCGACGCGCGTCGATACTGTGTCGTCGATTCGTTAACTGATCCGGGAATCTTGAAATTTCGAATGTACTTAAATCTCTGCGTACGTACTGCTCGACTCCGGCTATCGATGTCCCCGATTCGATCGACCGCGGTATACAAATATTCGCGACGTTGAGAATCTTCTCTCAGAAAACTCCTACCCTGCATCCAATCGGGGATCTTCGCTCCGGTCATTAACAGCGTCTCAGCGACCAAATCAACGCCGCTGATAAGATCCGAAATCGAGCTGCCTACTTCGAAACCTGATGGAGTATCCACGTTTTCAGGATAGTGAATCACCATTGGGACGAGCGTACCACCATCATACAGCCAATTTTTGGCTCGTATCATCGGTCGCCCATGATCCGATATAAATACCACGATCGTATCCTCCGCCAAACCGTCTTCCTTGAGCTTAGCCAAAATATCGCCCACGTGCTCGTCGGCAACATTCACCTCCTCCAAGTAGCCCGCCCAATCATCACGCGAAACTGGATGATTCGGATAAAACGGCGGAATCGAAATCTTATCCGTATCGATCGGATGCTTCGATTTTCTTGCAAACGAGCGATGCGATTCACTGAAATTAATTTGAGCGAAGAACGGCTGATTGTCGACGAGATCGTCCCACGAATTCGTGTCCCAAGATTTTTGTGACGTCTGAAACAGCCAATCGTCTTTTCCTGTCCCCGTTTTTCCGAATTTCTTGATATTACCGGAATAATAACCGTTCTCACGCATCAACTCCGGCAGGATCTTATACGGAGCAGGTAACACAGGCAGGAGTTCATTGCTATACCTCATATGATAAGCCCCAAGCGTTGTCTGGTAGACGCCAGTTGCCAAAGCGGTTCGGCTTGGAGAACAGGCGGGTCCGGTCGTGAACACACGATCGAAGCGCATGCCCTCTCGAGCCAGCCCATCGACATTGGGCGTATGCACCAGTTCGTTGCCGTAACAACCCAGATCCTGGGACATGTCTTCCGCAATTATCCAAAGTACATTTGGCCGTGCATTCGCGGCGAAGACCACATGCGACAAGCTCAATATACCAATAATGGAGATCGCCAAAAGAACGTTTCGTTTCGTATTCATGTTTTGGTAAATCGATTTTCGTTAAGGTGTAGGAACGGGTTTACCCCGCGATTATCTAGGTTAGAATCAAGTGACCGATGAGGAATCGCGGGATAAACCCGCTCCTACATCAACGACTCAACCTACGCTCTCAGCATTCAAAGCTTTGCGAATAAGTCGCTTTACGCCTGCATAGATAATCCCCGCAATCACGAACAACGCGATCGCGAACACCACAATAATCCCTCGCCCACTATTGGCTATCAGAGAAAGAAAGACCATCGCCGCACCGCATATCAGCAAACTGACAATCACTATATTTGCTGGCATCGGATCGAATACTCCCGGACCAGAGCTCTCCTCGAGCTCCTTCTCTACCGAAAGTCGTTGATTCTCTATGTTCGCCCAACCTGGATCCTGTGCTCGAGATCTATTTCTCCATTCAAGAAGAATTAGCATGACGATGGGCATTACCACTCCGATGGACACTTCTACATTCTTAGAGTTGGCTTTGAGGTATTCAATAACCCCCACAAGATTGTCGAATTCCATCATCCATGGGTTTCCAACGATTCCAAACTTAACTAATGCTCCAAGTGAGAAACTTGAAAGTGAAACCCAAAGCATATCCTTGATTCCAATATGTTTGCTGAACAAACCCCACAAAGCAGGTGCGTACAAGGGAACAACCAACAGGGAATTAATTGCGATGATCAGCTTTTCAGCGCCACCCATATAAGGAACCAATAAAGCCGAACCAATCAACAAGGCTCCGATGACCACTGTAAAAACACGACCCGTACGAACTAAGGTCGACTCGGTCGCACGTGGATTCAAAATTGGTTTATAAAAGTCGTTAGTCAAAACCCCTGCGAAAACATTCAGCTGAGAACTGACCATACTAGCTGTCGCTGAAAACATCGCTGCAAACATCAATCCTAAAACACCTGGAGGCAGCACTGACTGAGCGGCCAAAATATAGGCCTGCCCCGGATTCACTTCAGGTCCAATTCCGCGATACAAAAGCGGCGGCAACAACCAGAATAGCGGAGTTGTCAGGTATAAAGCCCCAAACAGGTAGCACGATTTCTTAGCATCTTTGGGAGAACGCACCGCGAGAAATCGCTGAACAAAAGCCCACTCCGCTCCCGTAATAAAAAAGTTGATCAAGACCCAGCCCATCAGGAAGAACCATCCATAACCGCCACCTACGGGAGACAAAAATCCTTCCGGCACGTTAGCGACATACTCCGAAACGCTATCGACCTTGAAGATCATTAAGATGGATACAAGGAATACAACCAAAGTCAGTACGATAAACTGAAGAACGTCCGTCATCAGGACCGCCCACAATCCGCCTTGCATCGTGTAGAGCACCACAATCGTTCCGAAGAAAATAATGGCCCAAGTCATCGAAAGCGTCCCGGTATTCGGATCTCTTAGAAAGCTGCCTTCGTCCAGCGGGATCAGCGCTACAAGCAATAACGCCAACGCATAAAGCGAAACGGAGACGCCCATGATACGCTTGATCATCATGGCCCAAGTGAACAGGTGCAACCCAACCTTCCCGTATCTAAGTTTTATATACTCGGCTGGAGTCGATATACCCAGGCGGTTCCAGCGTCCGGCCACCCAAAAGCCAACTGCCAAAGCGGCAATCCCGTAGCAGGTATTGATCATGATCGCCACGAACC
Source organism: Candidatus Pelagisphaera sp. (assembly GCA_051275055.1). Classification (GTDB taxonomy): domain Bacteria; phylum Verrucomicrobiota; class Verrucomicrobiia; order Opitutales; family Opitutaceae; genus Pelagisphaera. Next base: position 8,198 of record JBNMOQ010000088.1, read on the forward strand.
CGAGTCGATAAGCAATTCCTCCCCAAACAACGAACGTGCTGGCTGAGAACATCGTCATAAAACCGCTCAATCCAGATACCCACCACGGCGACTGGCGCCCGGCAGAAAACATGTCCTTTTGATCCGTAATCCGTTTCGAGGTAATCCAGCTAATAGCGAAGAGTCCGAGGATATAGAGAATAACTGTCGTGTAGTCGAAGCTTACCATTGGCTGAGGAAGTAGGTGATTAGGATGTAGAAATTAGGATGTAGAAATTAGGATGTAGAAATCAGGAGGCATTGATCACGCGGTGCTGCGTCCGAGACGATCAGCTCGCTTCAGAAACCAGTAAAGAATTCCAGCGATCGCTACTAGGACAATAGCAAGTGTGATCAGTATTCCCGCCTCTTCTCGATTGATGGCCGACAAAGCACCCATCAGAATAGCGATCACCGCCAGCGAAGCCGCCACCATTTTCCCAGGCAAGGTGTAGGTTTTCGCTGCTGGTATTTCATGGAAAGCTCGCTTGGCGCTCATGGCGCGTTCCCATCCCGGGCTCTCTTGCTTTTCAAACAGCTCCAAGCCTGTAAGTATCAAGAAAGGAGTTACTATACCAGCGAGCATATCGGCGATTCTCGAGTTTTCCGCAATCCATCCGACGATAGGCTGCAGACTATCGACCTCCGTAAGAAAGCCCCCTCTCGCCAAAGCGAACCTAACGATATAGGCGGCTAAGAATCCAGCAATCGTCGTAACCCAAACGGCCTTCAGTCCAATTTTCTTCGAGAACAACCCCCATACTGAGGGAAGAAATAAAGGTACGTATAGCAGAGTGTTGATATCGACGATAAACTTAGTGTATCCATACCGTGGAATCAGCAGAGCTCCCGCTATCACAACTGTACCGAGAACAATCGTAATTACACGACCAACGAAAACCAGTTGCTTTTCCGAAGCAGATTTGTTCCTGACTCGATGATAGGCCTCCGTAAAGGCGCCCGCGAATACATTCAAACGAGTCGTCGCCATGCTCGCAGTAGCTGAAGCCATGGCGGCGACCATTAAGCCCATCATTCCCGCTGGCAGCACCAATTTGCAGGCGAGTATGTATGCCTGCTCCGTATCCGCATCGGGATTGATCACTCGATAGATAAGCGGCGGCAGCATCCAAAAGATGGGGCTAACCAAATACAATCCACCTATCAGGTAAGCAGCTTTCTTAGCATCTTTCGCAGTAGGTACGCATACCCAACGCTGCACAAAGGCCCAGTCCGCGCTAAAAACGAAAAAGTTGACTATCATCCAGCTAATCAAGAACCACCCAGAGAAATCCGCAGCGACTGGAGACATGAATCCTTCGGGGGCCGCAGCCACAAACGACCCCCATCCACCGACTTTCATCATCATAAGAGGAACGACAAATACGACCGAGACGGTTAGTATTACAAATTGCAATACATCAGTCATTAAAACCGCCCAGAGCCCACCTGCAAATGTGATGGCTATGACCATCAAACACAGGGCGATCGAAGTAAGCGAAACCGACAAGTATCCAGTTGTTGGATCTGCCAGTAAATGTCCATCAGCCAAAGGCATCAACGCGCATACGATCTTGGATAGAGCATACACCGCTCCCCCGGTGCTAAACAAAGTCAACGAGCCCTTGAACCACGTATAGAATTGAACAATCGATCCCCCATAGCGCAGCTGAAGAAACTCCGAGGCGGAATCCACACCCGCTTTCCTCCAGACACCCGCCAGCAACCACCCTGTCAATAAGGCAGAGACGCCATAACACAAATTGATCGCGATCGCCACCACCCCATACTTGTAAGCGATTCCTCCCCATACAACGAACGTCGCTGCCGAAAACATCGTCATGAACGCCGAAAGACCGGATACCCACCAAGGCGATTGTCCCCCCGCGACGAACATGTCTTTACGGCTCTTCATCTTACCGGCGAACACCATCCCTGCGCCCACAATTCCGAGGACATAAAGAACGATTACGATATAATCTACTAATTCCATCTATTGATTTCGTTGGGCTCAGGATGAAGAGAGAGGTAAAACGACTCGCTGCGAAACGCGTTTCTAGTGTTTTATTAAGGATACGGGATCGGCAGCAGCAACGCTCCAACGGGAAAAACAGTAGATTTGCGATCGATACAATTTCCAAGGGCCCATTAGGTCAACGGTTGACTAATCAAAGTATTTCAATGCATTCAGCATAGGCCTAAAAAGAGTACGATTTAGCAACTCCCGATAAAGGCTTGCAAGCCTACCCGATTCACCAATGGCCGCCCCCTCCTCTAATGAAATCCTTCTGGGAAAGCATACGCGACGCGAATTCCGACTGCGCATGCAATCAGGTGAAATCAAAGCATGCATCATCCCAACCGCAGCCACCGAGCAACATCTAGAACACCTCGCAATGGATCATGATTGGCAAAGCTGCAATTACACCGCCAACGCGGTGGCTCGGAAGCTTAGCCCTCAAGTGATAGTCGCGCCTTGCATGTCCATCGGTATCAGCGAGCACCACATGCGCCATATTGGAACATTGAGCGCCATGCCTGGAAGTTGGCTAGGCGTGCTCTACGACACCATCCACAGTATGCATAGTGCAGGTTTTGAAAACATCCTGGTTCTCAATGGCCATGGAGGCAACGTCGCTCCCTGCGAAGGTATTTGGCCGCAATTCCTCCAACGATTGGAAATCAATTTGCAATTCAAGTCCTACTGGGAATTCCTCGATCCGAAGGTAGCCGAATCGAACCTGAAGACGGGTCGTTTTCCAGGCCATGCCCAAGAATTCGAAACCGCATTCGCCTTAGCTGCCTTTCCCGAAAACGTTCGCCACGATGCGATGCTTGAGCAAGCAGATACGGAACCTCTCGAGGCAAGCGCCGAAGCGGGCCATGCGATGATCGAATCAATCGTCAACAATACCAGTCGATTTCTGGCCAGCATGATCGACGGAACCAACACGATCGTAGTTCCTAAATTCCACTAACAATTGAAAAGGAACGATTCAATTAATGCTTCTCGTATTCAGTTGTTATAGAGCATCGAATATCGGCAGCTCAAAAGCCTATTTCAATCATCGCTGAAATTCCCAAATCCCAAACCTTCCAATTCATACAAAATGCGTAAGTACACTCGTCGCGACATTCTAAAAGCTCTAGGCGTATCGACTGGAATTGTTTCTCTGGATACAGCTATGAGCAGAACCCAGGCAGCAACGTCGCCTACAGCCGCCACACAGCGAATTACTCGCTACGAAATAATACCCGTTCGAGTACCCATGCACGATCGTGTCCGTGAAGTATTTGCCGAAGTTTACCGCCAACAAGGAATTAACCGCGACTACTACGACTCGACACTGGTCAGGTTATACACCGATGAGGGTTTGGTGGGTATTGGTGATGCTTTGTTGAATGTGGAAGACTCACTCGGCAGCGTTCCCAATGCTGAAGCTATTTGTAAACGTTTAGTGGGGCACTCTCCCTGGGAGTTTTTACTCGATGACAGTCTAGGCGGAATCCTTATGGCGGTCTATGACTTGATCGGACAGGCGGCCGGACTGCCAGTATCCCGCCTATTTGCTCCAGATCCTAAAACGCACATCGTGCAAACCTGGTGGAGCCAGTGCTTTCCACCTGACCTAATGGCATCCGAAGCGAAGCTGGGTTACGACTTGGGTTACCGCGTCCACAAGGTGAAGACACGCCCATTTGAAGACCCGGTCGAACAAGCCGAGGCAGTCACGTCCGCTGTGCCGGACGACTTTCGCATCTGGGCAGATACAAACGGAACTTGGGAAACCCCAGAAAAGTCCATCAAATTCGGAAAGCGACTGACTCGATTCCCACAATATTTCGCAATAGAGTCACCCTGCGATTACTACGACATCGATGCTTTTCGAGAGCTAAAAGGCCGCTTTCCTTTAAGACTCGCTGAACACTTTCCCGCTAAACCGATGCCGTTTATAAGAGAGAAGTTACTCGATGCGCTGGTAACGGGAGGCCCCATTGGAAAGACCTTGGTTCAACGAGCCCTCATGGCAGAAGTAACGGGTATCCCTCTATGGGTGCAGCACAGTATATTCACCGGAGTCGCTCAAGTTTTCCAAGCTCACCAGGCAGCAGCTTTCCCGGGAATCGAGCACGCTGTCAGTATCACCCATGTCATTCAGGACAATTTGATGGTCGAATCTTTCGACATGAAGAATGGCTTATACGAAGTCCCTACAAAACCCGGTCTGGGAGTTCACTTCAATGATGAAGCGGTGGACAAATACCGCCGCGGTTGATTAGATTTAAAACATCACAATAACCAATCTATCGGAAAGCATCCATTCCTTGGATACACCTCTAAACCGAGTCATAACCGAAATCACCCCACCTGCTAGAAAGGACATCACTCTCGCTAATTTTTCAAACTGATACCCCTATGAAAATCGCGCTATTATCCCTTTTGTTGCCGTTGCCCGTATTCGCTGCGGCACCCCTTTCCGTGTCGGACGCTGAACACGTTACCATTTACCGAAAGGCTGGAGAATACTCCGCCTTTCCTCGGTTTCATCAGCTCCCCGATGGCAGCTTGCACGTTCGCTTCGGCGCTGGCGTCACGTCGAGTCACCTCGAGCCTCGCCGAAAACCAAACCAATTTATTTCAAAAGACGGTGCCCTGACCTGGCAGCGCGCTGAACAAGACGCGCCCAATCCGATTTGGGCCACAGGGCCGACACAACCAGGTCGCCTAGTTGATCCCAACGCCCACGCCTGGCGATACGTCGAGACTGAGCGGAGAGAAGAATTTGAGCGCCAGGGGATCGAAGTGCGCAATTCCCCGGACGGCCGTGTAACTTACGCCTATGGCTGTTACGTACGCACCAGTGAAGACAACGGAATCACTTGGCAAAAACGCGAAATACCCGTGCCTCCCAAGGGCCTAATCATGAGTTTCCTCGGTCCTGCGACCGATCTCCGCCTAGACCCCAACACTCTGCTGTGCGCCGTCTACGGTCGACCGACGGCAAACATCCGTTTCTACGAATCCTGGCTGATCCGCAGCGAGGACGATGGCACCAACTGGGATTTTCTCACGATCGCCGCCGATCCTGAGAGGAAGCGCAGCTTTGGTGAGACGGCGATTGCCCAAGCCTCCAACGGTGATATCGTCGCGATGATGCGCACCGAACCCGCACTCGGCACAAATATGTGGACGGCGCACTCAACGGATAGCGGCAAGTCCTGGTCGAAAGCAATTGAAACGCCGCTGCACGGTCATCCGCCACATCTACTCACTCTCAGCGATGGCACCTTACTTTGCACCTATGGTTTTCGCGATGAACCGATTGGCATTCGAGCCGCATTGAGCCGTGATCATGGACGAACCTGGCTAGAGAAAGATATCGTGTCGCTTCGAGCCGACGGATCCGGTCGCCCCGGTGACAACGGCTACCCGATCTCCGCCGAACTGCCCGATGGCAGTCTGGTCTCGGTATATTATATTACCCGCGATGGCATAACCGGTGTGGAGGCCACGCGCTGGCAGAATCCATGGAACTAAACCGTTCAAATCAATCACTGCGTCTGACCTGCATCGGGACCATCTTTTGCTCCACGATCCTGAGTCTAACTGCAGCCGAAACCATCTTTCATCACACTGGCTTCGACCAACTCTCGACAGGCGAACTCGGCAACGCCGGCCAGAACCTGTTCGTCTCCCAGCGAGGTGATTTGAAGCTCATCAACTGGTTTGATCTCGATCGCGACGGTTATCCGGAACTCGTGATCAACAACGATCACAGTCCCTACGAAAATTCCGACAGCCTCATCTATTACCAGCACCCCGTCGACGGCTTCCGATCTTTTTTGCCAACCATGTCTGACGAAGGAGGTGCGTTTGAAAAGATCGCCTGGATGCGAGCTGCAGAAGCAGAGGGCCACGTCGAATTTTTACCTTCAATGGGGGGAGGACGCAGTTTGATCGATGATCTCGATGGCGACGGACGGCCGGAGATCATCTTTACCAATTTCATCCACGGCTCCACTCACGATCATTTTCCCGTGTTCGTCTATTGGGGTACTGACAGTGGCTACTCGCCCAACCGTCGGTCCGAATTCCCAACAGAATCCGCCACCGGTGTAGCGGTCGCGGATCTCAATGGGGATGGTCGACTCGATCTCGTGATTGCGAACATGGGCAAGGAGGACGACACCGTGTTTGCTTCGAGCGGTCCACTCGCCGTCGAGGCACCCTCTATTGATGACGGCGCCACTGCCCAAGCGCAGATTTACTGGCAGGGTCAGGATGGATTTTCAATCGAACGCGTCAGTGAGTTGCCCACGCGACATGCAGTGGATGTGAAGATCGGCGACCTCAATGGCAACGGGCACCTCGATCTTGTATTCTTGCAAGGCGGTGACTGGCCTTCCGTTCGCGTGTTTAGCGGCAGCGATGAAGGGTTTTCAATAGACCGGGTAATCGAAACACCGGTGGCTGGTCGCGGCTTCCTCGATGGCGTTGCAGGAGAACTTGCTATCGCCGATCTCGATGGTGACCAACGGCTCGATCTCGCCGTCGCAGCAGGTGGAGCAGAACTTGAGTTGCTTTTTAACCGCGGGCCAAATTTTGCCAACTGGACGCGCTCGACTCTACCAGCGAACACACCTCTTTCCGTCATCGCGACTGACCTCAATCACGATGGACGCATGGACCTCGCGGTAACCGGATTCATGAAAACGCGCCGCGAAGAATATCACACCAGCGCCTACGTCTACTGGAATACTGACAGCGGTTTCTCCGCTTCCCGGAACACCGCGCTGCCGGTGATGGGAGGAACAACGGTGCGCGCTGGTGATGTCAATGGGGACGGCTTTACGGATCTGGCCTTCACCAACAACCACGACAACGCGACATTCGATGTACCCAGCTATCTCTATTGGGGTGGTGCGGACGGTTTCACACCGGCGCGACGCAAGGAGCTATCAAGTTTTGGGGCCGTATCAGTAGCCATCGGAGATCTCAACCGCGACAACACAGTGGATCTCTTTATCGCCAACCGCAGCAGTGGTCGAACTCACAGCGGCGGAGCTATCAATTCGTTCATCTATTGGGGCAATCCTGACCGCTCGTTTAACCGTGGCACGCTGACCAACGTTCCACTGACCACTGGCTTCAGTTCCAGTGCCGGCGATATTTTTGACGAAGGTCGCCCAGCGATTGCGTTCACCGAGTCTGGTGGCGTGGCCGTCGCGCGGATTGCAGCGGATCGTAGATTGGAGGAGATCCGTCGTTGGTCACTACCGTCACGTGGGTATTCGACCACACTCGCGGATCTGGATGCTGACGGTCGACTCGATCTTATCGTCGGCCTCATCGACGGCGAAGGACGCAATCTCGCCATCCTCCGTGGTTCAACCGAAGGATTTTCTCCCCCGGAGTACTATAAACCTGGCTTGCCGATCATTGCGTCCGGGGTGGCAGATCTCGATGGCGATGGTCGACTCGATATAATTCTCGGCGGGCGTGGCGGCTGGCTGTTCTGTCCGCTGGATGCAAAAGGCGTCCCCCTTCTCGATCGCGCGCAACGCATCCTGTCCGACTATCAGATTCAACGACTCACTGTAGCGGATTTGAACAAGGACGGACAACCCGAGGTCATAGCCACCCACTACCGTGAGATGACTGGACGGCGCAATGCCATCAATTCGGCCATTTACTGGAATCGCAACGGACACTTTAGTTTGGAGGAACGCACACCGCTGCCGACCTTCGGGAGCCATTGGGTTTCGGTGGCTGATACGCGTGGCCAGGGGGAGCTTGATGTATTGTACAGCAACTACCACGGTGAAACAACGCGAACGGTGGGCCTCTTTGTCTACCAACCCGACGAGCAGGGAGAGTATTCCGTATCCAATCGACTCGTACTACCTGCGTATTCGAGCTCAGCCAACTTTGTGGCTGACCTCGATCAGGATGGTTTTCCAGACATCGTGGCGGTGAACCACACTGGACCAACCATTGCACTGGGATTGGGCCAGAAGACCGGCAACCATGGTGTAGGTTCGTTCGTTTATTGGGGAGCGGCGGATGGCTTTACTCAGAAGCGCCGCACTACCGTCGCTTCGCATGGTCCTCACAAAATCATTAATGCTGAACTGGGAGACATTCTGCGCCGCCGACCTTTTGAGACCTACACCTCTAAGTGGCAGGAGATGGCTGTAGTTGACGGTGAATACGAACTCGTGCTCGGTGGTCGCTTCACAGGCAAGGCGACTTGTCGCGCTGAAATACAAATCGAAAAAGGTGTGGATGCCGACTGGACGTCTCTTGCTCCGATTGCCGCAACCCCTACCGAACTTCGTTTTCGTTTCAAAGTGGCAACGCCGTTTGATCGACTACGATATCGCTTGGAACTAGACACAGGCGGTGCAGGCACCGGCCCAACCGTCCAATCTATCACACTGAGGACACGTGAATGAACAAGTATCCGCACTTCAATTATTCGCCGCCATGGCACCTTCGTTTTAAATTTGGCCTGAGTCTATTATTCATGAGCCTGACCGTAGGGAAATTGGCTGCAGTGGAGCCAGCCTCGGACCGAATTTCGGAACTGCGTTTCTATAGCGCAGTACTCGGTCGGGAAAAAACGATCAGTGTAGTGGCGCCGGATAAACGCCAAGACGCTCCTGCGCTATTCTTCCTGCACGGGCGTGGGCGACATCATCGCTCCCTTCTGGAACGACCGGAGTGCCGCAACGCGTTGCTGATGGCAAATCACTGGACCCTTCTGCCGGACGGTGAGGACGGCTGGTATATTAACTCTCCAGAGATTCCGACGGATCGTTACAGCGACTATCTAAGCGAAGTGATCGCGTTTGCGACGAAAGAGCTCGGTCTTTCCGAGAATCCGGACC
>JBNMOQ010000089.1:0-17044 GCA_051275055.1 Candidatus Pelagisphaera sp.
GGCCGATGTAGAGCGGCGATTGTCTCGTCTTGGAACTTCGGAAGCGTTGGTCTCGCCATTCGAGACGGTATTTCAGGTCGATCCGATGCCGGGAAACAGAGTGATGCTTAAAGCTCTTGAGAAGCGAAAGGGACTTCGGCCGCTTCCGGTCATCAATCCCGGAACTTCGGCCTGGGAAGACCATCTTGATGAGCTGTCAGAGAATCCGAATGTTGTTGGAGTTCGAATACTTCCAGCGTATCATGGTTACCGACTTAACACGATGGCAGTCCGCGGTTTGGTCGATCGACTCGCGTTGAAGAAATTACGTTTGGTTGTCACGGCTCGATTGGTTGACGAGCGGCATGAGCATCGGGCGGTTTCGATCAAACCCGTTAGCGTTACGCAGTTGGCGGGGTTCGTTGAGCGCCACCCTAAATCGAATCCATTGATTCAAGGACTCGGAGTGCATGAGTTGCGAGAATTAGCGAAAGCTGGAGAGTCGTTTTTTACAGACACGAGTTTCGCCGAATGGGAGGACACGCTTAAGGTTTTGAAAGAAATTCTTCCGGTATCGAAAATCTTGTATGGTTCTTTGTCGCCCTTACAAGTGACGCAGGCGCAAATGGACAAAATTCGATTGTCATCGTTGTCGGCTCGACAAAGAGAGGCGGTTTCCTGCGGTAATGCGATTCGCTGTTTTGGAGTGTAGGTTTTGAGAATCAAATTGGTAAATGGCTATGAAGAGTCTTAAGTACTGGATAATATCAAGTGGGCTTTGTTTGTTCTTCGGAGCGCTTTTCGTCGGATGTCCAGCGAGGCAAGGAGTGGACGAGCGATTTTTGCTTTCTTCGGAGGGATCGGGTAGGGCGACTGCCTATTTGGAGTCGCCGAAGATTGTTTCATTTCAAGGGAAGACGCATGTCGCTTGGTTGGATTCTCCCAAAGAAGGGTTTCGAATACGTATCCGTACTTTAGATCAAGCTTCAGGCGAATGGTCGGAAGCGTGGACGATTGGCGAAGCTCAAGATAATCATGGAGGTCCGGCTTTGACGATTGATGCGGAAGGCTACTTGCATGTTTTATTCTATTCGCATCACCACCCATTTCGTTATCGTCGCTCGGTTAGACCGAATGATGCGTCCGAGTGGTTGCCATTCGAGGAGTTCGGAGTGAATTTGACGTACCCGGCGTTGGTTTGCGCTAAAGATGGAACGTTGATTATGGTCGCTCGGCGTAGTTTTGACAAACGTCCTTGGGAGTTGGAGATGTGGTCGAAGTCTACAGGCGAATTCTGGTCTCGCCAGCGTTCTTTGCTGCGATCTCGTCATGGAATTTATAGTCAATTCGCTGCTTCTTTGGCTTGGGGGCCTGATCAGGAGACACTTCATCTAGGAGCTCGTATTTATGAGATGCCGGCTGATGAAGCTCTCTCGCCACTGACCACTGTTGGTTATTTGAGAAGTTCGGATGGCGGCGTTACTTGGGAAGGTTCGGATGGAGGTTTGCTGGACTTGCCAGCGACTCCCGAGACGTTTGATTCTATCGCAAGCGGAAGGGGCAAGGAAAGTCGCATTCTTAATGCCGGATCGATTGGAATTGATCAGGAAGGTCGCCCATTTGTTCCCTACAGTATTAGAACTCAGGATACGTCGCAGGCATATCTGGCGACCCCGATTGGCGAAGGAAAATGGCGTCATATTCATTTGAATCCGTTTTTGCCAGTAGGGTATCGCGAATGGGATTTGTTTATGCATGGGGGAGTGTCGTTTGGCTCTTCGGGTCAACCAGTAGTGGCGGCGACTATGATGCACATCGCGGTGGACGGCGTGGATTGGGGAGAAGTGACCACTGAGTTGGTTCGGTTTCGCTCGCAAGATGGCGGTGAAACCTTTGTGGGGGAAGCGTTTGCGGTTCCTAGTGCTGATGAACCGCGATGGATGCCCAACCTGGAGCGCCCGACGGGTTTCAATGAAATGCCACCGGAGCCTGCGTTGATCTATACCGATGGCGTTCGTGGCGAGGCTCTGGGAGATCAATTGAGTAATCGGGTTTATTGGTTACCAGGTGGGGAGTAGAGAGAATCTTGAAATGAGACTCTTTGGAGAAATCTTTGATTTAAATTCGATGAGGATTAGGTAGTGTTTCGAACATGCGAGGATTGAAGGATAGAGTTGCGATCATTACGGGAGGATTAGGCGATTTGGGATACGCTGCGGGCAAGCGACTTGCAGAAGAAGGCTGCTTGGTTGCTCTCTTGGATATTAAGGATGACCCCGAGCGTGCTGCGGCTATTGGATGTAGAAGCTGGACGGTCGATTTGCTGGAAGAGTCGGCGATAGAAGCTGTTTGTTTGGAGGTAGCCGATGCATTGGGGCAGGCGAGCATTCTGGTGAATTCGGCAGCTCGTTTTATTTTAAAAGGAATCGATGCTTCACCAGACGATTGGGATGAGATGACGCGCGTGAATATTCGAGGTGCCGCACTCATGGCTAAGCATGTCGTTCCGCAAATGGAGCATTACGGAAATGGCAGTATTATTAATTTTTCGTCAGTAAGCGGATTCGTGGGACAACCGCGATTCAGCACTTATACGGCAACCAAGTTCGCGATTCGCGGATTGACTCGCGGGTGGGCGACGGATTTGGCGGAGTCCAATATTCGAGTGAACTCCCTCTGTCCTGGATATATTTATACAAGCGCTTTCATAAACTCCTGCAAAGACCTTGGGCTTGATGAGGCCGAGGAAAACGAAAAAGCCTCTGCAATGCACCTATTAGGCCGACAAGGCCGTCCGGAGGAAGTGGCTTCCGCTGTCGCATTTCTAGCGAGCGACGAATCGTCTTTCATGACTGGCAGCGACCTGATCGTAGATGGTGGCTACCTAGCCCGTTGAATATTTTTCTATAAAAGCCGATTATCCCACCACTCAATATCAGTGTAAAGCAGTGTCCTCAGTGGGAAAAGATAATCCATATCCCTACCGATTATTTATCTAATTTTAAACCACTGATTTACACTGATAAACCTAAGCGGTAAACGATTTTCATCCTTCATAATTCAACCCTCATCCTTACCATGAATTTAGTCGATCTCTCCCATCCACTCGAGCACGGTCAACAGGCCTTTCCATTCGATCCAAAACTGAGCATCATTCCTCATGGAAACACGAAGACGCTGAAATACAATATCTCGCAGATTTCGATGGGAACGCACCAGGGAACCCACTTGGATGCGATGTATCATTTTATCGATGACGGAAAAACGCTCGATCAAATGCCGCTGGATTGGTTTTACGGACCAACGCGCATATTGCGTATTCCGAAAGAAGCCAAAGAGGAAATCACCGTTAAGGATTTGAAACCCTACGAAGAGCATCTCACAAAGGGAGCTAAGATTATTTACGAAACTGGTTGGTTCCGTAACTTCGGAGCGGACAACTTTTTCACTGAATTTCCAACGTTAACGCTTGAAGCCAGTAAGTATTTGGCGGAGCGCGAGATACGAATGCTCGGTATGGATACGCCGACTCCCAGTGTTGATTGGTACGAAGTGCATCACGTGCTGCTTGGCAAAGAGATCGTCGTTGTAGAAACGTTGACCAATCTCGATCAGGTCCCGGATGAAATCGTCTTCATGGGTTTTCCCTTGAATATCAAAGGCCGCGATGGCTCTCCCATACGCGCGGTTGCGATGGTGGAGTAGAAGGTAGGGCGGCCTCGGCGATGCCGCAGCAATTTCTTGATTCTTATCTTAGTCTCCGCTGCGGCCTCGGCGATGCCGCCCTACCTTTTTTCTATTCGCCTAAGGTCTCTGTGTGTTGGACGGTGAGTGGGGCGCCTTTGGGGGTAGATGCGTACCACTCTGCTTTGGCGTTTCCGTTTTCGACGGTGATTCCTAGGTAGCCGCCTTTGCCGCTGAAGTATTTGTGGAAATCAGAGAAGTAACCGGAGTTTCCTCCGTAGTCATGCTGGTCGTTTATTGCGCCGCAGCCGAGTTCGAGGAGTCCTGTATTCGGATCCTTGGAACAATACTGCCAATGACGGTCGCCGCAAATTACGAATGTGTTCGCTTGCTGGCTTAGGAAGTTTCGGAGCTCCTGTCCTTCATGAGCGAATACGTCGTTGGCGTGATTGTCTTTTTTGCCAAACTTGTCAGGGCCGACGAGGGGGCCGGGCGATATTACGAATTTGTAAGTCGCGTTCGAGTCGAGGATGGTTTTTTTGAGCCAGGCTTTTTGTTTCTCGCCGAGAATCGTTTTGTTGGGTCCATCGGGGTCTCTGTTCGATGATCGGAAGTCACGATTTTCAGTCATCCAGATTTGAACGTCTTTTCCCCAACGGTAAGTACGATACGTTTCCTTGCCCATGGGGACTTGTTCGCGAAAAATGTCGAGGCCCTGCTCGAAGGTGAGGTCTCCGTAGGTTTGACCAAGCCAGCAATCGTTCTTCAAGGTGTCGTGATCGTCTTTCATGAAGTAGGAGGTCACGTTTTGGTGGAAGGCTTGATTGTAGCTATAGGAGAACATCAGGTTCCATTTCGCGCGGGCTTGAGCCACGCTCTTCGCGAGGGGAGCTTTGTCGTAGTAGACGATGTCGCCGGTGTGCACTAGGAAGTGAGGCTTGAAGTCGAGCATCTGTCCGTAGGTGGAATGTCCTTTCTCGCCGGAGTCGATGCTTCGAATGGCTTGGCAAGTGGTGACAATGAATCGAATCGGGTCTTTCGATCCTTTGACTGGGGCGGTCTTGAATTTGCCTTTCGCCGTAGATGTGATTTTCAAACTTCCTGCTTGGCGGGCTTCGACTTGATAGGCGTAGGACTCGCCAGATTTTAGGTCAGTTAGGGATAGTTGACCAATGTAGTCGTTAATCGATGACACTCTCGCCCAATTAGAGCTACGCTTGTTCTTTTCGCCCTTTGATTCGATCCAGTGATGGACGCGAAATTCGCCGGGAGCTCCTGGGGCGACATCGTTTGGCATCGAGCCGCTGTCCTTTATGTCCGATGTAAGTCCTTTTGTGAAAATAGGCAACCGGTCGAAGTCGGCTTTAGGAGTGGCAGTGAGTCTTGCCCAAACGATGGCGCTATTCGTGTCGGCTTCACCGACCTTTACTCCGGTACCAAAGAAGGGGCCCTCTTGGGCGGAAGCGAGTACGGGCGATAGCAAAAGTGCCAGCGCGATGCAATTGATCTGTTTAAGCATAGTAGGTATTGGGGTGATTTTTTTAAGGCTATAGCCCAGCTCTTTAAGAAGTCAACTAGCGGAGAGAGGGGAGTTTTGTCGCGGCCTGGCTTCTTCGAAAGGCTTAGGTTGACTCTGTCTGTATTGTGCCGCCTGTTGAGGGTTCGCTGAAGTGTGAACGTAACCATTCTAGGTTGTTCTTTGGCTTTAAGCCAGCCTCACCCCATGCCCAACGCATCCCCTTATGACTGCACTCAGTGTGGAGCATGCTGTCAGTGTTTCCCGATTTTCGCGACTCGAAAGGATGCAGAAAGAGAACCTCTCGTGAAAACCGAAACGCGCCACGTGGAGGATCGATTCAAAAAGACCGATCGTAGCTATCAGTTGTATCCGCTTCCGTTTTTGGAAGCCTGCGCTTTTCTTAAAGAAGACAAGCTCTGCCGAATATATGAAACCCGTCCTGATGTGTGCAGGAGTTTTGAGCCGGGGAGCGCTCAATGCATCGAGGCACGCGAACGTCTAAAAATCGAAGAGGTTATTCGATGAGTATTTTTATTCCTGTAGGGGCTAATACCCAATCTCTTGATGAGCGTAGCCCTTTGTGGGCGAAGACTGTTGCTTCGGCTTTGGTAGGGAGGACCGGTTCGGTCCTCTGGTTTTAGTTGCTAAGAGGACCGGGCCGGTCCTCCCTACCTCTAGAAATACTTCGCTGGCGCTACCTGTCTTTCGAAGAACGAAGACGGTTGCTCCGGGAATGTTTTATTTTCTGTAGGGGCTCTGCTTGCCCGTTTGAGAGCCTCAGGGTCATGAGCTTTGTTGAATTAAAGTGTATCTAGATTATGGATGGAATCGAATCGATCTTTTGATTTCGTTTCGGGCTGGATACGCCATCATCGGGGCTAGGATAATAATGGAACGCACTGAGCTTGGACTGTCACAGTCTGTTTGCTTACTTTCTTCCTGTGTTGCTGCGCTGGGCACGCGGCTTGAAGTTCGGCTTCCGCTCTTGATTGGGCTTCCGCTCTTGATTTGGCTTCCGCTCTTGATTCGGCTTTTCGCTGGGTTCACGATTTTCGAAACGAGTCCGTTTCCTGGGAACAGCAGGTTCTCTTGGAGCAGGCAACTCTAAAGTCGAAAGCGGTTTGTCTCCAATTTCATTTTTTCCGATTTCAGTAGTGAAGTAGGCTCCAAAGATGAGTTTTCGGAAAAGGAGAAAGAAGGCCGCCGCTGATTCGTAGGTTGGTTTGGCGGTGATCGGATTACTGATGTCGATACAGATGGCGGCTTGGTGAGTCTGGCTCAGCTTGGTGAAGCCTTTCTTGAACCGTTTCCGGGATTCTTTCTTGATCCACTTTAGACCTGCGAGGATGACTATGCGGTCTTTTTGCTGCAGGGCATAGGGAGCGCTTATCCACTCGTCGATGAAATCGGGGATGTTAAGATCGCTGGCGCTTGGTTTTCCGTTGGCACTAGGGAGAATGATATCGGTGAGAGTGGCGACGAGGGGGAGTTGGGATTTGTTTAAAGTGCGGTCCCAGAGATCCTTTTTCGGTATGTTGACCTTAGGATCGTGGGCAATTAATCCCTCGGGAGGCGTGTCTCCGTTTAGAAAAGGAATCGTTGAAGATGCGGTGAGCATCCAGGTGATGGCGGCACGACGGGTGGCTCGAGTAGAATTTTCTTGAATGCTCATGAGTGATTGGTGGCGTTTGGTGTTATTTCCGCAGGGTGTCCAGGCTTTTTGCGAATATGGACTGAAGAAGTCCATCCGCCAGTTTGAGGATGTTGCTTCCTTGGGTTCTGAAATCCCTGGTTCAAATCTTTTTATTCTTAATGGCTAACGCCGAACTGTGGAAAGAGGCGTCTAGGACACTCGATGACGAAGAGTTGAGCTGCCATTGTCGGGCGCTGAGTTAAGAGCCATTGAGTGATCCGATTGGTTGGCTCTTGGTTTTGCTGATTCTCGATTCGATGGAAGTGACTAGGGTTGAGAAGTCGCAACTCAAGGAGTTCGATGAGATGCTGAACGGTGTGCCATGCATTCTCTGAGTGAGCTTCATCATCAATCTCTTAATTGGGTTCATCTTGCTCAAGTATGCTTTTGGATCTGCGACATAGATCAGTAGAATTCGAGTTGCCTTAACTTGCGCTACATCGACTCCTTCAATGTCTTCCCACTCGATTAGTCCACAACTGAAACCGCTTGAATTGTCTGTAATTCCTCGTTCACCCAAAGAGAGTCCAGGTTTTCTGTCTAATAGCTTAGTAACTCCTATCAGTGCGCACCAACCAAAAAATCCGATGCAGACCACTGAGACCACTTTCGTATAGGTCGGATCATGACGTTTATCCGTATCTGCGATGTTCCACAACCAGACTCCGCAAGCAACAAAGGCAAGTGCACCCAGTATCAATAGGGAATTCTTTCCTTTGCTGAGCGGGATGTCGAGTTGGGGTGAATCTTGAGTCATTTAGTTTTAGCCAATCGTCGAGGTCAGACGCGGCGCTTGCCGCCGTTGTCTGCACCGTCTGGTTGGACCAATTGTTTCTTTCTTCTTTTCGCTTGTGGCTTCTCGAGTCTTTCAGCGATCCAAACCTTGATCAACGACTGTCTGGGCACACCCAGTCTGGATGACTCCTTGTCCAGCTTGTCGATCATCCAAGTTGGAAAGTCTACATTTACTCTTTTCTGCTCGTGCCCAGGCCTGAAGCCTTTCGACAGGTCAAGATAGTCAGTGATGTCAACTTCACCATCATCGAAAATTTTATCTAAATCCTTAGCTTTCATATACTTCCTTTTCTCCTTTTCGTGCTCTTCTTACTGAGATCAGCCGAATTCGGTCTTTTCTGAGTGCGTAGAAGGCGACCCAGTGTTTCCCCTTGTTTTTGGCTAGAAGTGCGAATCTTTCCTCGTCTTCGGATCTGGCTGGGAAGCCGATCGCGTTTGTGTCGTCCCAAAGAAACTGGGCTTCGATGAAGTCGATGCCGTGCTTTTCTTTGTTCTTTTGGCTCTTTTCTGGATCGAACTCAAACTGAATCAGGTATAGAAACTATACCTTTAGTGCCTGCCTGCAAGCTTGGAATTCTTCTCTTTGTCCAATCGTCAAAGACTCACGTGGCTTCGAAGAGCGGAGCGATGAGTAGCCATTGCCAAAAACGTCATGTTCTCCTTTTGCATTGTTCTGGAACCGATTTGTCACTGGGAGAGCATTTTTCGGATTTTAGATACAGTATTCCAGTTTCTTCCAGTCGCAGTAGAACCGACAGCCTTATCAATTACCGCCGGAGTCAACTTCGATGAGCCGATCCCATTGGGAAAATGAATCCATAATGCTCCCTCTCTAACGAACACCCTCTCTCCTGCGGCGGATCGTGACTCAAGATCGTGAAGCGCATCTTCTTGGATTGTGCGTTTGGTCAGATACAGTAAGACGTGCGAGGGATCAGTTGTAGCCTGATCTGACAACGGTGACTCAGCGACACATTCTTCAAAATCGGAGGCACTACGAACGACTACGGGAATCGAGAAACCAAAATTTGACTCAATCGTCTGCTCTAATTCCAATTCGAGTGTAGAGGCTGAACTGGAACCAGTGAATACAACATTCCCGGTTTGAAGATGGCTCCCAACTGAATTCCAGCCGAGACCAGAGCACAAGGGCTCGAGTTCTTTCATCGGGATTCTATTTTTGCCGCTGACATTGATACCGCGTAACAGGGCTACGTGACTTGGAGATGATGCCATTTTTTATCGGAGAACGTGGAGACTGCACAAGAGCATGAAATGATGATCCCTTCCGAAGGGGCGCGGCTATGCGAATTGTGTACGTCGATTTGTTGGCCTTATTCTTTCTCTGCTATAATTGGGTAGTGTTCGGCTATAAACTCAAAGTCTCTGTCTTTATGCAGGATAGCGGCTCCGGTCTCGATGGCTGTCGCCGCAATCAAGCAATCTATGACGCTTCGAATTCTTAACCCTTTTCGTTGTAGCTCTTGATAGATCTCAGCTGCCAGCAGGGTGGTAGATCGTTTTTGTGGTGCGAGTACCAAGGAACAAAACATCCTTTCTATTTCTTCTCTTCCCTTTCTTTCTCTAATTCCTTGGATGATTTCGAGAAGGATCATCTCGTTGTAGAGGATGGATTCCCTGTCGTTCAGTTTTTCTTTTAGTCTAGCTTTGGTCCAGTGATTTCCACCTTCGAGAAAGTCGATCCACACGCTCGTATCGACAATCGTCATCTATCGAATCTTCCCTTCCTGATTTCATCGAGATCACCGTTCCAGCTGAATTTTCCTTCTAGGGTCAGGATACTCTTTTGATCCTCTTTTCTAACTAATTCTCTGAGGGCGAGATCAACGAGTTCTCGTTTGGTTCGTAAGCCAGTGATTTTCAGTCCTTTACTTACGAGACCATCGTCTAAGTTAATGTTTGTTCTGCTCATACACCAAATAAACGAAATGTGGTGTATTCCGTCAATTCCTTTCTTTTTTGACCAACGTCTGGCTCGGGCGGGCGGCTTGTCCGCATTGCCTGAAGCCAATTGTTCTCTATCATTTATATACTTCCCGTCTGTGTGCTACTTTCACGACTACAACAGTGATCACTTCATCGAAAATTTGGTAGAGCACTCGATAGTCATCTTGTCTAATTCTGTACTTTTCTTCTCCGGAAAGCTTCTTGGATTGTGGTGGTCGCGGATCTGCAGACAAAGCCTGGATCCTTTCGACGATCCTATCTCTATCCTTCTTTTGGATCTTTTCTAGTTCCTTGGCTGCCGACCGTTTGATCTCGATCTTAAAGTCGGCCATCGCTCTTCATGCTTTTCAGGAATGTTTCGAAACCCATAGTTGGTTCGGTTTCCCTATCCCTAAATGCTTGGAGGTCATCGAGATCTTCAGACAATGCTTCCCTGATTGCTTGGTTCACTAAGTCTGAGACCGAGGAAGAAACTTCAGCGGCTTTCATTTTCAATGCTTTATGCAGGTCATCTTCGAAGTAGACGGTTGATCGTTTCATGGAGTACGGTTAGCGTTTTAGCGCTAAAACGTCAACTCTTCATTTTTCAGAGAACGCTAAGTGGAGGCGCGGCTTGTCCGCGTTGACTGAAACGCTTGGTTATATTCATCTTACCTTTCAACGGATTTCCTACCAACCTTGATGGAAACTTGGAAATTACTCTTCAAAGCAGACTCAATTTCCTCCCTGAACTCTGTACTTACTAATTGCTGTCTTACCTCTGCCTCCCAAAACGTTTTAATTAATGGAAGCGAGATGAGCCCGCACGTCCAGTTACGCCTCCTCTCCCATAAATCATCAGGCAGAATTCCTTCCTTCCAAAGCGCCCATTGAGCTTGCATGAACTGCATTACGCCTCGAAATGCAAAATGTGCTTGATTGATTTCCGTATCAGAAAATTCTTCTATTTTTGCATCTGGAACGAACATTTTTGACAGCAGGTCGCAAAGCTCAGGGTGATTTGCATGATCGAAATTTATATGTCCGAATGCAGTTTCTGAATCCCAAATGGAACTCGCACGCAGGGCCCTTGCATTGGCCCTAGTTTGTATCCCAAGGTAAATTAAGGACGCCACAACAGCGGTAGTACCAACAATTTCTGCGATCGTACTTATAGCATCCCAATTCATTTAATTATTTCCTTATTTATATAACGTCTGGATTTAGGAAGAGTGAAAATCGCGGAGCGGCTGTAATGAATTCCTAGAATCCAATGGTTCTATCATGAGATTCTTTCCATTCTGCTCAACCTTAAACCTCTTCATTATCCCACTCATCCTTCTCTCTAATCCAATCTTCCCCAATGGCATTTCTTGTCGCTGACCAACCCGGTTCAAGATCGGCGATCTCTGCTAGTTAAAAGACAAGTATTCCGAAAAGAATGGAAGCGTTTTTAAGCGGATGCGCTCCCCGATGCGGTTGATATGGTTCCCTTCATAGCTTTCATACATGTGTGGTATCTGGTAGGTTTCCAGCAAGTCATGCAGTCTTTTCGTGGACTCACTGATTCTCCTATCTTGCAGACCTGCGTCGAGCGCAATGGCTTTCAGCTTTTTGAGGTTGGGGATATATTGATCAATGATGTAGAGCGTTCGATTCGCCGACAGCTTTGGGGCGATGTCCAGGCGTACTTCACCATCTTCAAAGGGCAGATCAAGATAGAAGGGAGGATTGTTGGGATTTGGCGCCCAGGCAGCAGCTGAACCCAGGTTGGTCATGACGCGAAAGGGAGCATTCTCAATTTGCTCCAGTGTATCAATCGCTTCGATACTATTCATGAGTTCTGGATCAGTCGTGACAGCTCCCTCCATGCAGCAGGCACTCAAAGCGTAAATGACGGAATAGACATCGGGATATTTCATGCCCAGGCGCAGGGTGCCATATCCGCCCATGGAATGACCGGCCAAACCGCGACTTTGAACATCGGAAATGGTGCGGTAGTTGTTATCGATATATTTCACCAGCTCCTTCGCTATGAATGTTTCCCAGTCTCCTATGGTGACAGAGCTCGAATAATAACTGCCCTTGAACCGATTATAGGCGTTTGGCATCACGACAATCATCTCTTTCGTCTGCCCATCCGCCAGAGCTGTGTCTATAACCTCGTGGAGGTTGATCCAGTGCTCCTCCCACCCAAACCACTGACTGTCATCGTCGGTAAATCCATGCAACATATACACCACCGGATATCGCTTATTGAGATCGGATGCATAGGATGGCGGCAGGTATACCGATACATCACGCTCGGCAGGGTCGTTGATCAGATTGCCTTCGAGGGCATGGCCGTAGACCTTGATGCGTTCCTTTGTTCCTTGTTGGGCCTGCGCCAGGATGGATGAGGTGGCAAAGAGTGCACTTAATAGAAATGATACTATTCTCATGTGAT
Organism: Candidatus Pelagisphaera sp.; assembly: GCA_051275055.1. Classification (GTDB taxonomy): domain Bacteria; phylum Verrucomicrobiota; class Verrucomicrobiia; order Opitutales; family Opitutaceae; genus Pelagisphaera. The sequence goes on from JBNMOQ010000089.1 coordinate 12,064, forward strand.
TGTTTCTAGTTGATAATAAATTCAATTGTTCCGATTTGATTCGGGGAGTAGGTGATGGGAACGATAAGTCCTCACACGTAGGAGGCGCAGCCTCCGGAGTTGTGAGCGACGTCTTGTTGGATCTTTGTTTAGGTTTCAAGTTAATGGCAAAGAAATGAACCATCCAGAAAATGCTTCCCAAAAAGGTGGGAATAGTTTGAAAATTTGCACACAATGGGCGAACAAGAATAGTGCTAAAGTCGTTGGAAATATCCATCTACCTCTGGATTGATTTCGTTCGGCGTAAATCAAGCAAATCAACAAGATATATAGTGGAGCTAGTCCGATATAAAATCCTAATGGTCTATCAATTTCCAGTAGGTTAACCATGATTCTTACCACTGTCGGCGAGATGAGGGTCAATCCTGTAACAATCATCCCTCTTGCATGTATTTGAATATCTTTTCGTCCAATTATTGCGACTCCGAATCCAAAGGAGAAAATAATTATGTCTTTGAAAGAGATCCAAAGGAGATATGCTGCTCGTTCATTCACAGAATTGTTTCTACTATGTGTTAGAAGAACTATGGAAACGAACAAAAATGGCACGAGGATATAGGATGCTTTTCCTAACAGTCTGTGCCATTTAAGTTGCCTTAAGCGGATCAGGAGCGGTTGGACAAATAACATAACGATCCATAACGCAGCCGTAATCGCATGAAGGTGAAAGTAGGTATTGAAATTTGCCGACCTATCGAAAAACTTGGAAAAATACGTCGGCCAAAATCCAGCAACAACTAGAATGAGGAGTCCGACTGCACAGTATTCTAGATTTTTGAATTTCATTCTGCCTCTCTATTTGATTTCATCTTGTTATCCAACGTTAAAGGTGAGCTGCGGCGGTAGCCGTTAGCTCGACCGACTGGTTCGCCCTCGATTCCACCGTAGACTTGATGTGATCTAAGACCCTTTTGTGAATCATGTGTATCATCTCATCTCCGATCATCCCCCAATAGGCTTCAGGCTTCATGACCGTGTGATACCAGGTCGTTCCAGTTAATTCTATTTTACCGTTCCCGAGGTCATGAAGAAGGAACTCTCCTTTGTGAGATATGACTGCCCAATCGAGGTGAGGAGGATGAATGTCGCTATAAGGAGATAGTTCTGTCATCGGGATAGGTTGCTCGGTAACATCAAAAGCCAGCTTTTTATTCTTATCCCAGTGAGTGATGGGTTCAACAAAAGCGCCAGTAGAGAAATTACAATACCTTATGGCTCCGACGCCTGTGCCTTCGATTTTGGCGTGTGTCGGATAGGCGATGCCCATGCGAAATAGTAGTTCAGTTGGTTCGGGAATTGGTGAGAACTGGATGACTTCATGCCATACATCATTTATATCTCCATTGATAATTACCTTCGTTACTGATTTCCTTTCGTGAAACTGAGGTTCTTGTACGGATTCAAAACCCATAAATAGTGGGCCAAAGATGCAGATCATGAGAGATGCTATATCACTAACATACTTTCGTGTAATGGTTCTAGAGATTGCATAGCCGATAAGTCCGCCGACGAGAAAGAGGGGGAATACTATTGGTGCTGCCATCAGCAGGCAGATTAATCCTTCGAGTCCGACGACAATAAATCCGCATAGCGCGATGCATCCAGATATCATAGACACTGCCAGGGACTCGCTTAGTCGTCTTTTCCCTGCGCGATTGTATATCAATACAGAAATGATTCCGCCGATAATAGGTGTGACGATGAATATACCTTGCGAATATACCTTAAAAATATTCGACGATAGATAGGCTAGGGCTGCCAGCGCTATCGAAGTAACTATTACAGAAGCAAGTGCAGGTAAGAATTTATCTTTCATGGGCGAACGCCAAGCTCAGACGACGAGCGCTTGCGCTCGTTGTCTGAAGCGCCTGGTTAGGGTTTTCTTAGTTCTTTTCACTCTTCAGAATACCATGATCCCACTGTCTCGTTGAATAGGGAACACCTTGATCGTCGTAGTTTGTCTCAGTGCCATTTTTCAATCCGTTCAGATAGCTCGCTATGTAGACTAATTTCTCTCCTGTTGCTTCGTCGAATTCTTTCCATTGTCCATTTCCATCATTAACTTCGCACGCTAATTGCTCATTGTGGTGGAAGTATTTTCCGTGAATCAATCGATTCATGTCATAGATACATCTCGATTTGATATTACCATTTTCGTAATACCATACGTTCAAACCATTCTGCTTCCCGTGTACGTATTCGCTTTCCCCCTCGATTGTTCCGTTTTCAAACCAGAATGTGTCAGTCCCGTGTAAGACTTCTTCGCCATCTTTCATGTAGAAGCTCCATTCGTATACTGGTTTTGTTTTTTCTTTGTCGAAGTATTCGATTTTGGTGAAGACCTTGTTTTCCGGGGCGGACATAAGCATTGGAGTAACAAAAGACGCAAAGATTGCTGTTATGATGGGATAAAAAGGTTTCATCGATTATTCATTTTCTCCCTAACGTCAAGTTGAGGCGATGCCAGTGGAGCGGAGCGTAACAGGCATTGCCTCAAACGCCTTGTTGGCATTGGTTAGTGTATTCAAAATTAACTGTGGAAGCCGAAAAATGTATGAAAGCGTTGGTTGAGTCTGAGTAGAATCTGCCTCGGAAGCATCCATCTTTTCTTTCTTTTGGGTAGTCTGGTAGTGCGGAACAGAGATCAATTCGTTCGGGTGACTTGCGCTCATATTTCGGATCAGGTCTATCGATAATGTAGTAGACCAGATCATTCATTCTTAGGGTTCCCGATCTGTAACTTTCACGTTTGGATTCAGAATTCATGTCTCCGACCCAAATATCGAGTTCGAGGGTTGCAGTCTTCGAATCAGAATCGATTTCATATGAACGTAGGAGGGCATCATGGAATCCATTCGGTAAGCTGCTTTCTAGTTCTGAAATCGTCATTTCTTGTTTTGCCAACGCCAAGCTCTCACGACGAGCGCTTGCGCTCGTTGTGAGCAGCGCCTGGATATGTGTTAGTTTTTTTTGGATTTCATGGTTGGGTTTCTTTGGGGTAAATCGGTCTTTCTTTGAATGCTTCGTTCTCTGATTCTTGATTCAGGTCGGGGTCTTTGGGGATTCCGTTTCGAAGTTTAGAGTAGGGTGCTCTTCCTTCAATGCTGAGTTCTATTTTCGATTCGTTTTAGATGAGGATCGTTTCGTTTTCCTTCACTGGAGGATCAGTTACTTTTTAGGTTGGTTGGGGTTCCTTGTATTCAAAATCTAAATATTAGGCCGGATCATCCTGTCTCACATATCAGTAATATTGAGGGTCTAAAATGACCCATAGATTTTTCGGGGATTAGGGCTCGAGGATTAAGCGTATTTACCTATTGCCCCGGGGCGAGTCAACGTCATAGTGGAGAAAAATGACGCAATCCACGGTTTGTTACCCCCGAGGATTGCGTCTTGGAAACTCAGCTCTTCTATGAAAAAGAAAAATGAAGCTCCCTTGTGGCTGCGCGAGGCGCGCATGGCCTGGCCGGAAGAATCGGCTCAATCGACGTGCGAACTGGATTCTAAATGGACTCCTATATGGATAAAGCGCTTTTTGCATTACCTCGAAAGTCGCAATAGTGGAGTTTTGCCGGTAGCGGCGCCGAAGTACGCAATGGCGGAAGCGTTTGTCCGGTTCTTGGTAAACGATTGGAAAGTCGATAGCCGGCAGGCGGAGCAGGCCCGCAAATCCGCGGAATGGCTGTTGAGCGCAGCGAAAGGCGGATCGGAGCCAATTGGCGAAGACGATGGGGCTCCGATACCGCACAGAGGCGAGGTGAATTACGAGATGAAGGAACTGGCGAGCTTGAGGAGCGTATCGAAGTTTTTCGTGGTGGATGCAAGTTGGACGGATTTGGTGAAAGCGGATTGCCGGCGCAAGAACTATACTATGGATACGGAAAGAACGTATGCAGGTTTGACGAAACGTTTTGCGCTTTGGTGGAACGAGCAAACCGTTTCAAGGCCGGATCCGACTTCTCGGGAGAAGGCTCTTGGCGAGGCTGAGACTGCGGTGTCGGCGTTCTTGGATCAAATGGCGATTGTAGGCGGCGTTGCGGTTTCCACTCAGGATCAGGCGCTCAATGCATTGGTTTTCGCGTTGAAGGCAGCGTTCGATATGGAGGTGGGAGAGCTGGTGCCTTTTCGCAAATCCAAGGTGCCTAAGAAATTGCCTATCGTGCTGACCAAGGGGGAGGTTAAGCGATTGCTTGAAAGGGTGGAGCCTAAAGCTCTATTGGTCGCGGAGCTTCTTTACGGTGGCGGTTTACGACTCAACGAATGCATGAGGCTTAGGGTGAAGGACCTTCAGTTCGAGGAAGGCATCGTCATGGTGCACGATGCTAAGCGGAGAAAGAGTCGCCGCACGATATTGCCGGCGCGACTTGAGGAGGCGTTGAAGGGGCATTTGAGTAGAGTAGAGTCGCAATTCAGTCAAGATATGAAGGATGGCCGCGATGGGGTGTACTTGCCTTACCAATTGGCGAAGAAGTATCCGAGAGCGTCCAAAGAATGGATCTGGCAGTATGTTTTCCCGTCGAAATCCGTGCAGCGAGATCCTCGAAGCTCTGCGATTCGCAGGCATCACTTGGGCGGAAAGCTAGTGCAGCGCGCCGTTAAAATTGCGTCGAAGCTAGCGGGGATTCATAAACATGTGACGCCACATGTGCTGCGGCATTCGTTCGCGACGCACCTTTTGGAAGACGGCTACGATATCCGGACCGTTCAGGAGTTGCTGGGTCACAGCTCGGTGGAGACGACGATGATATACACGCACGTGATGAATCGGCCGGGGATGCATGTGAAAAGTCCGCTAGACGGGTTGTGAAGGGTGAATGGTGAAGGGTGCTATTCGTCGCGGTATTTGGCGAGGGCTTGGATGTCGGTGATTGTTATGTGGCGGCCTTCTACTGTAATGATTTTCTCGTTACGGAAGCGGGCGAAGGCGCGGGAAAGGGTTTCG
>JBNMOQ010000090.1:0-17007 GCA_051275055.1 Candidatus Pelagisphaera sp.
ACGACGTTATGGGTGCTGGGGATCGATTCAGGGATAATCGATTGAATTGCTCATCGATTGTATGTGACCTAACTTAATGGTTACCAGTTGTTTACAAGCGAAAATTTGCGATGGTGTTTTCTTTCTAGACAGAGAGGGTGTTTGGTGTAGTGTGCCGATCTCTATTCGTGGATTCAGGGAGAGCCTTGGGTCGATTTTTCGATTAGATAGTAAAATAAAATAAAATACATACATGGCAAAAGGAACAGTAAAGTGGTTTGATTCAGAAAAGGGCTACGGCTTCATTCAACAGAGTGAAGGCGGCGATGATCTTTTCGTACATCACACCGAAACAGATGGGTACGCCCTAAACGAAGGCGATACCGTCGAATACGAGATTGGCGAAGGACGTAAAGGTCCCTGCGCAACGAACGTAAAGAAGAGCTAGCAGTCCATCTCGGACCACTTGACTTGCAGGAGTTTTTCGAAACCCCTGCTATTTACTTTCAAAACACCAAAAGGAGAAGCTTAGGCTTCTCCTTTTTCGTGTCTGGATGCCTCACCCAGTGAATAATTTATGCACGACCTCTCCGGAGTTGAGGGTCGGTCGTTCCAGGCGTCCTCCTGATTTGAATTCGAGGTTCATATGGTCGAGGCCCATTGCGTACAAAATGGAGGCGTGCAGGTCGTGTACGTGGCAAGGTTCCTCTACTGCCCATAATCCGAGTTCGTCGGTCGACCCGATGACTTGGCCGCCTTTTACGCCACCTCCAGCCATCCACATGGTGAAACCGTATGGGTTGTGGTCGCGGCCGTCGCCTTTTTCGCTCATGGGCGTTCGCCCGAATTCGCCGCCCCATACGACTAAAGTGTCTTCCAGCAAGCCCCGGCGTTTGAGGTCGCTGAGAAGGCCTGCGACGGGCAAGTCCATTGATTCGCACATCTTGCTCGCTCTAGTTTCGTGATTTGCGTGGGAATCCCATTTGCTGCCGGTTCCGCTGTATACTTGGACAAAGCGAACTCCTCGTTCGACCAATCGCCTGGCTTGCAGGCATTGGCTTCCGAATGCGGCGGTCGATTTTCCGTCCATTCCATACAGCGTTTTGGTCGCGTCGTCTTCTAGGGTTAGATCTACTGCCTCGGGGGCTTCGGCCTGCATCCGGTAAGCCAGTTCGTAGGAATCGATCCGCGCTTCTAGTTCGTCCTCGAAGGTATGTTGCTTGGCGTGACGCCGATTCATTTCTTTCAGAAGGTCTAATTTATTGCGCTGTCGTGATTCGCTGAGACCTTTGGGTGGATATAGATTCGGTATGGGAGTGGGTCCGTTTCGAAACAACGTTCCTTGATAGGTCGCGGGCATGAAGCCGGTGCCCCAATTTCGCACTCCTCCGAGAGGCATCGAATTATTATCGACCAAGACAACGTATCCGGGGAGATTCTGATTTGCGGTTCCCAGTCCGTATACCGACCAAGCTCCGAGCGAAGGCCTTCCTCCGAGAGTCGATCCAGTATTCATTTGGCAAACCGAGCCCACATGGTTGAGCCCGTCTGCCCAGCAGGATCGAATAACCGCTAAATCGTCTGCGTGCTTAGCGATGTTCGGACACCAATCTGAAACCCAAAGTCCGCTCTCTCCGTGTTGGTTCCACGTTCGGGGTGAACCCATTAAGGGCGATCCTTGTTCGCCCATCGCGGTGACCGGTTCCTTGAAGCTGGATGGCAAACGCTGTCCCTCTAGTTTGTTAAGCAGGGGCTTCGGGTCGAACATGTCTATGTGGCTTGGCCCGCCTTCCATAAAGAGGAATATGACATTTTTGGCCGTAGCTTTGTGCCGACTCACTTTGGCGAACAATGGACTGCTTGCCGCTCGAGCTTCATCCTGGCCGAGGATACCGGCAAGGGCGACCCCAGCTATGCCGCCGCCCGCTTTCATTAGAAAGTCGCGCCTCGATACGGCTGCTCTTGTGTGGTTGTTCATTTTGTACGGAGGAGGGTTCAGTTGATATACATGAATTCGTTTGTATTTAACAAAACATGACACAAGTCGATCCATGCGGTTCTCCTAGAATCGTTTTTAGAATGTGTGTGTTCCAAGAATGTTTGAGCGCTTTCAAGCTCTTGGAGCGATGGGCTGCGCCCGAAGGCGAAGCGATAGGCTTTGGCGATGCGATTGGATGCGCTTACGCCTTCGTCTTCAAGAACGCGATCGGCGAAACGTTCGGCACGGGTGATCGACCATTGTCCGTTTAGAAGGGTCAATGCCTGGATTGGAGTCGTGGTGGTGTCGCGAGTGGGGCAGCTGTTGTGGAGATCCGGCGTGTCGAAAGCGTTCATCATCGTCATGAGTTTATTGCGTTTGTTTTGCACGTATATGGAGCGCCGGTTTGTTTCTTCTTCAGACACTGCAGGTCCGCCCATTTTTCCATCGATTTCACCGCTGACGAAGAGCATCGAATCGCGTAACTGTTCGGCATCCATTCGCAGAACGGGCATCCGCCAAAGGAGCTGATTGTCCTGGTCCTTGATTTCGGCCTCCGCAAAATCCTCGGGAACGGTCGCCTGGCGATAGGTCGAGGAGGTCATTATGATACGGTGCATCGCTTTCATGTCCCAATCTTGCTCGACGAATTTTCGAGCAAGCCAGTCGAGTAATTCAGGGTGAGTCGGTTCCTGTCCGAGATGGCCGAAATCGTTGCTCGACGCCACGATGCCGGTTCCGAAATGCCATTGCCATAGACGGTTTACGATTACGCGGCTGCTTAAAGGGTTCTCTCCGTCGGTCAGCCACCGAGCTAGTTCCGCTCGTTGTCCGGTACTGTTTTGGCGCTTCTCGAATGTTGGATCGGCTATGTCTAAAATCGAAAGGTAGCCGGGTTTTACCAATTCCCCGTTTCGGTCCGAGTTGACGTAGGCTCGAGGCGCGTTAGCTCCAATGTCGCGAACCGCAGAGACCTGGCCTAGATCCTTTGGTTTGAAGCGATCGAACGTTTTAAGTTCTTTCTTTAACTCCTGCCATTGCTCCAACTCTTCGCCTTTGATGTGCTTTGCGAATGTCTTTGCCGAACGATTGGAAAGCATTTTGATCGCGAACCGGGCGAGCTGTTCTTCGTACGGCGTTCGCTCGTCCGTATCCAGAATTTCTTGCATATAGGTTGGGAGCTTCTTTCTGAAAAACGCCCATTCGGTTTTCACTGCTTTATCTCTGATTGGGGCCATCTTCGCGTGGATGCCTGCCGTCATCTTTTCCCAAGCGAGATTCTTTTCAATGTAGGTTTCGTTAGTGACCACGCTGTTTAGTTGTATGTCTTCCCAGGGGGAAATCGCGGAGAAAAAGGCCCGAAAACGATAGTAGTCTTTTTGGCTGATCGGGTCGAATTTGTGATCGTGGCAGCGAGCGCATTTCATGCTTAATCCCAGGAATACATCCCCGGAGACATCAGCTATGTCGTCTAAGGTGGCTTCCCAATGTCGACTCATGTCGGGTTGATTGTCTTCGTAGGGCCAAAGCCGCAAGTACCCGGTAGCTTTCTTAGCGTCATCATCTTCTGGGTACAGTTCGTCTCCAGCTATCTGTTCCTTTACAAATCGCGCGTAGGATTTGTTTTCGTTTAAGGATTCGATAACATAGTCGCGATACCGCCAGGCATTTGGTCTGAGCACGTCCGCTTTGAATCCATCCGAGTCGGCATATCTAACGAGGTCCAGCCAATGTCGGGCGTAACGTTCTCCGTACCGTGGCGAATCTAACAATCGATCGATTAGGTGTTCGTAGGCGTCAGGATTTGAATCGGTAAGAAATGCGTCTACTTCCGCTATAGCCGGAGGCAGACCGTGCAGGTCTAGAGTAGCTCGACGAATAAGATCCCGACGGCTGGTTTCCTGGCTGGGCTGGAGGCCGTTCTTCTCGAGCCGGGCCAACACGAAGGCGTCGATCGGATTTCGTGTCCAGCTGAGATCCCGCGTTTCCGGAATTCGGGGTGATTCGATTGGTTGAAATACCCAGTAGGACTGTTCTTTGTTCGTATCGGGGGCGCCCGGTTTTTCGGCTTCGACAATGACGCTGGATACGAGAAAGGCGTAGCAGAAAATCAATCCTTTAGGATTATAGAGCGCTGGTGCATTGGTTCTCATGGGTATGGTTGCGGCGAGGCGCTGAAGCTAGTGCTGGAGGAATCGCCGTGTAGGGTTGGTAGGTTGTTCCATAAATCGGCCGAATCGTCAAGGTGACAGCGCTGAAGGTCTTAAGAGGTAGGGCGGCACCTGGTTGGACCGCTGGTCCCGAGCAGCCGTGGAAGTCGTATCTACTGTTGCGGTTGCTCGGGAAAAGTCTTCGCCTTTCAGGCTACGCCCTGCACGCGAGCAATCCTACCATTTTACCGTTGCGGAACAAAAGATGGCGGAATTAATAACACCCTTACTAGGGGCTTGCCCTTTGAAGCGTCGCTCCTCTTAGATCGTTTCCTATGGCCATCGCGAAATTCCCGGCAACGGTAACTATGCCAAAGACGCAACTACCGTATCCGACGATTCTGGATTTCTTGGAAAAGCGATTTCCAAGAATCGATCGGCAGACATGGCTGGAACGGATTCAGGTAGGCAAGGTACTTGATAAAAAACGTGAACCGATTTCTATAGATTTTCCATACGAGCCGCTAGAAAAACTCTTCTATTTTCGAGAAGTGGAAGAGGAGATTTCGATCCCTTTCAAGGAGTCGATTCTGTATCAGGACGCGAACTTTCTCGTGGCCGACAAGCCTCACTTTTTGCCTACGACGCAAGGCGGGCGATTCGTCGAGGAGAGTCTGTTGCATCGCTTGCGAGAGCGAACGGGCAACGACGCGATCGCTCCTATCCATCGCATTGATCGCGAGACCGCGGGATTGGTTATGTTTTCGCTTAATCCCGAAATACGCGCCGATTTCCAGCTGCTTTTTGAAAACCGATTGGTAAGAAAAATTTATCACGCCATATCGGGGAATGTGCCGGAGGGCGATATTCGCGAGTGGAATGTTGAGAATCGGCTTGAGCGTGGGGATCCGCCATTCCGTATTCAATCATCGGAAGGTGAGGTCAATGCTCGATCACGTATCGAACTCGTCGATATAAATGAAGGTCGATCTTATTTTCACTTGCATCCATTGACGGGAAAAAAGCATCAGTTGCGTCACCATATGGCTTCGATCGGTTTTCCGATCGAAAACGAAAAATACTATCCAACCCTGCAGGACGAATCGCCGGATAATTACGAGAGACCATTGCAGCTACTTGCAAAGGAACTTCGTTTTGACGATCCGATAACCGGCGAGCCAAGGCATTTCGTATCGCACCGGTCTTTGAATTGGTAGTGAAAAATTACTGTTCTGAAAGCAGGTTTTTCCAGGTGTCTTTTTTTGCAAATACGAGAGTGCGTACTTGGGAACCTAAAAGAATATTCACTGTGTTGATTTGTTCGGGGATGATCTCTCGCAGGGCGTCGTGACGCATGGCAAGAGTACTTGGCAGGGGCGCTTCGGCTTCCTGGAATACGAGGATCTCGTCATCGTCCAACTCTGCTCCGATGAGTTTGAGCTTTACGGGCTTTCCGTTTGAGCGGTCGATGATTTGGAAGTGCTTTTCGACGTATAGAGCTAGCTGGGCTTGTGCCTCTAGTGTATCGAGTGACCACTGCGGGTCTTTCAAAATCTCAGATAGGACAATTTCTACGTCGTGGGCATGCAGGTGGTGGACGATCTCGATGTTGCCTGTAGTCTCATTGAGTTCGATCGTCGTTAACCCTTCGGGGAGGCGATGGGCTAACGACGCGGTTGTTCCGAAGAAGAGAACTGCGAGAAAGGGGATAAACTGGGATCGTGTCATCGACCTATTTATTCACTCGTTGTTTTGAGTGGGACGTCTTTTTCTTCCTTATCTTTTCCGCCTTTGATGGGGCGTAGCTTTTCGAGCATGTCGGCCATCAGATCCTTTTTCTTAGGGTCGGACTTGTAGAGTTCGATGCGAGAGCGTTTGATGCGGCTCGGGAAATGGTTGTTCGAGTAGTCGGCGTCGGCGATTTCGTGGCGGGCGTCGAGTTCGATCGATCCCATCGCTTGATCGCGGATCAGCATCTTGGTAACCTTTTTGTGGTTACGTCTCCAAATCTCGGCTGGAATCATGATTGATTCGTGTGAGCCGTCTTCATTGGCGATGCGAAGAGGTATTGGCATCACCAAGCCGCCGACATTCTCGAAGTCGACAAAGTAGACGTATTGGTCTTCTTCGAGCGCTCGTTCTAAGGCCGCTTTTTCCCAGTCCTTGAGGCCCTTGATCAGCGTGTTGTATTTGTTGCGGTCTTTGTTGGTGACGGTAAGAGGATCGTTTTCGTTGTAGAAATCCGCGAGTTCGGGGCGGCGGTCCAGTCGGAGAGAAAGATCTTGTTCGCGATTGCGAATTTGCGGAAGCGGCTCTGGATTGTCGCGGTTGCGTTCTGCGCGTTTGAAATCGGCTTCCACGTCCGGATCTTGCGACGAAACTTGATATTCTCGTACGTCGGTTATGCCGAGGTCGACATGATCCGTGCTATAGAACCAGCCGCGCCAGAACCAATCCAGATCAATGCCAGAAGCGTCTTCGAGCGTGCGAAAGAAATCGGCCGGAGTTGGGCGTTTGAATTGCCAGCGTTGAGAGTATTCGCGGAATGCAAAATCGAAAAGCTCTCGGCCCATTACGGTTTCCCGCAAAACGATCAGGGCGGACGCGGGTTTTGCGTAGGCGTTGGCTCCGAATTGTAGAATCGATTCGGAGTTGGTCATGATGGGGACCTGATTCTGGCTGGTCATGTATCCGGAAATCGAATCCAGCTTGTTGCCGCTTCCAGTAGCGGTTTCGCGATATTTCTCTTCCCACTCGGTTTCGGCGATGTACTGGAGAAAGCTGTTAAGGCCTTCGTCCATCCATGTCCACTGGCGTTCGTCGGAGTTGACGATCATTGGAAAGTAGTTGTGGCCGACTTCGTGGATGATTACGCCGATGAGTCCTGTTTTGGTTCGTCGGGAGTAGGTTGAATCCGGTTTGTCTGCATCGTCTTCGTCCTCCTCGGATTCGGTGTCTTCATTATCCTCCTCTTCTTCGGAGTCCTCGTCGTCTTCGTCTTTTTTCTTTTTGTAAGGGTCTGGTCGATACCCGTTGAAGGTGATCATCGGATATTCCATACCGCCACCTTTCCAGGTATTGACGGATTGGGATGTCGGGTAGGGATAGTCGAATGAAAGGCGCGAGTAGACTTCCATCGTATGGACAACTGCCTCTGTGGAGTAGGTCGACCAGATGGGCATGGCTTCGTTGGGGTAGAAGGACATGGCGAGGACTTCTTCCTGTTCGGCTCCTTCTTGCCTATGAATCATTGCGTCCCAGATAAACTTGCGGGAGCTGGACCAAGCGAAGTCGCGTACGTTTTCAGCTTTGAAATTCCAAGTCTTCGTTCCGTCGGACTTTTCTTTTTCGTTTTCCAGGGCTTCTTCTGGAGTGACGAGGTATACGGGTTTGTCCGCTTCGCGCGCTTCGTCCAGGCGATCGCGTTGTTCTCGGCTCAATACGTTGGCAGGATTTTGTAGCTCGCCCGTGGCAGAAACGATGTGGTCTTCGGGGACGGTAATCGCGACTTCGTAGTCGCCAAATTCTAGTGTGAATTCGCCGCGGCCGAGGAACTGCTTGTGTTGCCAGCCTGTGTAGTCGGTGTAGGCGACGAGTCGCGGAAACCATTGGGCGAGAAAGAAGATGTAGGTGTCGCTTTCCGAGAAATGCTCGAAGCCATTGCGGCCGCCGACGCGGGTGTTGTTGATGATATTGAACGCCCAGTCGATTTTGAATGAGTGGCTGTCGCCTGGGGCGAGCGCTTTAGGCAAGTCGATGCGCATCATCGTATCCACGATCGTATACTTGAGGTCTTTCCCTTTGCTATCGGTGACGCTTGTCAATTCGTGCCCATGGGCCCGCTCGTCGTAGATTTGTTGGCGAGCGAGGGCGCTGTAGCTCAGTTGGTCTTTGCTCGATGCGGCTTCGGTTACGCGAGCGGCAGAGCCTTCGGCAAAACGATTTTGGTCTAGCTGAAGCCAAATGTAGCGTAGAGAGTCGGGAGAGTTGTTCGTGTAGTTAACGGTCTCGGATGCGGTGATGCGCTGGAGCGATTCGTCTAGGCTAACGTCGATCTTGTAGTCGGCTCGTTGCTGCCAGTATTGGGAGCCTGGAGCTCCGGAGGCTGTGCGATAGACGTTGGGCGTCGGCAGGTCTACGTCGAGTTGGCGAAATGCGTCATAGAAGCCTCCTTTGGTTTGGCGAATGGCGTCGGCGAACGCGAGCGATTGCAAGGCGACGAGAGAGAGTAGGATAGCGTGGAGGAGTTTCATAAGGCGTTATCTAGCGTTGGATCGAAGATTACGGTTAGAGCCGCTGGGGCGAATCGAAAAAGAAGAAGCCGACAAATTGGTTAGCTCGCTTGGGTTTTGCAAATATTAAGCGCGATCAGATTTATTCGCTAAGGGTTCGAAATGTACGCCTTATATTGAATGGCAACGTCACCTTGCTTTTCGTCACCTTCGTGCATGTAGATGCGGTATCGGAAGGTGACGGATTCTCCTGCGGGTATCGTCAGATTGCCGGTGCCTTCGGGTTTCTTTTCGAAATCATGCACGCCGAATGGATTGGCGGCGAAAAGCCCGTAGTCTCGCACGTGCCACCAGGTTGGGTGACGCGGATTGTCCGGGTGATCGAATATCGCTACGCCCACGGTCTTGCCATTGACCAGCCCTGAGTAGTCGGTCCAAGCGGCTCGCTTCCCCCATGTATCGGCATCGCGAACGCCGGTGCTTTGCACGATGTGACCGGTTGGTTTACCGACATTGAACTCGTTGGGTTTTAGGCGCATGCTTTCCGCTAGCCGCAACGCCATAGAGCCTTCTTTAGTGTCGCCCAGCACGACTGGTTCGTCGCCTGCTTTTAGGGTCACTTCGAAATCGAAGAGCCGTTCGTTCGAGGGGCGATTGTAGACGCGGAAGAGGCGTTCGTCTGTGCACACGACTGTTCCGTCGAGGGCCATCCAGTTGTTGGTTGATCGAATTTCACCCGATTCTTTGCCGGATTGGATTTCGAGGAATCGGTCGTGCTCGATTCGCCCGGATTTGGAAGACTCTGCCCAGAAGTCCACTCCATTGACGTCGCCATGCGAAAACCAGAGAGAGCGATGATGCTTATGGTCCTTGGATTCACCTTCAACGTCTTGCATCGGATGGTTACGCGTTATTGGCAGACTGGCAGGGCCGATCACAGGATAGTAGTAGACATGAGGCGCGCCAGAGAAACGGTACTGAGTAAAAAGCTCGCCGTTTACCTCTACCCGCAGGTTGTCTGCTTCTTTAGTGATAGTCACTCCGTCCGCAGCCATCGAAAGCGGTTGAGAAATCAGTAATGATAATATCGTTACAAAAAGCGCGAGTGAATGAAGGGGTAGTCTGAATTTCATAATTGGTTGTTTGGGGTTCGCAAGGGATACTGAATTGTCGTACATCTTGGTAGAATTGGACAGATATATTGATCTTCGACGTGTTTTGGAAACTGTTTAATAAGTCAGTGTCGGAGCGGGTTCATCCAGCGATTTTCATTTCCATGGTATAGACACTCATTATCGATGGGTAAACCCGCTCCTACAATTAGGCAGCGGAACAATTTCCAATTTATCCAACAGTCTCTCATAGAAAACGGATGGTCCAGGCTTCGGGAGCTAAAGATAGAAAAACAGCGAACGATCTGACCTCGACTTCAAGCGCGTTTTTGAAGGCTGATTTATTTGTGGGTTCCCGCTCGAATCCAATTTCTACGTTTAGGTGCCGATCAGTAACCTTCGCGTTGGCCCACCCGATAATATCCTCTTTCCATAAGAGCGGGAGTGCGTAGTAGCCTCGGACTCGCTTTGCGGCAGGCGTGTAGGCTTCGAAACGATAGGTCCAACCCCATAGGTGTTCGAACCGATCTCGATCGCGGACGATTGGATCGAAGGGGGCGAGCAATTTGACTGAGTCGGATTGCTTTGTCCGATTGCGAAAACGCTTTGGGCAGAGATAGTCGATTTCGTCTACCGTGTTTTTCGATAGGACCGATTCATCGACGAGTCTATATAGGAGTCTTCGTCGTTCGGTTCGGTCTGGGACTAAATAGCCGTATTGGCGGGCTTCAGTCATTAGGAAGCGTTCGCTGGTTGGGCCAAATAGATTGACTGTAAGCTTCAAGAGTTCTTCGAAGCGTTGACTTGGACTTAGATGTTGAGGCGGTAGATTCGTTTTTTCGTAGATCCTAATACCGTTCTCCCGGCGAGCGACTCGCAGAAGACCATAATGGTGAGCCTCCTCAAGAGCTTGCTTGGCCAGTTTTGATTTGCCGCCCCAGGCGTTGGTTACGCTTGTGCTACCACAATATTCTTGAACCTTCGAAGGATGAGCAGGACCGATACGATTTACGACTTCGATTACTTTCCGTTCGATTGCGGTCGGCTTGTAGTTGCTACGCGGATGCAGTAAGTCTCGGTGATGATTGGGAAGGAATCCGTAGGCGAAAGTGTAGTCTTCTTCAAGATCCAGAGTCGGGTAGCGTTTTTCGAGATCGCCTGCTTTGTAGTTATTAACTCGATGTCTGAGGATTAGATCCTGTGAACGCGCCGGGCAGCGTATCGGGTCAGCTTGGACAAACCCAAGTCGATCGATGGCTCGAGCCAAGGTTGTTGGAGCGAAGAGGCTGTGATTGAGCAGCGAGGAACGGAGTTCAGAAAGACGGGTCATCGGAAGGACGCTAGGGAAAGCGCCTATGAGGGCAACTGCTGAGTATGGGCCATTGAACCTCTAGCCAGAGAAAGAGCGCATCAAGGCTCGTCTAAACGATTTGCGCTAATATGCGAAATATCGTTTCCAGATTCGCCAGCCAACATACACGCCGAGTAGGGAAGCGACCCCGCTAACGAGTAAGGATGTTACGAACTCTCCGAGTTGGGCGCCTAGATACCAACCTCCGTAGCTGAAAGCGATCATTGTACCGTAAATGCAGAGTTTTTGCATGGATTTAGTATCGGGCATTTCCCCGGATAATCAAGTGCGTCTAGGATGTCTTGAACGTAATTTACTCGAAATCCTCTGACTCGGAGATTTGTTTCCGGTTAGAGAAGTAGCGCACTTGAAGCAGCTCGACCAAAAGGGCGAATCCCATGGGCAAGTAGATGTAGCCCTTTGGCACGTGTTGATGCATTCCTTCCATGAATATGGTGACGCCAATGGTGATGAGGAATGACAAGGCGAGTATCTTTAGGGCGGGTCGCTTGAGAATGTACTCGCCGATCGGTTTCGTGAATCTCTTTGACGGCTTTGTAGAGAAGAAAGAGGCCGCCGCCAAGAAGCAGCAAGTCGCGTATGGAAAATTTGGCGACGACAGGTTCAGTGAGACCGGATAAGGCGATGAGAAGGGCTAGTGCTCCGATTCGAGCGATCAAGGCTCCGGCGAGACCGATGATGCGAGCCATGTTCCTCTTCGATTCCGGAAGGCGTCCAACGAAGATCGTAATAACGAGAATATTGTCTACCCCGAGGACTCGTTCTAATCCGATCAGAAGCGCCAGCAAAGCAATTGAGCCAGCCATAGTGATTCGAATAAAAAGGAAATATGTTTAGAAGCGCAACGCCAGGTTTTGGCTCTAGGGATTTGGAAACGGCCACAAATTGGGCCAGCCTTTAACATCACAACGTTGTAGTTTTAAAGGTCAGGTCCAAATTGACTGTTGCGCTCGTGGTCTGCTTCTTACAATGAAGAAAGCTCTTCTTTCCCTGATGCCCCTTAGCGACTTTTTCCATTTCTTTGTTCGATTTATTAGGATTGCGGCTATTCTCGCTGCGAGTCCGCTGGCGATTGTGTCGGTGGATGCATCGAGTGCGGAGCCGTTGGCGAGTTTTGAAAACGATGTTCGGCCGTTGCTAGAAGAGTATTGCTTTCGTTGCCACGGGGAGAATAAGCAGAAGGGCGACGTTCAGCTTTCTAGCTTTCATAGCAAACGTATGATGATCGAGGAGCATGAGCTCTGGCGGGAAGTGATTCATCAGATAAAGTCGGAGGAAATGCCTGATGAGGAACCTTTGCCGTCGCCGCAGGAACGGGCCTTGCTTGTGGATTGGTTGGAGCAAACGCTAAACGAGATCGATTGGGCGAAGGTTAAGAATCCTGGGCATGTCACCATGCCGCGGCTGACAAAAACCGAATACAACAATACGATGAGGGATTTGCTGGGGGTAGATATTCGTCCTGGCGACTATTTCTCGGAAGACGGCGAAGGCTTGAGTGGATTTAACAATGATCGAGATAGCTTGTTTGTAACGCCGGTCTTGATGGAAAAGTATTTCGAAGCGGCAGAACGTTCGATCGACGCATTGTTGGGATTCAATAAAGAGCCGATCGAGTTTCATTTCGAATCGGAGGCGATGTTTATGACGGAGACGCGTGAGACTCCTAAGCAATTCGGAGATGATTTTCTTGGATACGTTTTGAATCGTGGGCAGATGACGCTCTATGATTCGATCGAGTTTCCACATGACGGCATTTATGAATTCAAGGTGAGAGCCTTGAGCACCGGGGGGCCTGCGGGAGCTCGGTTGCGGATTAACGATGAAGTTAAAGGCGATATCGAAGTGCTGAGCGAGCAAGCGGAGTTTTATGAGATCGCAGTTTTCGTCCCGAAGGGTGCGCAGCAGGTGGCTTGGAATATTGAAAAGCCGCCGGTTTATTATAAGCCGAGGCCGAAATCTAAGACGGATAAATCAGACTCGAAATTGAAGATCCAAAGCGTGGCGATCGATTGGATTGAAGTGCGTGGACCAGTACGTCCGAAAAACGCGTCTGCAGAGCCGCTTGTGTTTGTGGCTCAACCCGGCGGCGATGTTTCGGAATCCGAAGCGGCGGACACCATTTTGCGGCACTTTGTCCCTCGAGCGTTCAGGCGTCCCGCGTCGAATGATGAAGTTGGTCGCTACTTGGCTCTTTACGAAAAAACGAAATCTTCGGGGCAGTCGTTTGAGGAGTCGATGAAGTTGGCTTTGGCGGCGACTCTGGTATCGCCGCATTTCCTTTATCGCCCAGAGATGGCCCCGTCTGGGATCGAAAAAGAGTATCGAATAGATAACTACGAACTCGCATCGCGACTTTCCTATTTTTTGTGGATGTCTATGCCGGATGATGAGTTGTTTCAATTGGCGAAATCCAAACGTTTGAATAAACCTCGAACATTGCGAAAGCAAATAGATCGCATGTTGCAGGACCCCAGGGCCGCGGTTACGATGGAGACCTTCTTGGGGCAATGGCTTGGTTTCGAATCGCTTGGGAAGTCAGTTCTTCCGGATCGCAAGGCCTTCCCGAAATTCACGCCTGCTTTAGGCAAAGCAATGAAAGAGGAGACCTATTTGGTGTTCGATTCCCTGTTGAGAGACGAAGGAAGCTTGCTGGAATTGCTGGATTCCAAATCGTCTTTTCTAAACGAAGTTTTGGCAAATCACTACGGCATCGATGGCGTATCCGGAAATGAGATGCGGCAAGTTTCTTTGGACAACCCGGATCGTGGAGGACTACTAGGAATGGGCAGCGTTTTAACGGCAACTTCAAGTCCTATGCGAACGAGTCCCGTGAACCGTGGGAAATGGGTGCTGGAGACCTTGCTTGGAAATCGTATCCCCGAGCCCCCCGCGGATGCGGGTATTCTTCCCGAGAATGCGGGTCAGAAGAAGGGGCAGACTTTGCGCGAGGAATTCGAGATGCATCGCGATAATCCGAGTTGCATGGACTGTCATGAGAAGATCGACCCGATCGGATTCGGGTTAGAGAATTTCGATGCGATCGGCCGTTTCCGGACTACCGAGAACGGCGAGCCGATTGACACTTCTGGTGTGATGCCCGGCGGGGTGAGTTTTAATGGCTCAGCTGAGTTGAAGAGTTACATACTTAATGAACGCGTCGATCAGTACGCTCGAAACGTAAGCGAACGGATGCTCGCGTTTGCTCTAGGCAGGGAGCTGAAGCACTACGACGAAGCGGCTATCATAAAAATCATTGATGCATTGGAGAAAGACGGATACAGTGCGAAGACCTTAATTGAGGAAGTGGTATTGAGTTATCCCTTCCGGTATCAACACCCCAACCCCGAAAATGAGTAAACGCTGGCATATATCACGTAGAACTTTCCTCAAAGGAGTCGGCGCTAGTCTCGCCCTGCCTTATCTCGAAATCATGGGAGGACCGGCGAAGGCTATGGCGTCTGCTACGCCACCGACTCGTCTGGCATGTATTTTCCAGCCGAATGGCGTTTTCCCCAAAGCTTGGGATGTCTCGGGTATAGGAAAGCAGTTTGAGCTATCGCCGATTTTGCAACCGCTTCGAGGGCTTAAGGACGAGCTAACTATTTTGTCTAACCTCGACAATATCGGGAAAGGTCATGTTCAAATGACCGGTTCGTTTTTGACGGGGACGAAAATAGGAAACGGAAAGAACGCGGTATCGGTCGACCAGATGGTGGCGCAGGCAATTGGCCATGAAACGGCCTTTCCTTCGATCGCCCTTGGTACGGAGCCTCCACGACAAGGAGCCGCCGGACGCGATCCGATTTCGTTTGCGAATACGGTTTCTTGGAGTTCGGAAACGACGCGTGTCTCGCCTGAGATCAATCCACGTGTAGCGTTCGATCGATTGTTTCGCGATCAATCAGGTCCCGAAGCGAAGTTGAAAGCGTCTCAACGAAGAAGCGTAGTGGATCTCGTTCTTGAGGACGCGAAAAGCCTGCAGCGCAAAGCCAGCAATCGCGATCAGCATAAGATCGCCGAGTATCTCGACAGCGTTCGTTCGGTAGAAGTGCAAATCGAGAAGACCTTAAATCCGCCAGAGCGTACATGGACGCCTTTGACTCAGCCAGAGCTTATGCGTCCCGAGGCCGGCATCCCTCAAGACCGTAGCGCGCATTTGAAAATGATGATGGATCTGATGGTCTTGTCATTCTGGACGGATACAACGCGAGTGGGTACGTTGATGACCGCTCATGGATTCAGTCGTCAGAATTTTAGTTTCCTCGATGGCGTCACTTCCGATCACCACGGCATGTCCCATCATAAAAATCAGGAACAAGCAGTTGATGAATACACGCGAGTGAGTCGTTGGTATATCGAACAATTAGCCTACTTTTTAGAAAAGATGCAATCCATCGACGAAGGCAACGGCAGTTTGCTCGACAACTCGACCGTGCTTTACGGATCGAGCATGAAAGACGGCAATGGGCACAAGAAGGAGAATCTTCCGATTGTTCTCGCTGGCCGAGCTGGTGGAGCGCTTAAGCCTGGCGGTCACGTCGTTTGCGACGAGCATACGCCATTGGCGAACTTGCATTTAACTTTGCTCCAGAAATACGGCGTGGAAACGGATCACTTCAATCACGCCAGTACTGGAACGATTGCTCAGCTAGGTTAGGGTGAGACGGGGGCGAAATGCTTCGTTAGCATGTTGTATTCAGAATATCGATTGTGTGTGGACTATTTCTTCGAGCAGATCAACTGTAGGGCGGGTCGCTGACCCGCCGCTTGGAATGAGATGTCGCCTCAGCGAGACGACCTACAAAACCGAACGGTTCAGAATTACCGTATTGGGTTTCAATCGTTGTGTTCATTCCGACTTATTTAACAGTCTCTTAGATGGATGGAACTGTTTTTTAGTTACTACGACTTTTAGGTAAACGCGGAGTGCGACCATTGTTCCGTTATCGGCTACGTTGAAACGATCGATCAGCGCGATTCTATTTAGGAGAGGGGTTTTGGCAGGATTCGTGTATTCTGTTTTTATATCTACGCCTTCACTGGCTCGAGCCAGCCTTGGGAGTCTTCGGTGCTTCCATCGAATAGGCCGTAAAACGCGTTTTGGAGTTTCTCGGTTATGGGGCCGCGGGTTCCGGTTTGGACTGGGATGCCATCGACCGAACGAACGGCTACGATTTCCGTGGCGGTCCCAGTCATGAAAACTTCTTCGGCTACGTAGAGCACTTCTCGTGGTAAATTTTCTTCGCGTACTTCAAAGCCAAAGCGTTGAGCGAGATCGATTGTAATGCCACGCGTGATACCCGGTAGTATCGCGGCAGAAAGCGGCGGGGTGTAGATCACGCCTTCGCGGACGACGAAGATATTCTCACCGGCTCCTTCGCTAATGTTACCTGTGGCGTCGAGTCCGATGCCTTCCGCGTAGCCATGCCGATGCGCTTCCATCGAAATGAGTTGGGAAGAAAGGTAGTTACCGCCAGCCTTGGCCATTGTCGGCAAAGTGTTCGGGGCTAGTCGAGTCCAACTGGAGACTCCCACGTCGACGCCGTTTTTGATCGCATCTTCGCCGAGATAGGCTCCCCACGGAAATGCCGCGACGGTGACTTCTGCTGGATCGGGCGAGCCGTATACGGTGATCGCTCCGTAACCGCGATAGGCAAGCGGCCGTACGTAGGCAGCTTTGAGCTTGTTTGCGGTGATGACCTGGTGGCAGGCGGCGGTCAGCGCTTCGATTTCGAGGGGCATGTCCATCCTGTAAATCCGAGCCGAGTCGTAGAAGCGTTTGAGGTGACGGCTTAGGCACAAAAATGCGGGGCCATTTTTGGTATCGTAAACGCGGATACCTTCGAAGACAGATGACCCATAGTGGAGGGCATGAGTCATTACGTGGACGGTAGCGTCCTTCCAGGGGACAAGATCTCCCTTGTGCCAGATGAATTCGGTTTCTTCCATGGTAGTAGCGCTTTTCAGCCTTCCTTGCATTGATGAAACGAAGTTTGTGCGTTCGCAATCAAAAGTTCTTTAGGAAACTTGCTTTCTTCCCCTTAGAGGCCGTTTAATAAGTCGGAAAGAATACCACAATTGAAACCCAATACGCTTAATTCGTTTTGTAGGTCGTCTCGCTGAGGCGACATCTCATCCTAATAGGCGGGTCAGCGACCCTCCCTACAGTTGATCTAATCGA
>JBNMOQ010000091.1:0-16899 GCA_051275055.1 Candidatus Pelagisphaera sp.
CCAGTGAAACGATTGTCATCGTAGGCGATCGCTGGGACATTCAACAGCGCTCCATTCAAATCGGCGTCCGCTTGTTAGTGATCACCGGAAGTCTTGGTGTTGATCAAGAAGTCATCGATCTCGCGCGGGAAAAAGGAGTGTCTCTAATCATCAGTCCTTACGACTCCGCCACAACGGCGTGGACCATTCGCACCGCTTCGCGTATTTCCAAATTGGTCGAATCCAATAGCGTCGTTTTCGGTCCCGATCAACGACTCAATCAAGTTCGCCGACGCATCGCCAATTCAAACGCCCAGGCATTCATGGTGACCGACGAAGCCAATCGCCTCATCGGCCTTTTCACGAAAACCGACGTTCTTAAGCCGAACAAAACGAACCTCATCCTCGTTGACCACAACGAGATGACCCAAGCGGTTCCCGGCGCCAGCGAAGTCAATATCAAGGAAGTTATCGATCATCACCGCCTTGGCATAAGCACAGCCCAACCGATCCGTTTCATCAATGACCCTGTCGGCTCCACCTGCACAATCATCGCTCAACTTTTCAGACAGAGCAATATCGAGCCCACTCCCGAAATAGCGGGCATAATGATGTCCGGTATCATTTCCGACACGCTAAATCTCACCGGGCCTACCGCTACGGAACAAGATACCGAGGTCATCACCTGGCTAGAAGGCATCGCCGGAATCAAAGCCAATGAGTTGGCTATGGAAATTTTCAACAGCGGTTCCATCTTACTTTCAATGGCAGCCGACGAAGTCATCTCCTCCGACCAAAAATTCTACGAAGAAAACGAATTCCGTTTCTCCGTTTCCCAAATCGAAGAACTTGGATTCAGCAACTTCTGGGATCATTCCGAAGAGCTTTCAGAAGCGCTCGAAAGCTTCGTCAAAAACGAAAACTTAGATTTCGCCTGCGTGCTTGTCACCGATATCAACCACCACAACTCGCTTCTACTAGTCAAAGGTGACGACGAATTCATCAATAACATCTCCTATCCGGCCGTCCAAAAAAGTCACATCTACGACCTAAAAGGCATCGTCAGTCGCAAGAAGCAACTGATCCCCTTCATCACGAGCACCTTAAAAGGCGATTCCCGAGGGATTTAATCGAGTCGAAGACAGGAGTTTAGGCCGCCGATGGATTGGCCAGAACCAAATCTGCAATGACTTCTTGGCCGTTCACCAAGAATTCCACCCTTAAGTGGCGAACCACTCCAATTGTCGAAATAAAGAGCTCGTCGCCGCTAAACACCGTCGGAATCGTCAACACCGATTCGTAGCCCAAGTCGGCTACTGCATTCTTAAACCCTCCGCCAAAAATATTGGTTAGCTCCCCGCACACGTCGGAAACCATATCGCCATCTAACTCGCTTGGATCCAATCCGGTGATTTTCTCCGCAGATTCGCTCACGAAATCGGTCTTCATGTATAAATAGACCAATCCATTGATAGCTCCTACAAACCCAACCGAGCCGACATGCACAGCCATCATAGACTCCCCACCGAGTTCCGGCATTTGAGCCCTGCTTCCAGTTAGGTCCTCATGTCGCTGACTTTCGCAATCATAGCTCAACATCGTTTGAAAAACGCTCGAAAGCGAATTAGCAACGGCGGTTTTCAAATCTTCGATTGGAATATCAGGGACGCTCATTAGTTATTTACGATAGTGGGCAAATCATCTACATCCTAGCCGTGATTAGCTCGAATCATCTGCTATTTCAAAGGATTGATTTACCCGACTTACATTTTCCTGCAATTGCGAACGCCATTTCCGAGTTTGTTTTACCAATAATTAAAGCGCCCTAAGACCAATTTATAACCCTAACTTTCAGCGAATAAAACGACAACCCAACCATGGAAACCAGTTTTTACGAAACCAACAAAGCCGTTAGCGAGTATCTGCTCTTTCACTACGGAAACTCAGAGGATCTCCTTCTAAACGGTGTCGGCCCCAAGGAAGCTCTCGATTTCCCGTCGCGTTGCGGCGAACTCCACAAGGGCCTCAAACTCAGCCGAAATCGTGCCCTTGACCTCGGATGCGCCGTTGGCGGCGCGGCTTTTGCAATGAGCCAAGAATTCAGCGAAGTCGTCGGTATCGATTTCTCGCACGCCCTCATCGAATCCGCCCAGAGGATGGCGAATGAGAAGGAAGTCGCGATTCCCATCGCAGTCGAAGGCGAGCTGACTCGCGATATCCCCGTCTCTCTGCCGAACACCGCTCACCCCGATCGAATTCAATTCGAACAAGGCGACGCGATGAACCTCAACTCCGAGCTCGGCCAGTTCGATTTCATTCTCATGGCCAACCTAATTGACCGGCTACCCGACCCGGCTTCCTGCCTTTCCGGAATCCACGATTTCGTGAGTGACAACGGAATCATCGCCATCACATCGCCCTACACTTGGCTGGAAGAATACACGCCCAAAGAAAAATGGCTTGGCGGTTACCTCCACGACGGAAACCCCGTCCGCACCCACGATACCCTCATTGCTCTGCTCGATGAGCGGTTTGAACTCCTCGACTCTCGCAATCTCCCGTTCTTAATACGTGAACACGAACGCAAGAATCAGTACTCTATCGCCCAGGCCACCATCTGGAGAAAACGCTAGAAGCGCCATGACAACCCATTTTTCCTCGATCGCTTTTCGAATAAGCACCCTACTGCTAGGCCTCGGCCTGTTAGTTTTTTCCGGCTGCAGCAACCAACGCGACTCCAACACGCTCGTAGTTGGGATGGAGCTCTCCTACCCGCCGTTCGAAATGACCGACGAGCGAAATGTCCCGACTGGAGTGAGCGTCGAAATCGCCAAAGCTCTGGCAGCAGATTTAGGCAAAACCCTTAAAATAGAGAACATTCCTTTCGCCGGACTTATTCCTGCCCTTCGCACCGGCAAGATCGATCTTGTAATCTCCTCGATGACCCGAACCGAGGAACGCGCCCAATCGATCGATTTTTCCGACCCCTATCTCACTACCGGGTTATGCGTACTCGTATCGAAAAATGCCTCTGTCGCAACTATCTCCGATCTCGATCGAGAAGGCATAAGTATCGCAGTTAAACAAGGAACCACCGGACACATTTACGCAGCCGAGCACATTCAAAAAGCCAAACTGCTGCTATTCGAAAAAGAAGCCGCTGCCACGCTCGAAGTCTCCCAAGGAAAAGCCGACGCATTCATCTACGATCAAATGTCGACCTACATGAACTGGAAGAGGCATTCCAAAACCACTCGTCCTCTCCTAACACCCTTCACCAAAGAGTCGTGGGCGATCGGTCTCAAGAAAGGCAACGATGAGCTCCTCGATGAGGTCAATCGATTCCTCGCCGACTATAAAGCCGATGGCGGTTTCGATCGACTTGGTGACAAATTTCTCTCCGAGCAAAAACAAGCTTTCGAAAAGCTCGGCTTCCCATTCTTCTTCTAGTGACCCCTCGCTCCCTATTTTTCGATTCCAAAAGCGCCAGCAAACCGCCTTCAGCGCTCGCTCGCACCGCCAGCTTCGCGATCGCTCTCCTCGCGCTTTCCTTCTGTCTATTCGCCGCATTCTACGTACTTCAATACGAATGGAATTGGTCATCGGTATTTCGATACAAGGAAAAATTCATCAAAGGCTGGCTGGCAACTCTAGGAATCTCAAGCATCTCCCTCATCTTCAGCTTCCTCGTCGGAGCAATCGCTACACTTTGTTACAGAAGCCGATTCCTTCCCCTCAAATATCTAGCGAACATCTATGTTGAGCTCATTCGCGGAACTCCGCTTCTGGTGCAGATCTACATTTTCTTCTACGTCATCGCCAACGCTGCCGACATTCAAAACCGATACTTGGTCGGAATATGCATCATGGCCATTTTCAGCGGAGCCTATATCTCCGAAATTCTTCGCGCCGGTATCGAAGGAGTCGGACGATCTCAACTGCTCTCCGCCAAAGCGATCGGGTTTTCCGAGTATCAAACTTTTAGATACGTAATCGCACCTCAAGCATTGCGAAGCAGTCTACCCGCGCTAGCCGGCCAGACCGCGAATCTAATCAAAGATTCCTCACTTCTTTCTATTATCGCCATCAGCGAATTCACTCTCAATGCTCAAGAAGTAAACGCATTCACCTACAGCTCATTCGAAAGCTTTTTTCCCCTCGCGATAGGCTATCTAGCCCTAACGCTTCCGATCATGAGATTCTCTAGAATTCTCGAGAAACGCCTCCGTTTCGAAACATGAACCTCCGCTTCGAAAAAGTTACAATGCGTTACGGGCAACAATGCGCCCTCGATGACTTTAGTCTATCGATCAACGATGCTCGATGCATAGCCCTCATTGGCCCATCCGGCGGCGGCAAATCCACGACTCTAAGATTGCTAGCCGGGCTAGAAACCCCGAGCTCTGGAAGTATCCAAATAAACGGCACGGAAATCGGCTCGAGCGAACCGGAGAGACTCGCCTACCGAAAACGCACGGGAGTTGTTTTCCAGGCATTCAACCTATTTCCTCATTTCGACGCCCTAACCAATGTCGCTCTCCCACTTGAAAAAGTACACGGGTACAGTCAGAGCGCTTCCATCGAAAAAGCGGAAACCATCCTCGAACAATTCCAACTTTCCGAACATCGATTCAAAAAACCCGCCGAACTCTCGGGCGGTCAAAACCAACGCGTCGCAATTGCCCGCGCACTCGCGCCCGATCCCGACACCATATTCCTCGACGAACCCACATCCGCTCTTGATCCAGAAATGACCGCCGAAGTTCTCGATGCTATCGAAAGACTCATCGACGCGAAAAAGGACCTCGTAATTGCAACTCACCAAATGGGATTTGCCAAACACGCCGCCCATCAAATTGCCCTCATAGCAGAAGGTAAACTCGTCGAAACCGGTCCCGCAGCTCAGGTAATCGAAAACCCCCAATCACCTCGTGCACAGAAATTCCTCAGTGCTTGCCTGAATTTCTAGAAAAGACTTTCGGCAGTTCTCTGTAGGAGCGGGTTTATCCCGCGATTTTTCATCATATAGACGTGCAATATCGCGGGGTAAACTCGCTCCTACAATTCAACTACGTTCGTTCGAAAATCAACGCGCTCCGATTCGCCGCGCTGGCGACATGATCCAATCGGCGAAATCCAACTTTCTCCGCCCAATCAGAAATTTCCTTTTCCGAATAACAGCGTCCTTGGGTCACGTGCATCAACAGCACTGAGTATTCTGCGGTATGAAGCGGTCCGGTTTTACCTGCATTCAAAAACATATCGTGCACGATAAGCATGCCTCCCAGCTCTAGTGCCTCGGAGGATTTCTCAAGCAGGCATTTCACGAGATCCACGTCCCAATCATGCAACACATTTGAATACAAATGGACATCGTAACCGCTCGGCAATGGAGACTCGAGCATATCCATCGCCAGCGTATCCACCCGATCTGTAAACCCTCGTTCGGCAATCGCTTTCGCCGCGATAGCATCCACCGGTTCCTTATCCAAAACCGTTGCGCTCAATTCCGAAAAATGCGCGGCAAGCGAACAAGCATAGACACCTGAACCTCCTGCAATATCCAACAAACGCTTTCGCCCCGACAGGTCTAATTGCTTTGACATCGCCTGCGCTAACAAAACCCCGCGGCAATCCATCATCGCTGTGAATTCCTTCGCAAAGGTCTCCGCTTCCATCGCCTTATGCCAATCTTTCTCATCGTCTCGGCTAGCGAAACTCGCTGGTTCGCCAGTTTTCAAAAGCTCCAGCAAATCGTTGGCAATCGGACGATCTTCGACTGGCGGGAAATAGGGACCGATAAACCAAGGCGACCCCTCGACCAAATGCTCTTTGCCTTGTTCAGTAACAGACAAGCGGTCTCCCACCCTTTGCACCCATCCGCTTGCGACAAAGTAAGTCGTCATCACATCAACCGGCCTGTATTTAAATCCGAAATACTCGCAAATCGATTCCACGGTTTGCGATCCCCTTGATAACCACGTAAAGAAGTCCAAACCCTTAAGGCCTGCGATCAACATATCCGTTCCATAAAGGGCATCTCGGTGACGGTATATGTCGGTCGGATCAGATTGGGGAGCAACTGTAAGATCGGTCATGGCTACAGCCAAGCGATCTAAGAATTCCAAAGCAATTTCGAAATCGAAATACTGCTGCTCAAGAACCTATCTCCAGGCTCGGCCAGCGATGAGAGTCAGCGGCATTTTAATCATTCGTTTTCCTTTCGCATCGCCCCACGCATCGCCAATCTGCTTTGAAGCTTTCAACCACCATGCATCGCCAAGTTTTTTAAGACATCGATCCGAAGCAGACCATGTACTCATGTAGTCAAGGTACTGATTTAGATCCCAAAGGTTCTCCATCTCGAATTGAGGTGTCTCCAGTCGATCGAATGGAAAATCAATCGAATCGTACCTATCCCACGACAATCGATTTTGAGCCGACCAATACGGCTCAATAACATCGCGTATTGATGTTTTAGTGACCGCATCAATTTCCGAACTTACCTGATGCCAAGAATAGCAATAACAAGCAAACACTCCTGTTGGCTTCAAAGCCCGCCCGACTTCCGGCCAAAACCGATCCAAATCAAACCAATGCAGAGCCTGGGCCACGCTCACTAAATCAAAGGTGTTCGCTTCGAAAACCCGCGACTCAGCCGCCTCTACCGTAAATCGCAAACGCTCATCTTCGAATGCCTGTTCAATTTGCCCAGCGCTGATATCAGTCGCTTCGATCTGCCCAAAGTGACGAGCCAACCCCAAGGCCGCTTGACCATTGCCCGTCGCGCAATCCCACGCTCGCTCTCTCGTTTCCGTCAGACCGGCTAAATAATCGAACAAAGCAGTCGGGTAATGCGGACGTGATGCTGCATAGCGAGAAGCGAAATGATCGAACAATTGGCCAGTATCCATGTAACGCTCCACTAATAGAAAAGCCACCAAGCTTACAAGCTCTACAGTTCTCCTATGACAGAATACGCTGCCAATGCCCTACATCGATCCACTGGTCGAATTTCCGACCGACTTCCTTGAAATGAGCCACTTTTTCCATCCCAAATCGTTCGTGCAAAGCGATACTCCCCGGATTTGGCAAGGCGATCCCCGCTATAATCGCGTGGATGTCGCGTGCTTCCAGAATCGAAAACAATGCTTCGTACAGACGACTTCCAATCTTTCGACCCTCGAAACCCTCCTCTACATAAACGGAAACTTCAACCGTTTGCCGATAAGCCGCCCTGCCATGATAAGCCCCGGCGTAAGCGTACCCTCGAATATTACCATCCAGTTCATAGACAAGCCAAGGAAAGGAATTAATCGTCTCACCAATGCGACCTTCGACATCCGCGGTCTCCAACGACGTCTTTTCAAACGTAACCGTCGAACTGGCAATATAGCGGTTGTAGATCCGAGCGATCGATTCCGCATCCGTCAAGACTACAGGTCTAACCGCAAAGTCATCCATGCGAATCAAGCATTCCTACCAAATCAACCCCGAGGAGGTAAAAAGCTAGGTTGAGATACCTTGCCAAGGCTGGTGGGTGACAAAACGGTTCGTTTCCCTGAAATCGTATCGAATAAAACAATACGCTCAGAAGCGCCATTGCGCAAAGTATAGAGCATGTGGCGCCCATCATTTAGCCAGCAAGGTTGCAACGCATGCCCTCTCTCGTTGGTCAAGGTTACGCTTTTGCGTTGGCTAAAACTATAAGACGCAATCTGAAACCCATCTCCTTGAGCAATCGTAAACGCGATCTGATCCGGGTTTTTGGGATTCCAATCCGGTTCCGCGCAATTGCCGGAAATATTCGTTGGAATACGATTGTAGCTACCTCCCGATGCTGATCCGCGATACAGCTGATTTCCTCCACTCGAATCGGAAACAAATACGATTTCGCGACCGTCGGGCGACCAGCAAGAAGCCGATTCCAAATGCCTTGATTTCACGACTGCAACCAATGACTTGGCCTGACTATTTCCCACGTAAATATCCGCGTTACCCCTCCCCGTCAGCGTCATCGACAAACGCGAACCGTCAGGACTATATCGAGCGCTCGTATTGGCGCCTTTCAAATTCACCAGCGCTTCAGAACGCTGACCACGCAAATCGATGCGGCGAATGTTCGGAAAACCAGAATAATAGCTCGTGTACACGATGTAGTTGCCATCCGGAGACCAGCGAGGACGCAAGGCTTCAACATCGTGATTAGTCAACTTCACGCCTTCGCCAAACAAGACATCGCGCCAGTAGATTTCCATGGATCGACCCACTTCACCCACATACGCAATCTTTCCGCTAAAAAAGCCTTCCAATCCACTCGTCTTGCGGATTGCCATATCGACAGCCTTCAAAATCGAATTGCGCGTCGAAGTTCCCTGCGCGTTTGCGCTGTGCAACTGCTGCTCTGGAACGCCTGAAGTAATTCGAAGCGACGAGTGCGAAGTCCCAATAGGATCGACCTGAATCGCAAACGAAGCCTCTTGCATCGATCCCACCAGGCGATACTTGCCATGAGCGGAGAACGCCAACTTCAGGATATTAAGAGCTTTCGCATCCCGCGACCGGACGACGACTGGGATCGTTTCACGCGTTCCTTTGATATAGCCGGGCCCAATATCTCGCTGCGCAACAGCTGGGACCGCCAAGCTCGAAACGAGCGTCACAGTGGTAAAAAAAGTGAGAAGGTATTTTGTAAGAATATTCATTCGCAATAAGCCTGGACTTGACAGAAGGTCGAATGTTTCAGGTTTCTAATAAACATCTATTTTTAATGCTCTCGCGCTGTTGCGCGCAAGCGTCTTCAGAGAAAATTCGAACAAAGATCAAACCACCAATAAACCGTGAGCCAAGAAGCGATCAAAAACGCGTTAGCGACAGTTAAGTATCCCGGATTCAGCCGAGACATCGTATCCTTTGGGCTAGTACGGTCCATCGATTTTAATGACGGGAAAGCCGTGATCGGTATTTCCGTCACCACAAACGACCACAGTGTCGCCGCGCAAATCCGAGATGACATCGAGGCTGCCCTTAAAGAGGTGGCCGAAGTCGCGTCGACGGAAGTGAACGTTTCAATAAATCCTGCCAAGAAGACCGAAACCCCTGGCACTCAAGGCGCTCCAACAACAGGTATACCTGGCGTCAAACACGTCATCGCGGTAGCCAGTGGCAAAGGTGGAGTTGGCAAATCGACCTTCTCCTCCAACCTCGCCTGCGCTATCTCGAAACTTCTCGCGCCAGAAGGCAAAAAAATCGGCTTGCTCGACTGTGACATCTACGGGCCTTCCATCCCTCTCATGATGGGAGTCGGAGGACGACCGGAAATCGAGGAAGAATCAATCATTCCCCTGGAAGCGCATGGCATAAAAATCATGTCCATGGGATTTCTGGTAGACGATGACACTCCTGTCGTTTGGCGCGGTCCGATGATCCAGAAGACGATCAGCCAATTCATCAACAATGTTAAATGGGGCAACCTTGAGATTATCGTTGTCGATCTTCCGCCTGGAACTGGCGATGCTCAACTCTCCCTCGTACAAACGATACCGCTCAAAGGAGCGATCATCGTCACCACGCCGCAACTTGCCGCTACGCAAGTAGCCAAACGTGGAGCCCGAATGCTCGAGAAGACCAACGTCCCTATCCTCGGAGTTGCTGAAAACATGAGCTATCTGGAAAATCCGGACGGCACTAAATCCTACATATTCGGCGAAGGCGGCGGGCAGCAAACTGCCACAGACCTTGGCGTCGATTTTCTCGGCCAAATCCCACTCGACCCAAAAATCCGCGAAGCAGGAGACAACGGCACCCCGATTTCAATTGCTGATCCAGACTCGAAGTCTGCTGCCTCGTTCGAGGCCATCGCCAAAAGCATCGTAGAGCGATTATAACCCCTGGCGGAACAGCCCGCAGAAAAGAGTGTCAAAGTACAAGTACGCAAAACGACTAAATATTTGCACTAAAGTGCACATAATAAGATTGGCGCCCGTGGGCTTACAAGCAATGTAGTGAGTCATGGAATTTACCCTGAGCGAATCGCTAATAGGTAATTCCAATACTTACAAATCCGTAATTCTAGCGCTAAAATAAGTTAGCGATCTAGAATGAAGAAAAGCTCACAGCGAATCAGACGATGGTAAAGATAACCGGGAAAAAAAATGATTGCTATGGCAGCTAACGAATCCAAGACCGACGACCAACATGCTTTTGTGAAGCGTTCGAGTCTTTACCAAGAGTTCCTCGCCGAGAGGGATGAGATTCTTCGTCACAAATGGCTCGAGTCGGAACGCCTTGGCAAAGACATTGGATTCGAGAAAGCCTTACTCGACTGGATTCGCAAACACCGCGACGATTGGCGCACAAGCAGACCGAACGGAACTCCTAAAGAGTCTCCGGAAACATCCTCAGCCTAGAGGAAAAAATCGCCAATTTGAAACGAGCTTCACTTTTTGCTCCCTCGGAAAACGAAAAAAGCGACCCTCTTTCGAGTGTCGCTTTTTAAAAAATTCGTTCCGCAATCTTATTTGATTTCGCGGTGAAGAGTATGACGTCTCAAGTGACGGTTGTACTTCTTCTTTTCGACGCGTTCAGTCTGCGTCTTCTTATTGCGTGAAGAAAGGTAGCGGGAAACCGGCTTTCCTTCCGCTTTCGCCTCAGTGCATTCTAGAGTAATTACTTCGCGTGCCATAGTTCGTTAAGATTAAGAAGGCAGCAACTTCTCAGTTTTATTCCAAAAAGCAACCGAAATTTTACGCATCTATTGGCTTTTCCATTAACGGGAGGCCTATTCCGTTTCGAAACACAGTCACCTGCCCCGTACTGGAAGAAACCACGATAGCCAAACACTCCGTCGCTACCGAGATTGCCGCGCCAGCCGCGTGACGAGATCCGAACCCACTCGGAAGCGAATGATAGTAGTCCGGGGCATGAATCAAACTTCCGGCCGAAACCAAGACGCCATCTCCACGCACTACGAATGCTCCATCTAATCCCGAAAATTCCTTAACAGTCTCGTCCATGAACGGACTCAAAATATTACGATCTTCTTCCTTATAGCCGAAAAAAGGATTCAACACGAGCGGCTTGGTCAACTCCTCCACACTCTTCGTTGCTCCAAGAACGAACAAAGTGCCGACTGGCCTACCCTCGCGTCCTTCGACTGAAAGCTCCATTGCAATTCCAATAACTCTCTCGAGCACTTCCGGTGAAACATCGGCTGGCAAAAAGTCTTCCTGCTCAGCAAGCAAAGCCCGGAATTCATTCCTCAAATCGATCACCACAACCGTATCGAATTGATCGCTTCCCGGAATACCGCCGATACAACAAATTTTCTCATTAGTCGAAAACACGCCCCGCGTGATACCAACCAGAAACGCAGAGCGAGCCTGAGCTAAGCGACCTTTTGAAAACGAGCGTACTTGGATAACACTATCGAAAGGCGAGTCATCAAAATCGCCTTCCTTAGCCCGCTTCGTAACCAAAGTCGTTTTAAATTCCTTAAATGCCAATGGCAGAACGATTGGACTCGAGGTCATCGTATCGCCGAATATCGCAATCGAATTGCAACCAGCTCCTTTGGCGATTCGTGTGGCCTGATTGAAAATCAGCTTGTTAATCGAACTCTCCTGAGGTTTCTCCCCCGTCGTAAGAATGCCGCCAAACCCTTGAGATAAACGATCATATAAAATGCCGATATCCGGAGCATTAATCAGGTCTTTGATAAAACCCTCGTCCTTCACCAAGCGAGCTACCTCAGCTAGAACATTCAGATAGTTCTTCGCATTCTCTCCCGCAAGCATCAGAAGGATCAGGTGAACCTTCTCCTCCTTCTTCGGACCTTCGTAGCGAATCCCCGCCTTGCTTCGACCAATTGCGAAAACATAACGACGCTTCATCTTCACCCGCAAATGCGGCAACGCCACTCCATGCCCCAAATAGGTGGTCATGGTATTTTCTCGCTTGAGCAATCCCGTCAAGAGGCTCTTCTTTCGCCCAAGCTCCTTGAAGCTGGAGGACGATACTTTCAGCAATTCCTTGAGGCATCCCTCTAGGGAATCGCTTTCTAGTTCAAGTACGCGTTTACGTGAAAAATATCTATCTATTCGCATCGATTGCGGCCCGGGCATCACTCTACTTTTCCCAATCGAGGCCGCCCTTCTTCAATTCGTAAACAAGTCCTACGACGAGTACGCCGAGGAAAAATAGAATCGGTCCAAGTATCGGCAAACCTTCAGCGAGAAAATCACGATAGATCATCGCCCAGGGAATCAAAAATAGCACTTCAATATCGAAGAGGATAAAGAGCATCGCCGTCACGTAGAACTTGACGGAAAAACGGGTGCTGGTCTTACCCTCCGACTTTACACCACATTCGTAGGCAGAATTTTTTATACTGCCCTTGGATCCTCGTTGGCCAAAAATATGGCTAGCGACGAGAATAACTCCGGCTAGTCCGGCGGCGAATGCGATCTGAACAAGTACTGGCGCAAAAGAGGAAACGTCCATGTCGGTAAAACTTCCCCAAATTGCCTTTCGACTTCAAGGCAAATAAACGCTCCTAACACGGATTCATGTAGATAGTTTTCAATACACTGTAAAACAGCCCACATTGAACCCCTAACTCGTCCACATACATCAACCTATTGATACAAAAAAAGGCGAGCCTCAGAGAGGCTCACCTTTGAAAGTATTGAATCGAAGACTACAGTCTACTTGGTCGCTTGGTCGAGGATATCGCCCAAGTTCATAAGGTCGCCGCCATCCTTCATCGTATCGTAAGTTTGAGTCTCTGCTGCCAACTGCTCTTCATCGTAGCTAGCTGCCTTGATGCTCAAGCCGATTCGACGTTCTTCGCGATCGATCTTGATCACGCGAGCAGTCACTTCGTCTTCCACATTGAGGACGTCTTTGATCTTCTCGATACGCTCTTCGCTGATCTGGCTGATGTGAACCAAACCATCGATGTGATCCTGAAGCTCGACGAATGCGCCGAACGACGTAATCTTCGAGACTACGCCAGTAACCACATCACCGATACGGAAACGACCGTCGATATCCGACCATGGGTCGTTCGCGAGTTGCTTCATTCCAAGAGAGATACGTTGGCTCGATGTATCCACGTCGAGTACGAGCGCGTCGATCTCGTCGTTCTTCTTGAGCACTTCGCTCGGATGGTTTATCTTGCGAGTCCAAGACATGTCGGAAACGTGAACCATGCCATCGATGCCTTCTTCCAATTCGACGAATGCGCCGTAGGTCGTGATGTTGCGTACCTTGCCGTGAACGTGAGCTCCGACTGGGTAGTTGTGCACCACCATATCCCATGGATTTGGATCGAGTTGGCGAATACCGAGAGAGATTTTCTCTTCATCCTTTTGGATTCCGAGAACAACCGCTTCAACGTCGTCACCGACCTTAAGCAGCTCGCTTGGCTTGGTGATACGCTTGGTCCAAGACATTTCCGTCACGTGAACCAAACCTTCTACACCTTCTTCGATTTCGATGAATGCGCCATAAGGAACCAAGTTCACAACCTTGCCCGCCACGCGAGCTCCGACTGGGTACTTGTTTTCGATGCTTTCCCATGGATTCGACTTGGTCTGCTTCAGACCGAGAGATACACGTTCTTTTTCGCGATTGATTTCGATGATCATTACATCGATTTCTTCGCCCTGCTTCAACATTTCGCTTGGGTGCGAAATACGCCCCCAGCTCATGTCCGTGATGTGGAGCAATCCATCCATACCGTCGAGATCGATGAACGCACCGAAATCGGTGATGTTCTTGACCACGCCCTTGACGACGTCGCCTGGTTGGATCTTGTCGAGGAGATCGCGGCGCTTGGAAGCGCGTTGCTCTTCAATCAGCTCGCGACGCGAAAGAACAATGTTCTTACGCTCCAAATTGATTTTGAGAACCTTGTAATCGTAGGTCTGGCCCACGTATTGATCCAGGTTCTTCGGAGGCTGAATGTCGATATGGGAAGCTGGCAAGAATGCATCTACTCCCATGGCAACGATCAAGCCGCCTTTGACTTTCGCCTTCACGCGGCCTTGAACGATCGAACCTTCTTCACACTTGGTGATGATGTTCTCCCAATTCTTCTTCTGCTCGGCTCTGTCGAAAGATAGAACCGGATTACCGTCTCTGTCTTCAAGCTTCTCGAGATAGATCTCGATTTCTTCGCCAATTTGCAGGTCTCCCAAATCCGAAAACTCGGATGCGGAGATAAGACCTTCGGATTTACCACCGATATCGACTACTACTTCGATTTGGCGGATTTCAGTTACTGTGCCCTTGATGATCGAACCTTCTTTAAGTTTATCGAAGGTTGTCGTGGCCAGAAGTTCTTCCATTATAGAACTCATGATAGTAAATGCCAACTCTCCCGAGAGCGCTTCCGAAACCTCCCAGCGTTTGGCTAGTATGCGTCGCCAGAAGCGACAGGTTTGAATTAATCGAGCTCGTCCGGAAGCAACGCGGCGGAACGAGCGGTAGAATATGCCGCAAGGGTCAGAAAACGTGACCCAAAAGGTATTGGGAGCAAGCGAAATCGACGCCTAAAACTGAATATATCTAGCCGATTTAAATTCAACCCGACTTCTCCACCTAATAGACTACCTTGTTGAGGGGATACTCAATAATCCCCTCAGCGCCCATAACCTTAAGTTTCGGAATGATATCGCGAACATCCTTCTCGCTCAGGATCACCTCAACTGCAGACCAGCCTTCATCCGACAGACGGTTTACGGTTGGGTTGCGAAGCGCAGGTAGGATCTCTAAAATTTCATCCAAATTCGAGTTTGGAGCATTCAACTTCAAACCGACCTTATCCGCCGCCTCCAAAGCCGCTTCGAGCATCATTGCAATATTCTCGATCTTCTGACGTTTGAACGGATCTTCCCAACTTTTCTTGTTAGCGATCAACTTTGTGTTCGTCTTAAGCAGAGTATCAACAATGCGCAAATTGTTCGCCCTCAGGGAATTGCCGGTTTCGGTCAAATCCACGATCGCGTCTACCATATCGGGCACCTTGACCTCGGTAGCACCCCACGAAAATTCGATTTCCGCTTCAACGCCTTTATCAGCCAAATATTTACGGGTCAGATTAACCACCTCCGTCGCAATTCGTTTCCCTTGCAAATCCTCAACAGTCTTAATCTCCGAGGCCTCTGGAACAGCCAAAACCCAATAAGATGGGCGATTCGAAGCACGGCTATAAACGAGATCGCATACCTCCACGACATCCGAGCCGTTTTCCACGACCCAATCATACCCACAAAGACCTACATCGAAAAACCCATGGTCCACATAGCGGCTTATTTCCTGGCTTCGGACAAAACGCCCATCCAGTTCCGAATCGTCAAAGTTCGGCTTATACGACCGAGAGCTTTTCCGGATATTCCAACCCGCTTTCGCAAAAAGGCGGATCGTCGCTTCTTCAAGGCTGCCCTTCGGCAATCCAAACATAACGGTTTGCGGTTCTTGTGACACGCAACATCTGGAAATCCATGTGAGAAAAAGGCGCAAGCCTAATCGTGCAGGGTTTTATGTGTATTTTTACATTTTTACATTTTACATTCACTTACAGAATGGCTCTTATTACTCACCGTTACCGTAAGCAAAACACCTGAATAACCCACGGACAGCAACTTTCTTACGATTTAGAGTAAAAAACGGTTAACCTAATATTTACAGTTCCTATACTAACTAATCCGCTCCCCGAACCCCACAAAAGTATATGCCAACAAAACCCAAACCACTGGTCTTGATCGTCGAGGACGAAGCTGAACTCGCAAACGTTATCGCCGAGCACCTCGAAGCTGCCGGAATGCAAACCCAGATTTGCAATCGTTGCGCTCTAGCGATGCGTTTTTTAAAGAACAACTTTGCTAATATTATTCTACTGGACCTCACCCTCCCCGATCAAAATGGATTCGCATTCATGGAGGACCTCAAACGCGAAGACATTAATATCCCCACAATTTTCCTAACGGGTAACGATTCTGAAATTTCAAAGGTAAAGGGACTCGAACTTGGAGCTGACGACTACGTCACAAAACCTTTCAGCGCCCCGGAATTGGTCGCCCGAATTCATGCAGTCCTTCGTCGAGCAGAAGTCGCTGGCGACTTCAACGTAACCAAAAACGTAAAACTCACCGACGCTCCTTTTACCTTCAACACGGCATCCGTAAATCCGAACACAATGGAAATTACCTTTACCGATGGAGAAGTCGTCACAATTGGCCGCAAGGAAATCGGCATCCTCGCTTATTTTCAGCACAACCCAGCCACGATCATCACTCGGAAGAATCTCATCCACTCGGTCTGGGGTATTCATGCGGATATCAGAAGCCGCTCGCTCGACCAATACATCGTAAAGATACGCGACCTCTTCAAACGCAAGAGTGTGCCGCTCGATAACCTTAAGACAATTCACGGCATCGGCTATCAGTACGAACCCCTCAAGACGACCGAAACCAGCTAACTCGGCATTTCTCGAATAGAGAAACAGCTATTTATCAAAAAGCCCTGTGTTCACTTGAACACAGGGCTTTTAAGTTTCTGAAACCAGCGTAAGCCGCTTTTCGATCCTAGACGATGAGACAGATTAAGATCTAACGATCTCTATCATCATATGAAATCCAAATTCATCTTCATAACCTTCTGGTGCAACAGCGATGCAGCGAAGCAAAGTCCACGCACCTACAAAAAGGGATAAAAAATATAATGAAACCAATAAAGTCATCTAACCAAACTTACGGTAGACTCCCTCATTTACTTAAGCAGATGTCCATTGAATTAACTCCAAAGTCACAAAGTACATATTCTATTTACAAGAACTCCAGGCCCGCCAGCCAATTAAACCAGCCGGCGCTCTAGCCAAATCAAACTATCGCAACCGGTAATAATTATCCGGATTGT
>JBNMOQ010000092.1:0-16577 GCA_051275055.1 Candidatus Pelagisphaera sp.
AACAATTTTTCGAAAGACTCTGCACGTTTTACGTAGAGTCTTTTTTGTGCGTTTAAACTTTAAACCAATTCAGGAACGGTTCCTGCATCTATCCATTTGCCGGGAATAAGTACGGACATCGGTTTTTCCGGTAGTCCTTTTTCGTTTTGAAAAAGAAGTTGAGCTAGCGTATTGACCGCAGTGGATCCCACTTCGGCGGATTCCTCGCTAATGCCGCTGAAGTATTTGCGAGTCCGGTTGATGTTTACCTTTACGACCGCGAGGTCGTTGGGGATGCCTAATCCGGCATCTTGAAAGAAGTGATTCCGAAAGATCGTTTCACAGGTTGTAATGACTATTTCAGGACGGTGTTTTTTAAACCAAATTCGAAACCTCTCGGGGCTATAGTCCTCACGCCCATCAGGCATGAATATGGGGATTTTCGGTATGCTCTCGGTTTGCTGAAATGCTAAAAAGCGAGAACTAGAAAGATGGTTCAAGTGGATATCGAGATCTTTGGCGATCATGAGTCCAACCCTTTTATAGCCAAGCGAGCGGATATGTTTGAGAAGCATGTCCATGTTTCCATAGTGATCCGGGCAGACGCGATGGAATTTTTGCGGAAGCGAGCCAGAGCTGCACGCGACAATCGTGAAATGAGAGAAGTCTAATGGAATGTCGGCGAAGTCGCGAATCATCGGTACTTGTATTACGCCTTGGATACCTCTGCTGGTCAGCATTCGACTGAGGTTGTGGGTCGTGACTTTTGGATTGGCTAAATCAAAAAGGTCCGTTTTGAATCCCAAGGATTCAGCGGTGGAAATTGTAGCGTCGAGGAGCTTTTTCGTACCCATCCATTCACCTCCTTTTGGTGTTTCGTGAATGATTCCGATAGTGGCTTGGTAGGTGACGGATTTGCTTGCGCGAATCCCCGCCATGTTGGCGGAGACCAAAGGATTTTGGCGATAGCCGAGTTTGTCCGCGAGGTCGCGTATCGTGGCTTTGGTTTCGGGGTTTACTTTTCCGCTATTTCTCAAGGCTCGAGACACGGTCATTGGTGAAAAACCGGTTTCTCTGGCGAGGTCGCGAATGCTGACTTTTTGAATGCGGCTCATCTTGGTACATGTATCAATCGCGTGTGTCACGATGGGTCAATTGTTTAAGACTGAAGGTAGTCGGAGATGAACTTGGGAGTCGATGGAGTATTTGTGGTACTTGTACCAGCAAAATACGATTGAGCTTAGCAACATGCATTCCCAGGATGCACTCTCGAAAGCCTTGCTTTCGCGATATTCAATTTCTCGCTCCAATCAGCGAGAGATTTTATTGGTACCCCAATCCCGTGAACAAACTTCAACCAAGAATCATATACTGATTAAGCACATGACATCCGCTACCCTAAAACCTCGTTCATATTTGGTATTAATCCTTTCCGTTTTGTTCCTTCAAGGATCGGTCTACGCGCACGAACAACAACTTTACCTGTCACGCTACGTGCCGAACCTGAAGTATGTGGATACCGATATTACTAAGGATACTGAGACCGCGAGGTATAAGCCGATCTTTGGCGAAGGCGACAAAGATGAGAAGCACCTAAACGCGATTACGCGCATGGGGGAGTTGATCATTGATAGGAAATTCAATTGTTCCGATTCGATTCGCAGGGCAGTTGATAGTAAATTCTATTCCTGGAAGCGTGTCGCCTGGCTCTCGTCGAGGTCTTGTCGCTTGAAGCGTCCTTCGGGCGCGTGGCCCAGGAATTAGCCGACCTCGTCGGCACGCCATAAGGATATGGGAAACGACGCCTTGAACGCATACAACTAATTGATGCAAAAAGTCCTAGTGGGATTAGGCAGACGCAGCCAATCGAGACTAGGCCTCTTTGACCACGCTGTACGTTTCCACGTAATCGGGATCGATATCCACGCCTAAGCCCGGACCGGTGGGCACTTTAATTTTCCCATCCTTCAATCGCAGGGATGATGTTTTACACTCGATTGGGATTTTCTCGTACCCCTTGAATTCAATATGGGCCCCGGCATTGGGCATAACCGACACCCCGTGAAGCATATAGATGTACCCAAACCCTCCCGACAAGTGCGGGATGCATTTCTTGCCGAGAGCCTCGCCCATCCGCGCTACTTTGAGCGAGCGTATGAATCCTCCAAAGTAGAAATGGTCCGGTTGCACCACGTCGAGCGCGTCATTGGCCAGTAGCCAGCGGAAGGAATACATGCTGTGTTGCTGTTCGCCTCCGGCAATGGGAATGTCCAGGGCATCCGCCACTTGTTTCGTTCCATCGAGCCAGTCAAAATAGACCGGCTCTTCGAAGTAGCTGTAATTGTAGTCCTGTAACAGCTTGCCAACGCGGATCGCGTCATGGGGATCGGTGAAAAAACCGTTGGCATCGGCATAAAGAGCCATGTCCGGGCCGAAAATTTCACGAATGAGCGGAATGATTTCCTCGGTCCGACCAACAGGTCCTCTGGCATCCAAATCCTTGGTCATATGCATGAGCGTCCCCACCTTGATCTTAAGCGCTTGGGCCTCGCTTTCCTCTACCGCTGCCTTAATCAAGGCCACCGACTCTTTCACCGATTTTTCCCGCCACCCGGTTGCCTGATAAACCGGGATATGGGTGTTGTGAACCACTCCCAGCAACTGACCGACCGATTTTCCGGCGATGCGGCCCAGCATATCGAGCAAGGCAAACTCGACCGTAGCCAACGGTATCCCAATCCCAATTCCCCCGAAGCGGTAATTGAATTCAACTTCAAGCGCTTTTTCAACCAGCCTATCCATACGTCGCGCATCCTGCCCAACGAAAAACGGCTGCAATATATTCACGAAAATCGGATAGAGAGCGCTCATCGTATTGTGCGATACCGAAATGCCCTCCGCCCCATCGGTCGATCGAACCCGGCACAAATAGGATCGACCGTTCTTCAACAATTCGACCGATTTAATGATGACCGGTTCTTTGAACAACTCTTGTTTGAAAACCGGTTGAGCCAGCACGTCATCCAGTTTCTGGTAATTGGACTCGACCTGTTCAGATTGGCCGCATCCGGTTGAAAGGAGCGCTCCCCCGCCCAAACCGCCAGCCACACTTGTGGCCAAGAATTTTCTTCGATCCATCTTCATTACGTTAAAATCTCATCATAGAGGGTTGTTGATAGGAAGACGCTTCAGAATTGGGCATTCACCTTATTCTTGAGGCCTTGAAGATCTAGTGATTGATCCGCTTTGGGATACGGGTGCTCCAATAAGCGCCAGTGCTCGGTGAATGCCATTGCCTCGCCTGGTTCGATAACATTGCCAGGGCCAATCGGCTCCAGTTCACATGCAGGAATCCTTGTCTTTGGATACCACCGACGCGGGGCAACGCAACCAGTTTAACTGACGGCGACGCACGATTCGAAACTGGACGCCTGTCGGTCGCTTTTTATTTCTTTTCAATACGATAAACTGGTGTCGCAACGCGATATTCTCAGCAACCAGATTCCCGATGATATTAAGCTTCCCGAGGAGCCAAGAAAAGCAATTTTTGATAGAATTAAGCATCAATACATGCTACGCGACTGAAGGCGTAAGTGCAATGGCAGCAATGGGTACGATTAAATGCGAGCGACAGGTGAACGTAGAGGGGATGCATAGATGAGCGCCAGCGAAATCTATTGTCCATCTCCCGACTGGATGGGCACTCGATCCTATGCAATCGCTTTCGACAACTCGAATAAAGTATCAGGGCAGAAGTCCTGCCCTTCTGGCCACTCAACCGTTCCTAGAGATACGCGAACTCTGCGAAAATAAGTCTCATCTTTTAGACTCTGGAAAATTCCTTTTTCGAGATAAGGGGAAACGTCAAATTCACGACGCTCACCGTTAGAAAACTCAAGTAAGAGGTGATGATTCTCTTCGGGGAAAACCTGTGTGACTCGTGGATTCATTTTATTTTAGTGGTTCGATTTTAAAGACTTCCTGTCCGTTGACTGCCAGTTCCCAGTCGGCCATCAATTCATCGCGGTGAATCTCGATCCATGCTTGAACTAATTTCATACGGCTATTCTGGATGCTACCTTCGATTATCTCCCCGTCAGGTATCGCGACAACCGCTTCATCACCTTGGTATTTTACGTGAATGTGCGGCAGATTGTGCTTTCCTGTGTCGAAAAAATACAGGGCTACGATTACACCGTAAAACATGGAGATGACTGGCATTCTCCCAGTATCCGTCAGTTTTTCTATTTTTTCAATTCTATTCCGCCCACGCTGAGCTCAGACGCACGGCTTGTCCGTGTTGTCTGAAGCTGATTGGTACGCCCGGCACGGGCGTCAACTGATGCGGTTAAAGTCCACTGTACATGGAACCTGTAAGTTAAATTCAACAATGAAAGTAAGTTATGAAAAAGTACTAGCCAATGGCAACTGCGAAGTGGCGACGCTTATAGCCTCTTTCGCAAATTCGCTTGAGCAGCATATCCATATTACCGTAGTGGTCGGGGCAGACACGGTGAAATTTCTGAGGGAGACAGCCTGAATTGCAGGCCACGATAGCAAAGTCAGAAAAATCGAGAGGAAGATCTTCGGTATTCCTAACCATCGGAGCTTGGATAAGGCCTAAGATGCCTCGACTACGAAGCACTCGAGTAAGATCTCCATTCGCAATTTCAGGTTT
The DNA here is from genome assembly GCA_051275055.1 of Candidatus Pelagisphaera sp. Lineage (GTDB taxonomy): Bacteria > Verrucomicrobiota > Verrucomicrobiia > Opitutales > Opitutaceae > Pelagisphaera. Next base: position 4,658 of record JBNMOQ010000092.1, read on the forward strand.
GGCGAGATCGAACAAATCGGGTTTAAACCCCATTGCTTCACATTCGCTGACAGCCGCTTCGATCAACTTTTTATTTCCACCCCACTCACCTCCACTAGGAGTTTCACTAATTATCCCGATCGTCGCTTGGTAAGTAACCTTTTTACTCGCTCGAATACCCGCCATATTAGCAGACCCCAAGGGGTTCTTCCGGTACCCAAGCTTGTCGGCCAGGCGTCGAATACGACTCTTGGTTTCCGGCTTCACCCTTCCACTATTGCGCAAAGCGCGCGAAACGGTCATCGGAGAAAATCCAGTTTGTTTTGCAATGTCGCGAACACTAACTTTCTGAATCCTACTCATCGTATACATGCATCATCCCCAGTCGCATGAAAGAGTCAACTCCTTGAAATAGACCAGAGCCACAAATGAATCGATTGAAAGTACGCGCAAGGGACGCGTCCGATTCGTGCACTAGAGTATCCCCACAGACAACCCAAACTCCCGTAGGGACCGTACATTTCGTGAAACTGTATCTACTAATCACCTACCGATACAAAAATAGCCTCTCCATCGACTCTCATCAAACCTGCGATTATCGTGTACGACTTGACCCCAAAGAAAAATACAGTGGGAATGACAAACTCCCACGCAACTACTTGAAAACTCTTTTGGGCTTTTGAATTCGGTCAGACAAAGATACCTTCCTTATCTCCTAAAACTTTCGGCAACCCAGCCATCTACCCTATGAAACGTCCCAACATCATTCTCATCATCACCGATCAACAGCGCTACGACACGATTGCCGCGCTCGGATACCCTCATCTCAATACGCCGCACACGGATCGGCTCGTGAATGAAGGAGTGGCATTTACCCAATGCCATGTCACTTCTCCGTCTTGCGGGCCTTCGTCTGAAAGCATCTTTTAGATTCTAGTTTAAGTTGGTTTGTTTGTGTTGAGCGGCACGATCGGTAAGATCGCGTCGCTTTTTTGCGTCTAGATTGCTTTAGGTTCGACTCGCAGCGTTCTTAGGCGATTGATACCTGACATGAGTTCTTGGATACGGATTTCGGCTAGGTCGTTTCCATCGAGGGCGGAGAAGCCTTTTTCGTCTAGAAGGGTTATTATGCCCTTGAGCGCTTGAATAATCGATTGATCATTGAAGAGATCGTTCTCGCAGGCATAGGCGAGGGCAGCTCCGATGGTTCGAGTTTGGGATGAATCGACAAGTTGAGCGATTAGGGAAAGGTCGATTTCTTCAGTTCCGAACAGTAATGAACGCGTGCTTTGCGCTTTAATGTTCTTGCGAGGGGCACGTTGTTGGTGATGGCCTCCGTGTCGCGAGCCACGGTAAGGTGTGGCGTGTTTGTAGGGATTGATTGACGAGGGGTCGGCGAATCGTTGGATCGTCCCAATTTCAAATGGGGTAGAGCTTTCGGTGGATTGCGGTTGGGCGGAATCGTTTGCGCAGATCGCTTTTGCTTGGGGCGTCAAGTCGTGGGGTAGATAGTTGTCTAAAGCTATGACGCGGTGGGCCGGTTCGAAATAATCGCCGGAGCCGCCCAATACTAGGATTGTGGAGACTTGGTATTGATCGTAGAGCGATCGGACGCGCTGGACGAAAGGAGTGATGGGTTCTTTGTTCGAAGCGATTAGCTGCTGCATGCGAGCATCGCGTATTAGAAAGTTGGTGGCGGAAATATCTTCATCGATCAGTAGAACGCGCGAACCGGTTTCTAGGGTTTCTATAATGCTCGCTGCTTGAGATGTCGAACCCGAGGCGTTTTCGGTAGTGAAGTTTTGGGTATCCTTTCCTCCGGGTAGATTGTTTATGAAAGGGGAGAGATCGACTGAGGCGACCGAGCGACCATCCTCTGCGCGAACTTTGGTAGCGTCGCTTCGGGCAACGACGCGTTCGCGTCCATCGCCTGGGATATGATTGTAGACGCCGCGTTCGAGGGCATTAAGTAGGGTGGATTTACCGTGATATCCTCCACCGACGATTAAAGTTATACCATCGGATATCCCCATGCCTGAAATTTCTCCTGCGTGAGGTACGGTTAGGCGGACACGTTGGGATGCGGGCGATTGGAAGGGAATAGCGTTGGATAAGGGACGTTGATCGATACCCGTTGTTCGTGGCAGGATCGCTCCGTCAGCGATAAACGCGACTAGCCGGTGGTCTTCCAATTGAGAGCGCAGGTCATCGGCGTCCTCGTTGGTATCGGCGAATGAACAGATGTCCGTTAGGTCGTCCCCAGAGAGTACAAGGGCCTGGGAGACTATTTGCGGAAGAGTCTCAGTGAGTAGTCTGATAGCGGCTTTTCCGAGGATTCGCCGTCCATTTGCTGGGAGGCCAACTGAGAAACGAACCGTGGTTTCGGTTTTACTGATTTCAACGCAGGTTCGTTTCAGAATTTCCTGACCTGGGGTGTCGATCTCAAGTCTTCCGGATTTCCCGGACCCGAGTGAGATTTGCTCGCGATGGCAGGCTGAGGAGAAAGCAAGCGCTAGAAACGTTTCCGATCCTGTTCGACGGGATGTGTTGGAGAATAATCCGGAGTCAATGAGGGAGTGGCTGTGGTCGATGCGTATAGAAAGCCGCGAGGGAGAAGCGAAGGGGTCTCCTTGAACGCGATCAATCGACAAAATGAAATTGTCGAATTCGTAACTCCCTTTGATGTCCTTGTATGCAGGATACGGCTTCCCGTCTAGGCGGCGAAGCGAATCGTAGAGGTCTTCTGATGTCATGCGATGAATATCAATTTGGGTCTAAGAGACTGTTAAATAATTCGAAGATTGTTGCGCTGCCTAATTGTAGGAGCGGGTTTACCCCGCGATAACGCCTCTCTATACCATGGAAATGAAAAATCGCGGGATAAACCCGCTCCTACACTGACTTATTTAACAAGCTCTTAAAGATTGTTGAATAAGTCGAATGTTTCTCCGCTGCCTAATTGTAGGAGCGGGTTTACCCCGCGATAACGCCTCTCTATACCATAAAAATAAAAAATCGCGGGATAAACCCGCTCCTACACTGACTTATTGAACAGCCTCATAGGTTTTGCGGAATGAGAGCGTTCAGTCTTTTTTACCATAAATGAACATGTCCCGCGGGACAGCTGACGCAGTTTTCGGCTTGGGGAATAGCAACGCCAATTCCTTGGTTTCCATTTTGCCAGAAGAACTTCGGGTTCGGCGCCTCCTGAGTTCCGAATGGAGTCATAGTGGCGGCGTTGTAGAGGTTACCGTTTGCCATGACGTATTGGATACGTTCGCTGTCACGAATTTCTTGCGTTGGGTCGAAGCCTTTTTCGATGACGATGAGATCGGCGAGCTTGCCTTTTTCCAAAGAACCGATGTCTCCATCGAGTCCAAGGTACTTGGCTCCATTGAGTGTTCCGCACATTAGCGCTTCTTCGGGTGTCATGCCACCTTGAACGAAGCTCCAGATTTCCCAATGCGTGCAGATTCCGTTCAGCTGACCGTGACCGCCGGCTTGAACGAGACCGCCCTGGTCGAAGCTCGCTTTGGCGATCGTGGCGACGTTCATATGGTTGTAGTCATCTTCGTGGGCTTTGACGGGCCGACGCGAGCGCGGTTGGAGAATATGCGGCGGGATGAAGGCGTTGAGTCGTGGGTGCAACCACAGGTCATCGTGAGCGTACCAGTAGTTCTCGCCCCAAAGGCCACCGTAGGCCACGGAGAGAGTTGGCGTGTAGCCGACTCCTGTGCCCCGCCAGAGGTCGAGTACGTCGTCGTAAATGTATTGGACGGGCATGGTGTGCTCTATGCCTGTGTGGCCGTCGACTATCATGGTCAGATTGTGCATGAAGGTAGAACCGCCTTCGGGCACGACCATCATTTCTTGTTCTCGAGCGGCGGCGATAATTTGCTGGCGTTGATCCCGCCGCGGTTGGTTGTAGCTTTTGACGCTGATCGCCCCGACCGATTTCATGCGACTCAGGTGAAATTGGGCGTCTTCGAGCGATTTGACTTCCGCTTTAAAGCTGCCAGTGGCCCCGTAGAGAATGGTTCCGGTGGAGAATATGCGGGGACCGGCAATGAGCCCTGCTTGAGTTAGTTCGCTGCTCGCAAAAATGGTTTCGGTGTCGCTCGAAGGATTGTGAATCGTGGTTACCCCGAAGGCGAGTCGGGCTTTGTCGACCCAGTTGTTTTGCGGGATGATACCGTGAGTTGCTTGCGATCCATGGGCATGCGTATCCACTAATCCAGGAAGAATGACTTGATCGGATACATCGACTATAGTCGCATCTGACGGAATCGATACTTTCGATTGTTTTCCGATTTTCGTGATACGGTTTCCTTTGACGATGATAACGCCGTTTTCGATGGTCCCGAGATCGCTCATGGTAACGAGCTTTGCTCCGACCAAGGCTACGACGGTGTCTGGTTTGGCGTGTTGGGTTTTGAATCCGATCGCCTGTTCCGTTATTGCTTCTTCCGGAGGGAGCGCTTCTCCGTTTTCTAGAAAGGCGTAGGCACTCGAGAGTTCTCTGGTGAAAAGATTGGGACCGAGCGACCAGTGCAGTCGTTGGCTATTGCCGGAGAAATGAATGGATATGCCAGCTTCTTTGCTAACTTGGGCGATGGGTAAGGTTTTGCCTTTGGGGCCGACAAGAATCGAGCGGCTGGTTGAAACAAATGGGGCGACGTAGACATTGAAGCGTTCGACGAAGGCGAGCCATTTGCCGTCGGGAGATATCCGGTAATCCGTCGCCCACTTACTAGTATAATGGGTTTGAGGTTCCTTACCGTCGAGGTCTACGGAAATGAATACTCTATTGTCCGCGTCCTTTTCGCGTTTTCCTAATTGGTAGAAAAAGCGATCGTTTGAATCTCCGAATGATGGGCGATTTCCTTTTTTAAGGATACGTTTGGATTCGCCGCCGCGAGCATCGACGCGGTAGACGCCTTGGTCGCGTGACCAGAGAGACGAACGAATTAGTCCACCTCCAACGCGACTGTAGAGAATGGTTTTTCCGTCGGGCGAAAATACAGGTTCGGTGTAGTGGCCTGGGTTTTCAGTGACGGTCCAGTTTTCTTGATTAGCTCCGCGGTCAAGAGAAGCGACGCGAACGCTGCCGAGTTCGCTGTCGTTCCAAGTCGTGTAGGCGACGTAGCGGCCATCTCTTGATAGACTAGGAAACATTTCGAAATGGTCGCTTTGACCGGTCAGTCGCTTGGGCTCGCCGTCGGGAAGATCGCGCAGATAGAGATGTCCGAGAGCTTGGAAGAGCACTTGGCTTCCGTCGGGTGTGACTTGGGCCCAGCGCAGCATGCGAACGTCGAATGCGTCAGGCGCGACGGCGACTGGGTTGCGTAGGGCTTGCGATACGCGGCGTTCGTCTTTGATGTGAAAGGGAATGATGGATTCAGAACCATCGGCGACGGCGATTTTCTGGATTTTTCCGCGAGCCCAGATTACGATGTATTCGCCATTTGGAGTCCATTCGAATGCGGGATAAACGCCGTGGATTGCCCAGGTTTCTTGCATGTCGCGCTCCAACTGATCGTTGAGCAATCGGATAGCTCCGGTTTTCGTATCGAAAAGATGAAGACCCGTTTTTCCATCGACGCGTCGGACGAAGGCGATGGTTTTTCCGTCGGGTGAAGGTGTGGGGCGGCAGGCTCCTCCGGGTCCGGTTATGTAGGATTCGGTCTCGTCCGTGGCCAGTTCGATTCGTTTGATCGCGTAGATTTGTTTGTGCGGATCTTTGCTGTATTCGAATTCGCTACCGCGACTGACGTCTTCCGAGTAATAGAGGTACTTCCCGTCGGGCGAAAAAACCGGTTCGTTGACGTCCTTTTGTTCGGTTGGCTTTTTGGTGAGCTGAACGCCACCTTGGGCGTTGGCTTCGACACCGCTGCGGTGATAGAGCCACATTTCGCCTGATCCGAGAGAGCGACGACTAGTGAAGTGTTTGCGAGCTACGATGTAGTTGCCGTCTGGTGACCAAGCGGGACCGTTGAGCAACTGGTAGGATTCATCGGTGATTTGCGACAAGGCGCCATCTTCGGGTTTGATGAGCCAGATGTTGTCGCCGGCCAGTTTGCTCTTGCCAGTTCGGTCGCTGGTGAAAGCGATGGTCTTACCATCTGGACTGTAGCGCGGTTGCATATCCCAGGCCATGCCTTCGGTGAGCTTTTCAGGATAGACGCCGTTGGTGCCGTCTGCTCCATCGATGGGCATTCGGTAGAGATCGCCTAGAAGATCGAAAACGATTTCGTTGCCGTCAGGGCTAACGTCCAGACTGATCCAGGTGCCTTCGTTGACGTCGATTACCTGGTTCTGAGTGGGTCCAGGGGGATTTTCGATATCCCAGGCCGGAGTATCCTCTTTCTTAGAGTCTTCTTCGTTCTCGTCGTTTTCGGCGAACGAAGTGAATGTTAAGGAAAAACTGGCTAAGAGAGTGAGAGTCTTAACGCTATGAAACGTAAAAGGGTAGGGCCATGTCATTGCCGAGCATTGCAATCAGATGAGAATCTAGTGGCAAGAAAGGATTTTGGAATGATCAGTTTGGGGAGAGCTGATTCAGGCCTTCGCATTGGAGGACTAGGCGAATCCTCCCTCTCTAGGAGAAAAGTAGGACAGGCTTCCAGCCTGTTTTTTCACAGGCAAGATGCCTGTGCTACTATAATTCATCTTCCATCGCCGGTATAGATGATGATACCGTCTTTGGGTGCCTGAGGCCAGGGCGTCGTTCCCGGTGTCCATTCCTTAGGTTGAGTGGCTCGGACTTTGCCGACTGCTTCTTTGATCCATTCGGGTGCGTTGGCGTTTTCCTTTTGGCCGTAGACCCAGGGTAGTGGGGGATCCATCAGGAGGGACATGTCTGGCATGGGAGGGCGTTCCTCGCCTGCTTGGGCGACGCGCTTGGAAAGAAGTTCGACGATTTGGGGATGATCTGCGGCGATGTTCTGTTTCTCGCTCGGATCCGTAATGATGTTGTACAGCTCTTCGCCCACGAGTTTGTAGTCGCCTTTGCGAATTGCGGGAAAACGGACGCTGCCAGAAACTTCGAAGATGATTTCGTCACGGGAGCTTGTCTTGCCGGAGAAGATCGTATCAGTCATGTTGATACCATCAACTGCTCGTTTTTGCTTCAAGCTTCCGCCGCCGAGCGTGATGAAGGTGTTGTAAAAATCGACGATATGCATGAGCCCATCATTGGTTGTGTTGGCTTCGAGTTTACCGGGCCAACGCATGACGCATGGGACGCGTACGCCACCTTCGTAATTCGTATTCTTGGTGCCGCGATAAGGGGCGTTCATTTCTTCGCGCAGGCCGCCGTTGTCGTTGGCGAAAATGACAAGTGTATCTTCAGCGTATCCGTATTGGTCGACAGCGCCAACGATGCGGCCGACAGCATCGTCGAGGCATTTAAGGGCGGCGTAGCGTTTTTCATATTTGTCTGTGTAGCGCGGGATTTCTTCTAGCGGTCCATGTACTGCGTTGAACGGCACGTAGATGAAGAACGGCTGCTTGGAACGTTTCTTGTCTTTGCCATGGTCAGCTATGAGGCGCACGGTTTCGTTGGCTATGAGATCGGTGGTGTAGCCTTGTTCGAAGATCGGCTCCTGATTGCGATGCCAGTCGTAGACGGCGTAGCGAGCCGGGGCGTTGTGAGGGATGGTGTAGTTGTTGTAGTCGATGCCCCAAGCGTAGTGACCGTATTGAGTGGTGAACCCTTGGCCCATCGGGAGGTGCTCCGGTAACCATTCGCCGCAATGCCATTTGCCCACGAGAGAGGTTGAGTAACCCACGTCTTTAAGAGCTTCTGCAACGGTGCGCTCATTTGTATCGAGAGCGTGAATGCGGCGGGTTTCTTCCCCGCGTTCGTTTATGGGAAGGGTTAGGTCGAGTTTGGCTAGGTAGCTAGGCTTGCCGAAATCTTCCGAACGCCAATCGGTCCAAGTGCGGAATGCGAAGCGGCCAGTCAAGAAAGCTGCCCGGGTTGGTGCGCAAACTGCGTGGGAATAGAATTGAGTGAGCTTGAGTCCATCGGCTCTCAGCCGGTCCATGTTTGGAGTCAGTTCGGGATTCCCGCCGTTGAAGCCTACTTCGTTCCAGCCCATATCGTCGGCTAGCATGAACACTATGTTGGGGCGACTGCCGTCGACGGAGGCTGCTTGGCTCAGGTTGTGAAGGCCGAGCATGGCAATTGCGATCGCAGGTAGCAGTCTTAGAATGTTCAGGCGAGCGAGGAAGGTGTGGGGATGTTTCATAGGTTGAGCGAGGAGGTTAGTCTGGATTGGGTCGGGGACAATGAGAAAACGCTGGATGCTTCTGAGCAAAAAATGGCGATGCTGCGAAGTTTGGGTTGAGTCTCGGGCGTTGGCTGATTTCACTTCTTGTAATGACGACTATCGGAACACCATTCACATCGACTGCAAAGAAGGCGCTGCTCTGCGGCTCTGGGGAATTGGGCAAGGAGGTCGCGATCGAATTGCAACGGTACGGAGTCGAGGTTATTGCTCTCGATGCGTATCCCGATGCTCCGGCGATGCAAGTGGCGGATCGCTCCCATGTCGTTTCGATGCTAGATGGAGCCGCGCTTCGGGCAATAATCGAAGCGGAAAAGCCGGATATCGTTATTCCGGAGGTCGAAGCAATTGCGACCGATACGCTTGCTGAGTTGGAGCAGGAAGGCGTGGCTACGATCATCCCGACGGCTCGAGCAACGCAATTGACGATGAACCGCGAAGGGATTCGTCGACTTGCTGCCGAGGAACTTGGGCTGCTCACGTCGCCATTTAAATTTGCAGGTACTTTCGAAGATTATAGCGCAGCCATTCGCGAAATCGGCATGCCGTGCGTTATTAAGCCGATCATGAGTTCTTCGGGCAAGGGACAGAGCGTGGTCAAGTCAGAGGCTGATATTGAGACGTCCTGGAATTACGCTCAAGAAGGAGGTCGGGCCGGTAAGGGCAAGGTCATCATCGAAGGTTTCGTCGATTTCGATTACGAGATTACATTACTAACGGTTCGTCATGTGGATGGAACGAGCTTTTGCGATCCGATCGGGCATATTCAAGTCGACGGCGATTATCGAGAATCTTGGCAGCCGCATCCCATGAGCGAAACGGCGCTTAAAAACGCACAGCATATCGCTGAGTCGGTGACCAGTAGCTTGGGCGGTTTGGGAATTTTTGGGGTAGAGCTTTTCGTCAAGGGCGACCTCGTTTATTTTAGCGAAGTGTCTCCACGTCCTCATGACACCGGGATGGTAACGATGGTGTCGCAAGACCTGCCGCAATTCGCGCTACATGCCCGCGCGATCTTAGGGTTGCCTATTCCAGCTATTCGTCAACTCGGACCAAGTGCTTCGGCAGTTATCTTGGTTGAAGGGCATTCCGAAAACGTCGCTTTTGGAAACCTCGAGAATGCTTTGCGCGAACCGGATACGCAGTTGCGCCTGTTTGGGAAACCTAAGGTGGCGGGTAAGCGTCGAATGGGCGTAGCGCTTGCGCGAGCTGATGATATCGAGACGGCGCGAGCAAAGGCCCGTAAGGTTTCGGCTGCAGTTGAGGTTAGCTTGTAGATTACCGGCAATGGAATTTTCAAATGTAACGGCTGCCGCTAAGGCGAATATTTATTTCGATGGAAACGTCGTGTCACACAGTATTGTGTTGGAAGGTGGGTCCAAAAAAACCTTTGGTTTGATTTATCCTGGAAGCTATCATTTCGGGACTGATGCAGCGGAACGGATGGATATTACCGATGGCACCTGCAAGGTGACCATCGATGGTTCGGAAGACGTTCTTGAAATTGCTTCCGGTAGCTTTTTCGAGGTGGCCGCGAATTCGGGTTTTACGATCGTTGTTGAAGGAGCGATTTGCCAGTATGTTTGCTCGTTTATTTCGGAGTAGGGGATTTTGTCGGGATTTTGGATTTCGTTGCTGGTAATTGGTAGCGGCCGATCTCCGAGCGGCCATTCTGAAGGATATTCTTCAGAGGTAGGTTGACTATTGTAGAAATGATGGCCGCTCGGAGATCGGCCGCTACCTTTAGAAGAATTTGGAACTTGTTTACGCTGGTTTTGGGAAGCGAGGGTCCAATCTGTTGGGGATTCGCGGAAACTAGTTTGAGACGTGCCTAGACAGTGGTGTCTTTTACTCTTATGAGTTTCGTTTCTTTTTCGTTAAAAATAGTAAGCCTACCCAAAATGTTTTTCCGACCCCGTTTTCTTTTCATTCTTATTAGTGTTGTTGCATTTCATGTTTGTAATGCAGCCGAGGATACTCGGCCTAATATCGTTCTCGTCATGTCGGACGATCAGGGTTGGGGGCAAATGGGGTATTACGATCACCCGCTTCTTAAAACGCCGAATCTCGATGCGATGGCCGCTAATGGACTCCGCTTCGATCGGTTTTACGCGGGGGCACCCGTATGTTCGCCGACTCGGGCGAGCGTCTTGACGGGGCGAGCGAATGACCGGACTGGCGTTTATCAGCATGGTAATGCTTTGCGCTTGCAAGAACGACCGATGCCTCGGGCGATGCAGCAAGCAGGTTACGCGACCGGGCATTTTGGAAAATGGCATTTGAATGGATTGCGGGGGCCGGGAGTGCCGATTCTTGGCGATGATAAGTATCACCCAGGCCGATACGGATATGACTATTGGTTGTCGGTGACCAACTTTTTCGACATGAATCCTACGCTGAGCCGCAATGGTTCGTTCGAGGCATTCGATGGTGATTCATCGGTTATTATCGTTGAAGAGGCACTTGAGTTTATGGAACGCCAGACCAATGCGGATAAGCCGTTTTTCACTACGATTTGGTATGGCTCTCCGCATTCTCCAATGGTCGCGAGCGATTCGGATCAGGAAGCGTTTGCCCATTTGAAGGAAACGGACAGGAATCATTATGGCGAGTTGGTCGCGATGGATCGCAGCATCGGAAATTTGCGAAAGGGTTTGAGGAAACTCGGTATTGAGAAGAATACGTTGGTTTGGTTTTGCAGCGATAATGGAGGACTTAAGATTACTCCTGAATCGGTGAATGGCCTGCGCGGTCTAAAGGGTACGGTGTACGAAGGTGGATTACGGGTTCCCGCCATCATCGAGTGGCCAAGCGTGATCGCTGAAGCGGCGATTTCTAAAACGGTTGCGGGTGTTGTGGATATCTTCCCAACGATTGCGGCGATTGCCGGTCTCCCGAAGTCGGCGATGCTACAGCCTCAGGATGGACAAAGCTTGAAGGCTTTGATCGATGGAAGGATTCCCAAACGCCGGAAAAAGCCACTTCCGTTTCGCTTTATGGACGCCGGAGCATTGGTGGATAACCAGTACAAACTGGTAACGCAGAAGTTGGGAAGCGGTAAATACGAGCTGTACGATTTGGCGAAAGATCCGAAGGAAGGCACGAATGTGATCGATTCACGTCCGGAGGTTGCGAAGCGTCTTGTGGCTGTATTCGAAAAATGGAGCAAAACCGTCGATGCGAGCGATGAAGGAAAAGATTACCCTGAAGGTCGTTTGACGGATCCTGATCCGAGGAGGATGCTCTGGACGGATCTTCCCGATTATGAGCCGTATTTCGAGGAATGGAAAAAAAGGCCCGAATATGAGAGCCGTTTGAAGGACAAATAGCTCTTTGGGTAGGTTCGCTGATTGTTCGTTTAGTAAGACGAACCAGCGCGGATTGGCTTTAGCGTGCTGGAGAAGGGCGGTGAAACGTTGTGCCTTACCATCTAATACGCAATGGGTTTCGACTGGAAGCGGGGTGTTTCGATTGGTTTTGTATTCACATAACGTGGAAAGGTATTCCTTGAATATGAACGCAAGTTTGTGTTGTATGGATAATCCCCAAATGTTTATCCGATTACTTCTATTACCTGCCTCTCTTCGAAAATTACTAGTGTTCGCTGCATTGGCTTTCGTTTCCTCTCAACTATCGACTCAATTGTCCTA
>JBNMOQ010000093.1:0-16535 GCA_051275055.1 Candidatus Pelagisphaera sp.
AATCCTAAGAAAAAATAAACTGTTTTTTGGGGGAATAAAACTCCGCCGTTACAGATCTTAGGCAATTGAATTTCCAATCCTGTATTCTCGGAAAAAAGGGACGTATTGTAAGAGAATTACAATGAAAGCGCTTCGATTTGCAACAAGCGTTGCATTGATTTGAGACGTTTTAGAACTCCCTGTATCTTGCTTTACTTTAGGAAATTACAAAACATTCGAACATCTCGTTGAGACGATTTTTAAAAGTTGCAATCAATGTCCAAGCTAACTGGTTTCGCTTTAGGGTTACTACCTCGAATAAAACGAAATTCTATCATGAATAAATTAATACGCCTGTCCGCGATGCTTGTTCTGCTGAATTCTCTTTGCGTATCTGCCGAAACGATACGTGAAGGAAGCTTTATAGAGAAATCCAAAGCAATATCAGGATCTTGGAGAATCCTTAAAGCCGAAGAGGGTGCTTTAGTTCTTGAAATCTCCGATGATTTTAAAGCCAAGAGTGGTCCTGATCTTAAAGTATTCCTTTCCAGCCACTCATTTTCCGACGCAAATGGAAAGAATGCCTCGAAGAGCAGTACGCTTGTTGGAGCTCTAAAAAAAGCCAAAGGATCCCAACGATACGAGCTTCCGACAGAAATTAAGCTTTCCGATTTCAAGAGTTTGCTCGTTCATTGTGAAAAGTACTCTATTCTTTGGGGTGGGAGTGATCTTTAGAATAGTATCCAATAAACGTTTACCTTAACTTAATACCTCGAAATAATGGCTGTAAAACTATCGATCGATCTTCACAAGCTCGCGAAATTCGTAAACCTGGCGATACCAGTTCTAGCGATCCTATTTTTCCTAGCGGGATGGAAGCTCTCATTCTACTTTCATTTTGGAACCGTGACATTAGCGATGCTCGCTTTCGTCAATCTGTTTTACCTTCGTATACAGAAATCGCACACACTGCTTCGAAACTTTGGATTAATGGGACAAGCTCGCTACATGATGGAAAGCGTTGGGCCGGAACTGCGCCAGTATTTCTTCGCAAGCGATACGGAAGAAAAACCATTCAACCGGAACGAACGTTCGGAAGTATATCGCAAAGCGAAGAATATCGATTCAGCAACTTCGTTTGGCTCGCAAAATGAATTCAATGCGAGCGAAATCAAGGTCCGCCATTCGATGTATCCAGTGTTGAAGAGTGAACTGGAACCGTTTAGGGTTACCTTTGGAGAAGAGCGCGGGATTCACGAAACCTACACCATTACTCGACCGATCATGATTAGCGCGATGAGCTATGGCGCTCTTGGCGAGAAAGCGGTTCGATCTTTAGCCAGAGGGGCTAAGCGAGCTGGCATCGCCATGAATACCGGAGAAGGTGGACATCCGAAATACCATCTATCGGAAGGCTGCGATCTTATCTTTCAAATGGGCACCGCCAAGTTTGGCGTTCGAAATGACGATGGAACCTTGGACGACGAAAAGATGAAAGCTCTCGCCGCGAAAGATTCGATCAAAATGATTGAGATCAAATTGTCGCAAGGCGCCAAACCGGGCAAGGGTGGGTTGCTTCCTAAGGAAAAGATTACAAATGAAATTGCGGAGCTTCGCGGAGTCTCGAAAGACAAAGACGTGCTTTCTCCTCCGTTTCACCCCGAGTGCGTGGGACCCGAGAAAACAGTTAAATTCATCGGTCGCGTTCAACAACTGACAGGACTGCCGGTTGGCATCAAACTTTGCCTTGGTCGTCCGCAGCAATTCGAAGAACTCGTTGTCGAAATGAAAAAGGCCAGCATCTTTCCCGACTGGATAACGGTTGACGGATCCGAAGGAGGCACAGGTGCTGCACCGAAGGCGTTCATAGACAGCGTTGGCATACCGCTTTTTCCTGCACTCAAAATCGTTAACGATATTCTCAAGAAACACGAAGTTCGCGATCGATTGAAAATCCTCGCTTCGGGAAAACTCATTTCGCCTGAAAAGCAGATGATCGCTTTTTGTATCGGAGCGGACGCCATCTACTCGGCTCGCGGATTCATGCTGGCGCTGGGATGCATCCAGGCCCTCCAATGCGGAAATAATACCTGTCCTATCGGAATAACTACACACGACCCCGAGCTCCAGCGGGGCATCGATATAGAAATAAAATCGACTCGAGTAATGAACTATGTGAACAATATCGAACACGACCTCGAAGAAATGCTATCCGCTAGTGGATGCCGCTCGGTTAAGGAATTATCCTTCGAGCATCTATTCGTACCAGCGGATTCTATGGTCCACCAAACAACGTTATCCTATTAAACTCCTCGAAGCCATGAAGAATCGAAAAACAGCAAATGTGGTCTCCTGGATCGCGCAAATCTTGGCCGTCGCAATTTTAGGGCAAGCAGCCTTCGCCAAATTCACAGGATATCCGGAAACGATTTCAATATTCACGGATATCGGAATGGAGCCCAATGGACGCCTTTTGATAGGCGTCATCGAATTAATCGGCAGTCTCCTAATGCTTCGGAACTCGAGCGCTCTCTACGGCGCTTTGCTCGGACTCGGAACGATGGGTGGAGCGATAGCAGGACATTTCACCCAAATAGGCTGGGAAGGCGACCGAGGGATTCTGGGACTCCAAGCGGTCGGCGTGTTCTGCCTTTGCGCAATCGTTCTCTATATTCACCGACGAGATATTCCAATGATTGGAAGATCCATGAAGTAGTTTGCCTGAAACACGAAAATCCATTTCTCTATTTCCGTCTCTTCTAAAACCCAAAACGTACTTCAAACAATGAAAGCATCTGATCTTTTTATAAAGGCCCTCGAACACGAGGGAATCGAATATATTTTTGGCGTACCCGGAGAAGAAAATCTCGATTTCCTGGAATCGCTTCGACAATCGACTAAAATCAAGCTCATCCTCACTCGTCACGAACAAGCTGCAGGCTTTATGGCTGCAACTTACGGTCGCCTGACGGGGCGCCCGGGGGTTTGCTTGTCAACGCTGGGGCCGGGCGCAACGAATTTCGTGACAGCTGCGGCGTATGCTCAGTTGGGAGGCATGCCGATGATTATGATCAGCGGGCAAAAGCCCATCAAGCGGAGCAAGCAAGGTCGCTTCCAAATTTTGGACGTGGTAGACTTGATGAAACCATTAACCAAGCTTTCTCGCCAAATCGTCAACGGCAGCGGCATTCCGAGCATCACTCGTGAAGCAGTTCGTATCGCCGCGAGCGAGCGTCCAGGCGCTGTATATCTGGAATTGCCAGAGGACATCGCCCGCGAAGAAGTGGAGCATACAGAGCTCTTCGACCGATCATTTCGACGCTATGCTACAGCGTCCGAGGAGGCTTTAGAACTAGCAGCGGACAAGATCTCTCAGGCCGAGCATCCACTTGTACTGATCGGAGCAGGAGCAAATCGAAAAGATGCTCAACATCATATCGAAGCGTTGCTGGAGAAATCGGGTCTTTATTGGTTCAGTACTCAAATGGGACTCGGGGTAGTCGATGCGAAACATCCTCGCTTTCTTGGGGCAGCAGCTTTGTCGGAAAACGACTATCTGCACTGTGCGATCGAACGCTCGGATTTGATTATAAATATCGGGCATGACGTAATTGAAAAGCCACCATTTTTCATGGAGCATGGCGGCATAGAAGTAATCCACGTGAATTACTTTCCGGCCGAGGTGGATGACGTTTACTTCCCGCAAATCGAGGTTGTAGGCGATATCGGGGCTTCGGTTGATCGATTGACCAATTTGCTTAAGCCCAACGCGTCATGGGATTTTGGATATTTCGAACGCGTTCGAGAAAGCGTACAGAAGCAAGTCCACGACATGGACGACGACGATCGCTATCCTGTAATACCGCAGCGTTTCGTAGCGGATGTCCGCAGTGCCTTGCCTAAGGATGGCATAGTGACCCTAGATAATGGAATTTATAAAGTGTGGTTCGCTCGGAACTATCCGGTTCGTGAGCCCAATACACTTTTGCTGGATAATGCGCTAGCGACAATGGGAGCAGGGCTACCTTCCGCGATGGGAGCCAAAATAGTGCACCCTGAGAAACAAGTTATAGCGGTCTGCGGAGATGGGGGATTTATGATGAATTCTCAGGAAATGGAGACCGCGGTTCGCCTAAAACTAGATCTCGTGGTGCTCGTTTTGCGGGACAACGCTTACGGGATGATCAAGTGGAAGCAAACCGGTATGGGCTTTCAGAACTGGGGCTTGGACTATGGAAATCCGGATTTCGTGGCCTATGCTAAAAGTTATGGGGCTAACGGTGTGAGAATCGAATCGACAGCAGACTTCTTGCCTACGCTTAAGAGCGCACTTGCGGAAGGTGGAGTTTGGCTTGTAGAGTTGCCAGTAGATTACTCGGAAAACGAGCGGGTTTTGATTAAGGAACTTCAAGAAAAAGCCTGCGTTCTTTAAATGGACCATCCAACAAAGAAAATGATGCTAGAAGTACACTCGCCCTTCGATCTATCGACGATCGCGTCCCTCGAATTTACGTCCAACGATTCCATCGAAGGTCTTTTCCAAAATGCTCAGCATGCGAGCCAGAACCCACTGTCGAAACACGAGCGTATTCAAATCCTGGAAAAAGTCATAGATAGCGCTTCAAGCATCAGGGAAGAAATCTCCATGCTGATTGCGAACGAAGGCGGCAAACCTCTGACTGATGCGGTTATCGAAGTCGATCGAGGCATACAAGGAATTCGAAACGCAATCGAAACCCTCAACGCTCAAGCTGGCGAAGAAATCCCAATGGGCCTAACTCCCAGTTCGGAAAACCGCTTGGCGTTTACCACCCGCGAGCCGATCGGCACCGTCGTGGCGATCAGCGCTTTCAATCATCCGTTCAACCTGGTTGTCCATCAAGTTATTCCTGCGGTGGCCACAGGTTGTCCGGTTATCATAAAACCGGCACTAACGACTCCGTTATCCTGTGTTAAGCTCGTAGGCTTGCTTCACGAAGCAGGTTTGCCGAAAGAGTGGTGCCAGTTGGCTATTCTCGACAACGAAGGCTCGGAGCAGTTGGTGACCGATGAGCGGGTTCGTTTTTTCTCCTTCATCGGTTCCGCAAAAGTCGGCTGGTACTTACGTTCGAAACTTGCTCCGGGAACGCGTTGCGCATTGGAGCATGGTGGTGCGGCTCCGGCTATAATCGACAGCAATGTCGATATCGACTCGATCGTGGCTCCCTTGGTCAAGGGAGCATTCTACCATGCGGGGCAGGTCTGCGTATCGGTACAAAGGATATTTGTATCCAACGACATTAAGGATGCCTTCGCCGAAGCCTTTACAGCTGCGGTTAAGAAATTGAAAACCGGCGATGCTCGCTTGCCTGACACCGAAGTTGGTCCGCTGATTTTGCCGCGAGAAGTCGATCGGGTAGAGGAGTGGGTAGACGAAGCCCTTGCAGATGGAGCGCAAGCATTGTGCGGCGGGAAGCGAATCTCGGATACTTGCTTTGATCCTACAGTGCTACTGGAGCCCTCTAAAGATAGTCGCGTTTCGAGTTTGGAAATATTCGGTCCCGTAGCCTGCATTTATGGATACGACAAAATAGACGATGCCATAGAGCGGGCAAATAGTTTGCCTGTGGCATTCCAAGCATCGGTATTTACGAAGGATATCGATCAAGCGTTTTACGCTGCCAAGCGATTAAACGCATCGGCGGTAATGATCAACGACCACACGGCATTTCGCGTCGATTGGATGCCCTTTGCTGGAAGAAGAACCTCAGGCATGGGAGTTGGAGGCATTCCGCGCACAATGCACGAAATGACTCAAGAGAAACTTTTAGTATTCAAGTCTCCCAGCCTTTGAGATGAACGATCAATCGGCGGAAGGGCAATTTCAGGCGATCTCACGCGGCTCGATGCTTTCGAGTATCGAGCAGAAGCACGTGAAATACGCCGAAATGGCTGATCGTCGAGCTCAAGATTTGCTTACGATAACGGCTTTTCTGGTTCCGCTCTCGCTCACGAGAATTCAAACCGAAGAGTGTCAAATTGGGGTTTTGCTATAACTGGCAAGCGCGATGGTAACTGTCATATTTTCAATTCTCTGCCTCGTAATTATTTTTGCCTCTTTGTGGCCAACTATTTTCCCCATTTCTCTGTAATCACTTTGAGGCTATTGCACCTTTTGCGGGTAACTCGCGGTTCGTTGGGACAACGAACCCTACCATCTTATCGTTGCGAAACCGACCTCATCGGACCCAATTCCCCAAAGAACTTTTTTTGGCGAAATACGAGCCATCCTTATTTACCTCGACTCGCCGAGGTATCCTAGCGAAGCGATAACTTTTCTTCGTCATCGAACCTGTCGGTCTACGCGTTGCGTTCGATGCGCTTGCGGTGCTCCGATCGAAAAGTAGCCGGAGGAGTGCTGGTGGCTTTCTGGAAGATCTTGGCGAAGTTAGCTACGTTTGAATACCCGAGATTGAATGCGATCTCCTTGATGGGCATGGTGTCTTCGATCAAAAGCGTCATAGCCTGTTCTAGGCGTTTTTGAATACGGTACTGAGCAGGTGAGATGTTCTTGTGTTGTCTAAACTTCTTTCGAAAGGATTCGTAGGAAAGCCTCAATTTGTCTGCAACCGTTTCAAGTTTTAGCTTATCTTCGAACCCATCGCTTAAAAGAAGACAGGCTTGCTCAACTAACCGTTTATCCTCGGTGTCGTGCTGCAAGGATCGGTCTCGCTTGAAGCAATCGATTATCAAAGCGATCGTCTCCATTAGGATGAAACGCGTATCATTGTTGGTCGACGTACGAAACTGATGAACGAAGGTCGATAGTCTCTTTATGAATACCGAATCGATCCCAGAGTCGAAGACGGAATATTGATTCTGAATGATTCCGGTTTTCGTGAAGCTTTCGAAAAGCGATCGGGGAAGTATCAGAAAAAACTCAACATGAGTAAATGATTCCGGACGATGAATACCGTAAGGCATGCCTGGGTAACGCTGAACGATGCATCCAGGCGAAAACGAGAAGGCATTACCGTGGTTGTCGGTGAACTCACCTTCTCCTTGGAGAACATAGGAAATCGAATATTCAGACTGGATTGCATCGGCCTTACGAGTCTGAAGCTCGGGCAGCCCCATGTGGAATCCAGTCGAAATCAACTCATTCGAAGAATCAGTCTCGATAAAACGGTGATGAACCTCCCGTTCGATGTTTTCTATGGATGCGCGATAGCTGCTCATTTCTGAAATTCCCAGTTAGAACACAGAATATACCAAAAAGAATAAGGCAACGGTCTTGTCGGATGATCGAAAATGCGAATGATAAGTGACGATCTCGAAACTGATCCCCTCATTATGAAATCACCCCTACAACCTCTATCGCGTCGCCATTTCCTAAAAACATCCGGCGCATTCGCAGCTTTCACTATTCTTTCGAGTCGATCGTGGGCAAACTCGCCCAATGGTCGCTTGCAGGTCGCTCAGGTGGGCGTGGGCGGTCGAGGAGCCATCGACTTAAAGAGCATCGTCCGACTCGATAACGTCGATGTCGTGGCTCTATGCGACGTAGATAGCCTGGCTTTAGACGAAGCAGCGATTCTTTGCCCGAAGGCTACTCGATTCAGCGACTACCGAAAAATGCTGGAGGCGATGGATAGTCGTATCGATGCAGTAATGATCGCCACGCCTGACCATATGCACGCTCCCGTATCGACGGCTGCGATGGAACTCGGCAAGCATGTTTATTGCGAGAAGCCTTTGGCCCACAATGTTCACGAAAATCGCGAACTTCGATTACTCTCGGAAAAAAATCAGTTGGTAACTCAATTAGGCATTCAGAACAGTGCCGGACTCGGGTATCGCATGACCAGCGAATATATCCGTGGCGGATTGATCGGCAAGGTCAGCGAAGTACACGTCTGGTCGAATAAGGAATGGGGACGCGACGAACCGACAATGTCGCTGAGTTCAGATCCTGTTCCCGGAACTCTTGAGTGGGACCTTTGGCAGGGAATAGCTCCAGAGCATGTTTACAAGGATGACTTCTATCATCCAGGTAATTGGCGTAAACTGATTGATTTTGGAACGGGAACCCTAGGCGACATGGGTGTTCATATTTTCGATACGCCGTATCGAGTGCTCGAACTAACCGCTCCGAATTGGGTGCGAACAACCTGCCGGCAACCAAACGGATTTTCCCACCCATCGAAGAATATGGTCGAATATGAATTTCCTTCAACTTCGCGAACAACTGAGAAATTGAAGTGGCGCTGGTATGATGGGCAATACGCTCCGCTTGACGGGATAAAAGGAATCGAATTGCCAGAAGGACGTAAGTTGCCCGAGCAGGGTTGCGTTTTGGTAGGCGAGAAGGGCAGCTTGCTCGTTGAGCATAAGAGTGGTCCTCAAACCCTGCCTGCAGAATTGATCCGAAGCGTACCGCGCCCGAAACTCAAACCGATTGATCATCATGGCCAATGGGCCAACGCGTGCTTGGGAGATGGAAAAACCGGCTCGCCATTCAGCTACGGGGGACCCCTTTGCGAAGCGCTTCAGCTAGGTGTGGTAGCAGCTCGTTTTCCGGGGAAGAAACTGAAATGGAATGCCGAAGCGATGCAGGTGACTAATAACAAGGCCGCGAACCGCTACCTGACTCGTAACTACAGAGCGTTTTAGGGGATCCTGAGACAGGGCTGCTTGTCCCAAGCAGCCGCGCAATTTCTTTTTCGACAACGGCTGATCGAGACAATCAGCCCTACCTTCACTTTCTAGCAATTTGACTTTCGATACTATGGACGAATTACGATCAAAACAGATGCGGTTTTCGCTGATGATGCTCTTGCAGTACTTCACGCGAGGAGCGTGGTTTGTGACGCTGGGAACTTACCTCGGCAAGAGTATGGAGCAGCCGGGAACATTTATCGGTTTCTCTTACAGCCTCTTTGGAATTGGCGCAATTATCTCGCCATTCTTCGTGGGCATGGTGGCGGATCGATTCTTCCCGACACAGCGCGTCTTAGGCGTTTTGAATATCACTGCAGGGGTCATTATGTTGATCCTTTCGCAGATAACCGATCCGACGACGTTTCTTTGGGCACTCTTTATTTACTGTATCATTTATACGCCTACGGAAGCATTAAGTAATTCGATCGTCTTTCACCACATGCCGCGCAGGTACTTCGCGTACATTCGGCTTTTCGGAACAATCGGGTGGGTATTCGCAGGTCTAGCGGTTAATATGCTTTTGGGAAAATTCATTCCCAATGTCGAAGCCACAGCCGTACCCTTGATTATGTCAGCTGTAGCATCAGCCATTCTAGGGATTTACAACTTCACCTTGCCACCAACTCCTGTAAAGAACAAGGGAGAGAAAATCGGAATCAAAGAGATTCTAGGTTTCGAAGCGCTCAGTCTTTTAAAGCAACGGAGCTTTTCAATCTTCCTCGGCGCGAGTTTGCTAATCGGAATACCCATTCAGATGTATTTCGCCTTCTTTAACATGTTTCTCAACGACATCGGGGTGAGCAATGTGGCGAGCAAAATGTCTTTGGGTCAGGTGTCGGAGGCTGCGTTTATGGTATTCATTCCATGGATGATCGGTCGTGTTGGCTTGAAATGGATGATGACCTTGGGCTTGGCGTTCTGGTCTATTCGCTATTTCCTCTTTGCGGGGATTTCGGTAAACGCAGAGTATCTCATCATATTCTCCATTTTGATTCACGGAGCGTGTTATGATTTCTTCAATGTCACCGGATCCATTTACGTGGACCTTAAAGCGGGCGAGCGTTACCGCTCCGCAGCTCAAGGATTGTTCATGTTGGTTTTTCTGGGACTCGGCAAATTCTTCGGATCTAATTTGGCTGGGTACATTTCGACCAAGAATCCCAGTAAGGTAGAAGGATTTTTGTATGACTGGAGTGGGATTTTCAATACAACGGGAATTATCACAGCCGGAATTACGGTCTTCTTTATTCTGAGTTTCCACGACAAGGAAAAGTACGATCTGAACAAATAGAATTGATAATCCCAGTAGCTCAGTGCTTTAGCCTGAGTCTATTCCCAATGCAATGCTAAGGCTAAAGTACTGAGCCACCTTCAACGCAATTTATGAAAGACATTAAACAGGTAGGTATCATTGGATGCGGGGCTCGAGGACTTCATCATATTGGCTTCAATATGGTGGATAGCTCCGAGGAAACGGGATTGCTAATTGTCGGAGTATCGAATCGCTCGAAAGAAAGCTCCGACTACGCAGCCACCGAACTCGAGAAGCGTTATGCGTCGATAGGGAGCGGAGTGCAGGTGACACGATTCGAAACGTATCGCGATATGGTTGCGGATTCATCGATTGATTTGATCATCATTACTTCGCATACGGATGCCCATGCCGAGCACGCAGTTGCCGCATTGGAATCGGGAAAGAAGGTGTATTTGGATAAACCGATCTCAGTGACGCTCGAAGACGGGCGAATCATTGCCGAGGCAGAGAGGCGCACTGGTAATCGGCTGCTAATGGGGTTCACCCGACGCTACGAGGATTCGTGGGTGAAGATGAAAGAACTACTGGACGGCGGAGCCGTTGGTTCATTGCAGATGATACTCTTGCGCTCAATCATTCCTTATAGTCGATACCTACAAGGATGGCACCGAAAGCGCGAGTGGTCAGGCGGACCATTGAACGACAAATGCAGTCACCATTTCGACGTGTTTCGCTGGATGGCGAGTTCAGACTGCGGAGCGATGAGCGCTTTTGGCGGACGTTCGGGCGTATTCAAAGCTGACCCCACAGCACCGGCTCGATGCTCCGAATGCGATCGTGAATGTGCCTATCGCCGCTCGGATGCGTTGGAAGAATCTAAAGAAACCGTGAGTAGCGCATTTAAGAATAAAAACCCAAACGATGAGCGATCGTTACAGGATGCGTGCGTATTCAGCCCCGACAGCGACGTCGAGGATTTCGGAAGCGTGAACATGCAACTAGGCGGAGGCGTTGTGGGAAATTTGTTTTTCACTATTTTCGGGCCGATGGCGCCTGACGGCGAAACCCTTGAGCTCGTGGGAGATTCCGGTCGACTGGTGCTTTCGCGTTCGGATGGCATGATCCGTAGCTACACGAATCATGGTCGAGAAACTGAGACGGTTTTTGCCGGTGGCGAAAACTTCGATTCCTCCCATTACGGATCGGACAAAAACCTCGTTAAGCATATGCGGGATTTCTGCGATGGTGCAGATCCAGTATGCGATGCTCTGGATGGTTTGAGGTCACTGGAAATGGTATTAGGCGCAAGAGAGTCTTTTGACGAACGAGGAGCTAAACAAGAACTTTAATGGTTCCCACGAATGACATGGAAACTCATCTAGATTCTTACGACAATCAATCCTTGTTGTTCGGTGATTTACATAATCACTGCGGGCTTTCCTATGGGCATGGTTCCTTGGAAGATGCTTTGAAGAACGCTCGCGAACAATTGGATTTCGTTTCAATTACCGGACACGCCCATTGGCCGGATATGCCGGAACCGGACGAACGAATTCAATACATCATCGATTTTCACGAAGAAGGTTTCGCCAAGTTGAAACGCGATTGGCCTAAGATGATGGATACGTTAAAGGGTTTCAATGATGAAGATTCGTTCGTTATTTTTCCTGGCTTTGAAATCCATTCGAACGCGGATGGAGATCGAACGATTCTCTACAAGAACTTCGAAGGCAAAATCATTTATGCCGATAGTATACCGGACCTGCACGACCGGCTCGCAACACTAAAGAGCAAAGGCGTCGAGAGTATCGCCTTTCCACATCACATTGGCTACCGGACGGGAACTCGCGGCATTAATTGGTCAACCTACGACGCAGAGTGGGGACCATTCATCGAATTGCTTTCCATGCATGGTTGCTCGGAGTCCAGCGAGAACACGCGTCCTTTCTTGCACTCGATGGGCGGATCCGATTGGGAAAGCACCATTCAGTACGGATTGAGCTTGGGTCATGTATTTGGATTTTCGGGACATACGGATCACCACAGCGGTCATCCTGGAAGCTATGGCCATGGAGTGACGGGACTCTGGTCGGAAGGCCGGGACCGGCAGTCGATTTGGAAAGCGCTGCAGGAGCGGCGAACCTATGCCTTAACCGGCGATCGAATCCAATTGGAATACACGCTTAATGGAGCTGCGATGGGTTCCGTCATACCGCCAAGCGAATCGCGGGAAATCAAAGTGAACATCCAAGGTGGCGGAGCCATTGATTGCGTAGACATCATCAAGAACAATGAATTGGTCCATCGCGTTTCTCAGACCGACATTGAATCACCAGAGACTTCGAATACAATTCGCACGTTGATCTATTTAGAGTTGGGATGGGGAGAGCGGAATAAAGTAACTCCCTGGGAAGTGGAGCTTGGTTTATCGGCAGGACGCATCATTCGAGTTGAGCCAAGATTCCGGGGACGTGAAGTGGTTTCTCCTGTTGAAGGCGATGCCAATGAAGAAGGAGGATTCTATGAATCCAAATGGACGCAACAAGACGATCGCTCTGTTCAGTTTACAACCGTCACGCGTAGTAATCCGAACAACGCAACCAACGCTTCGCAAGGGATCTGCCTAGAAGTCGAGATCCCTGTAGGCGCATCGATTCAAGCGAACCTGAACGGGAAAGATGAAACGATGCCGATCGAGCGACTAACGACCGGCGCCCGAACGGGCCATTTAGGTGGAATAGATTCACCGGCATATCGTTTTCATCGAGCTCCGTTGAAACATGAATTTCAATGGTCATTCGACTGGACAGACCACGGGGAAGGGGAAGACAACTACTACATCCGAATCCGTCAGCAAAATGATCAATGGGCCTGGAGCTCGCCCGTGTATTTGAGAAAAGGTTAGATCGGCTTTGCTTCTATCCGCTACCCATCAAATTTTGATTGCTCGAAACAATCGCCCCGGACAGTTTGATGTCGACACCTGCAAAGCTATCATTTTCCTAAAAAAAAATTCCTTTTCTCCATTTAAGTTTCCTTATGAGAATATTTTGTATTGGAAGAAATTATGCAGCGCATGCTGCCGAACTGGGTAATGAAATACCCAGTGAACCCGTTGTCTTTATAAAGCCTTCTACTTGTTTAGTTGATGAAGGTCGTAAAATTATTTTTCCTAGCTATGGCGAAGATTTACACCATGAAGCAGAGATAGTTGTGGAAATTGGCGAAGCTTGTTCCAATCTTTCAAAAGATGAAGTTTCAGGTTTTATTTCTCGAATTGGTATTGGTTTAGATCTTACGCTTAGAGACGTTCAAGCTAAATTAAAAGAGAAAGGGCTTCCATGGGAGAAAGCCAAGGCCTTTGATCAGAGTTCTCCTCTCGGTAAGATGATTGATTATACTGGACAGGAATTGGAGAATTTAAATATTGGCTGCCGGGTAAATGGTGCTGAAAGGCAGAATGGTTCTACATCGTTAATGCTGTTTCCCATTACTCAGATTATCAGTTATTTAAATTTTATTTGGAAACTTGAAAAAGGGGATTTAATTTATACAGGAACTCCTAAAGGTGTAGGGCCCTTGAAGAAAGGTGATACAATCGAAGTTTTCAGCAAAGATATCGGCTCTTCATCCTGGTCTGTGAAATAGGCCAATTTCAGCTTTAAAAGACTTTTGCTAAGGTGATGAACTTACTAAGTTAGTGTATTCCAAAACTATGAAATCCCTTCCTACATTTTCGCGGCTGGCTTTGACAAGCTTAGCTCTCGTATTTCTTACTTTAAGCGCCTCCGCAGCAAAGAAGCCTAATATCGTTTTTGTCTTCTCTGACGATCATGCGACTCAAGCGGTCAGTGCTTACGGAGGCATTTTGAAGGATGTGGCTCCGACGCCCCATTTGGATAAATTAGCCGACAATGGAATGCTCTTTGATCGGTGCTTGGTTACAAACTCGATCTGCGGCCCCAGCCGAGCAACCATTCTGACAGGGAAATATAGTCATTTAAACGGGTTCGTCGTAAATGAAGGGACGGAATTCGACGGAACGCAGCAGACATTTCCTAAAATCCTACGCGGAGTTGGCTATCAAACGGCTGTCATTGGAAAGTGGCACCTAGGAAGCGATCCTACCGGATTCGACCACTGGGAAATTCTGCCTGGCCAAGGAAGCTACTACAATCCGAATTTTAAAACGAAAAAGGGAACGCATCACGAAATTGGATACGTATCGGAAATCATCACCAAAAAAGCTAAAACTTGGTTGAGCGAGCAACGCGACGAAAGCAAGCCATTCATTCTAATGGTTCAACATAAATCGCCTCATCGCAACTGGGCTCCGGCTCCGAAGTACGTGAGCACGTTTGACGACGTTTCGATGCCAGAACCGGATACGCTATTCGATAGCTACGAAGGACGCGGAGGCGCAGCTCGTGACCAGGACATGACAATCGAAAAAACGATGACCATGGCCAATGATTTGAAAGTAGATGCGATGGACCACACCGGACGCTTTACACTGCAGACATTGGATCGCATGACAGCGAAACAAAGAAAAAATTGGATGGCCGCCTACGAAGAGAAAAATGAGACCTTCATGAAAGCCGATCTAAAAGGCAAAGAGCTCATCCGCTGGAAGTATCAACGCTATTTAAAGGATTACCTGCGCTGCATCAAGTCGGTTGACGATAGCGTCGGTGAATTGAGAGCCCATTTAGAAGATCTCGATTTGGATGAGAATACGGTTTTCGTATATTCCTCAGATCAAGGTTTCTACCTCGGCGAGCACGGTTGGTTCGATAAGCGCTTCATGTACGACGAATCCTACCGCACGCCTTTGATCGCTAGCTGGCCTGGAGTTATCAAACCAGGTAGCGTAACTTCGGATTTGGTTTCGAATCTGGATTTCGCAGAGACTTTCTTGGATATCGCTGGCGCAAAAATCCCGAAGGATATGCAAGGAGCGAGCTTAGTTGGCATAATGAAAGGCAAGCGACCAAAGAACTGGCGGTCGACTCACTATTATCACTACTACGAATATCCAGGCTGGCATATGGTTCAGCGTCACGAAGGCATTTACGATGGTCGCTACAAACTGATGAATTTTTACGACCTTAAGGAATGGGAGCTCTACGACCTAAGCACCGATCCAAAAGAAATGAAGAATCAGTACAATAATCCTGAATACACGAAAACAGTCGCTCGTATGCATAAGGAGCTCGAAAAATCGAGAAAACGCTATGATCTACCGGAAATCGAGCGACAAAGTCTAGAGAACGTGAATATGTTTTATCACTCTACGGAGATTTCTAAACGTCAGATGAAAGCCAATTAACATGAATGCCTCCTTCAATCGAATAGTCACATTCTCCTTTGCTCTCAACATTTGCGGATTCTCCCTGGCAGCCGAACCCAATTTCAAAGCGCAAGTAATCGATCCGCAAATTAAGATCGGTTACGGATTGGCCATTGGTGACGTGAATGGCGATGGCAAGGACGACATCCTGCTTGCCGATAAACAGGATTTCTTCTGGTATGAAAACCCCACTTGGGAGCGTCATTTATTCTGGTCTGTAGCAAAAGGCGAGGCCCGTGAATCGATGCGCGACAATGTTTGCATCGCCGCCCGAGACATCGACGGCGATGGTAAGGTTGAGGTTGCGGTCGGGACGAATTGGAATCCTGGCGAAACTTCCGACGTGGAAAAATCCGGAGGCGTTTGGTTCGTTGGTTCACTTGGGAAAATCCAACCGAAAAGACTGCCGCACGATCCAACCACTCACAGAATGCATTGGGTAAAGATGGAGGATGGCTACTCCATAGTCGCCGCTCCCTTGCACGGCCGAGGCAACAAAGGTGGCGCTGGTGAAAACGGCACGCGGTTGCATGCTTACCACGCGGGCAATAATCCCTACAAATCAAACTGGGAGCGAAGTGTCGTTAGCGATCAACTACATAAAACACACAATTTCGAACCGATTCAAGGAGCCAACAGTTCCAGCGAAAGCGTCGTAATCGCAGGTGGCGAAGGTTTAATCTTAGCGCGTCAAGTTGATGGCGAATGGAAATCCCGGGCAAGCGAATCACTTTCGAACGGCGCCGGAGAAATACGCATTGGCGCCTTAAGCCCCAATGGAACGCCACAAAGCGTTGCGACGATCGAGCCGATGCACGGAAATAACGTAGTGTTCTACGAACGAAGCGGCGAAGAGTGGAGCCGCACCGTTCTCGATGACAGCCTCAACCAGGGACACGCGCTCGTTGTCGCCGACATTCTCGGAACGGGCTCTCTACAAGTTGTAGCCGGGTGGCGTAATCGCGACGCACACAAGCGCGTTGGAATTCGCCTCTACGAACCCGGCTCAAACGGCCAGTGGAAAACTCACGTTATCGACGACGACCAAATGGCCGCCGAAGACCTAATAGCTTCCGACCTAGATGGTGACGGCGACCTGGATCTAATCGCCTCCGGCCGTTCCACGAAAAACGTAATCATCTACTGGAATACGTTGAGGTAGGGATCCGTCGTAATTTGTGCAGAGATTCCTAAACCGTAGGGCCGGTGCTTGCGCCGTGCCGCGTTTTACGGTAGCTCTCTTATATCGCG
>JBNMOQ010000094.1:0-16441 GCA_051275055.1 Candidatus Pelagisphaera sp.
CTGATTAAGAACGCTTGATTTTCATGTCTCCCAACTTCCGCATAGCAATCCGGTTTTTACTCGCAAAGAAGCGCTCCATGTTGATGAGCCTGGCGGGGATCGTGTTTGGCGTTGGCTTCTTCATATCCACGCAAGCTCAGCTTAGCGGTTATCAAGAGTTGTTTATCGAGACGATTCTCGGGACGGATGGAGCAATCCGTATCGAAGACAGAATTCAGGCGACTTCGGTATTCGTTGAGGCAGGATCGTCGAAAGGAAATAGCACGAACTTTTTTCTCTCCGACGAAAATAATCGCCGTTTTGTCGAGGGAATCGAGCATCCGGAGTCGGTGGTCGAGGCGATCATGGAGCTCTCGAATATCGAGGCGTCTTCATCGGTTTTGAAAGGAAGTGTTCAGCTTCAAAGCGCATTGCGTGAGGATGCTGGACAGGTTTTCGGAATTACGGTGGATGATCATCTTGCGGTCTCGGCTTTGGAGGATCAGATCGACTCGGGTTCTATTACTGATTTCAGGCAGACGGCGATGGGCATTATGTTGGGGGTTAAGATGGCTGCGCGTTTGGATGTGTCGGTCGGGGATTCGTTGATTGTTCGGGCGGTCGATCAGCAACGACGGCTCAAAGTTTCGGCTTTGTATGAAACGGGCGTTTCGGACATCGATAAGAAGCGCGTGTTCATGCACATCAATACAGTGCGTTCGCTTCTGAAGAAACCTCACGGAGTCAGCTTCATTCAAGTAAGCGTTTTTGACCGGGCACGCACAATATTTGATTCCCAATTGATCGAGAATGTGACGAATCACTTTTCTACTCCTTGGCAGGAGCGGGAGAAATCACTGCTCGAACTTTTCAATATTCTCCGGATCTCCTCGGCAATCACCGTATCCACAATCATAATCGTGTCTGGCCTGGGGATGTTCAGTATGCTGGTTATGATCGTGATGGAGAAGACGCGAGAGATCGCGATATTGCGTTCGATGGGCTACACGCGAGGAGATATTTCGAGTATCTTTCTTTGGCAGGGGACGATTGTTTTGGTGATGGGTACGGCGCTCGGCTGTTGTTTGGGCGTCTTAATGACCTTTGGGATTTCGAAGCTGCCAATGCCTTCTGCGGGATTGTTTACGTCCGAGTTTTTTGAGGTGAATTGGTCGGGCTGGCATTATGTTCAAGCAGTGGTTTCGGCGACGTTCATCGTGATGATCGCTAGTTTGATTCCAGCTCGTAGGGCGGCGCGATTGGTGCCGGGCGATGTGATTAGAGGGACTGCGGCATGAGCGAGGCTGCTGCGAATAGGGAAATAGCTCTCGAATGTCGGGATCTTCACAAGCATCTCGGCGAAGGAGAGATGAAGGTGCATGTGCTTCGAGGCGTGAATCTGAAACTTTATCGCGGCGAGGTCTCAGCGATCGTTGGTCCTTCGGGTTGCGGCAAGAGTACCTTGCTTTACTTGCTCGGGTTGTTGGATCGTCAAGATTCCGGGTCGATTCATGTGATGAACGAGGTCGTTCCGTTGGACAAGGATGGCGAGCACACGCGGATTCGCGGAGGAAATATTGGTTTCGTTTTCCAATTTCACTTTTTGCTGCCCGAGTTCTCGGCAATGGAGAATGTGATATTGCCAATGAGAAAGCTCAGACGTTTGAGTCAGAAGGAAATGGAGGCTCGCGCGGTGGCGCTCTTGGAAGAAGTTGGTTTGGGCGATAAAACGCATCGTTTGCCGTCTCAACTGTCGGGTGGGGAGCAACAACGCGTCGCGATCGCTCGTTCTTTGGCGAATATGCCGGGAGTGCTTTTGGCTGATGAGCCCACGGGGAATCTTGATGTTAAGAATTCGCTGATGGTCTTCGAGTCGTTGACTCGTTTGGCAAAAGAGAAGGGGCAAGCTGTGTTGATCGTTACGCACAATCCGGAATTGGCGGCGAAATGCGATCGAATCTTGAGGATGCAAGACGGCCAGTTTATCGACTGTTGAAATCGCTGTATTCGCTTCATCTTCCGACGAAAGCGGGGATGTGGCTATTAGAATTCCAATTGATTCCGAGGGTCCTAGCTAATAACCGATGAATGAGTTGGTGTTGATAGCTAATTTTTATTTGCTATTTAGGCAGGCTTTCCTTCACTCCCGAAATCCACAACCGACCATAGATCGTCCCGTGAGTTCCGAAAATTTCCGCAAATCTTTCATTCTGAAAGCAGCTGCAGCATTTGCCGCTGTTTTAGTCCTGCCCAAATTGCTCTCTCGCCGTCGCGCTAGCAGTTCGGAACCAACTAGAGTCGCTGCCGCCTTTAACCTGCGGCAAGACCCTAAAGCAATCTCGCGAGAGAACTCTCCTTCAGCTTAATTCGCTTCTAATAAATAATAAGCGAGCGACAACGAATTTCGCGTCATGTCAAATGTGTTCCCAAAGTGGTCCAACGCACTGCCGTTGAAGATAATAGTTTTTATCTTTATATTAGCTGCAGCTGTCGTTTCTGGAGTCACCTATTATGCCACTCCCAGCTATACTCGCGTGGGTTACGAACCGGTTCAGCCAGTTCCCTACGACCACAGTTTCCATGTGGGAGAGCTCGGATTGGATTGTCGGTACTGCCATAGCAAGGTCGAAGAATCCGGCCACGCTAACATTCCTGCTTCGAGCACCTGTATGTCGTGCCATAGCATGATCAAGACTGACAGCGAGTTGCTTGAGCCAGTCAGAGCGAGCTTCGCTTCTGGGGATCCGTTGCCGTGGGTACGTGTTCACCAGACTCCTGATTACGTTTATTTCAATCACTCCGTTCACGTAAACCGGGGCGTCTCTTGCGTAGAGTGTCACGGCAAAGTCAACGAGATGGAAACTGTTAAGCACGATCAATCCATGAGTATGGGTTGGTGTTTGGAGTGTCACCGCAATCCCGAAGAGCATATTCGCCCGATCGCCGAGGTAACCAATCTTGATTGGGTTCACCCAGGTGGAGCGAAAGGCCAGATTGAAGACGGCAAAAAGTTCGTTGAAGAGTGGAATGTTAACCCGCCGCAAAGCTGCACAGGCTGCCACCGATGAAACCGATTAATTCCACACCCGCCACAAAGGCAGAGCAAACCGGACCACGCTATTGGCGTAGTCTTGACGAATTGTCTCAGTCGCCCGAGTTCCTGGAGCAAGCGCATCGCGAGTTCGGAGTCGAAGCTTCGGAGATGAATGAAGTCGATCGTCGCCATTTCTTCAAGATCATGGCTGCGTCGTTCGCTATCGGCGGAGTAGGCTTCACTGGCTGTCGTCGCCCGGAATCCAATATTCTGCCTCATTCGAAGGCTCCCGAATATCAAGTTCCCGGACAACCGCTTTACTACGCCACTTCATTTTCGCTGCGCGGCGAAAGCCTTCCGCTTCTCGTGGAAACGCACGCTGGACGGCCTACGAAAATCGAAGGTAACGCGGATTACAAAGCCTACAATGGCGGTACGAGTCTTAAGGCTCAGGCGTCTGTACTTGAACTTTACGATCCAGACCGTTCGACCCGCTTTACTAAAGAAGGAGCGAATCTTTCGAAGGAAGCCGTCTTGGACGTTGTTGCTGGATTGAAGAGTTCGATCGCGAGCTCCAAGGGAAAAGGGGTTGCATTACTGACCGAGAAGTCATCTTCGCCAACACGCCTTCGCCTCAAGAAAGCATTTCTCAAAGCATACCCGCAGGCGACTTGGGCAGAGTACGAGCCTGTTGCAACGGATAGCGGAAGAGCAGCTGCCAGCATTGTAGCCGGGGCTAATCTCGAGCCTAAGTACGATTTGTCGAATGCCGAACGCATCTTGTGCGTTGCCGGCGATTTCCTGGGTGACAACCCGGGGGCGATGGGATTTAGCAAGCAGTTCGCTGACGGACGTCGCGTTCGTTCCTCCAAGGACAAGATGAATCGCCTCTACGTTGCGGAAAGTGGATTCTCCACAACCGGAGCGATGGCCGATCACCGCAAGCGTTTGGCCACGAGTCAAATGACCGCATTTCTAGCCGCCGCGGCGTTGGAAATCGATTTGGGCGTCGAAGGCGATGCTCTGAAACCAATTTTCCAGAAGCTCGCTACCGGATTGGACACGGATACGAAAGAGTGGATCAGCAAGTCCATGGCGGACCTGGCTCACTTCAAGGGCCAAAGCCTCGTGTACGCCGGTCCTCAGTTGAGCAAGGAAGCCCACGGAATCGCGCTCCTCATTAATGAGAAGCTCGGCAACTTGGGTAAGACAGTCAGTTTGGTCGAAGTCGACGCTGACGAATCCGCTTCTATAGAAGACCTTGCTGCTGCGATCGATTCCGGTTCGGTAGACACGCTCCTAATCTCGGGTGGCAATCCGGTTTACAACGCTCCGGTCGAACTTGATTTTGCGTCGAAGTTGTCGCAAATCGAAACGGTGATCCGCCTCGGTTACTACGATGATGAGACGTCCGAGAAATCGAACTACCATTTCGTTCAAGCTCACTACTTGGAATCTTGGGGAGACGGCCGGACATACTCTGGCGATGTGCTCGCTCAGCAGCCAATGATTCTGCCGCTTTTCGAGGGCATCTCGGAAATCGAACTTTTAGGAAGCCTCGTTGGTGAAGCGAATACAGATGGCCATAGCCTGGTATACGCGACACTTCAGAAGGCAGGAGCGAAGGGCAAAAGCGGTTTCGACCAATTCCTTCACGATGGATTTTTGAGCGGCTCGACCTATAAGGCAAAGCGCTCGTTGATTTCGGGAATGCGTTTGGCAGAAGCCATGGCAGGATCCGCAGCGATTGCGGTTCCAACCGGAAAGGACAATCTCGAAGCGGTATTCGTAAACGACGCCAGCGTCGATGATGGCCGCTATATCAACAACGGTTGGTTGCAAGAGTGTCCTGATCCCATGTCCAAGCTGACTTGGGACAATGCGATTTTCGTTAGTCCACGGTTGGGCAATGAGCTCGATATCGTTTCTGCGGACTCGATGTTGCAGATCACTAGAAAAAATCCGAACGTCGTAAAAGACGGTCGCTCTTATTCTCCTGTGGCGACGGTGACCATTGGCGGTCGCGAAATTACCGGTGGCGTTCAGATCCTTCCGGGTCTCGATAATTATTCTATCATCTTGCCGCTCGGTTACGGACGGACTCGCACAGGTCGTGTTGGAACCAACTCTGGTTTCAGTTCGTATGCAGTTCGTACTTCGAAATCGGCAACATTCGTTTCAGGCGCGAAGCTCGAACTGACTGGCGAAGTTATCCAGTTGGCGAATACGCAAGAGCATTGGTCGATGGAAGGCCGCGCGATTATTCGCGAATCGAATCTCGACGATTACGCATCGGATCCGCAATGGGTGGAGAAAATGGGAATGGAAAGCCATTCGCCGCCAATCTTGGGCGACGACAAGGGCATGTCCGTTCAGCAACGCTCCAAGGAAACGCCACGTGGCGGTTCGCTTTACAAGCACCCTGACTATACTGGTATCCACCAGTGGGGCATGGCGATCGACTTGAACGTTTGTTCCGGTTGTAACGCCTGTGTCGTTGCTTGCCAAAGCGAGAACAACATTCCAATTGTCGGTAAGGATCAAGTCCGCCGCGGTCGCGAAATGCACTGGATCCGGATGGATCGTTATTTCTCTTCTGGAGACGTGAAGGATTTGTCGGTTATCCCAGAAGATCCGCAAGTATCGCTTCAGCCAATCGCTTGTATGCATTGCGAAACGGCTCCTTGCGAAACGGTTTGCCCAGTTAACGCTACGGTGCATGACGAAGACGGCCTCAATACGATGGCTTACAATCGTTGTATCGGAACGCGTTACTGCGCGAACAATTGCCCGTACAAAGTACGTCGCTTCAATTTTATGGACTACCAGCAACGTCCGCTGGATCGCCTTTATGAAGGTCCTTTGGCTCCAAAGGGAATGCCAGAGCTCGTGCAAATGGCGCAGAACCCGGACGTTTCGGTTCGTATGCGTGGCGTGATGGAAAAGTGCACTTATTGCGTGCAACGTATCCAGCAGGGCAAGATTGCTCAGAAGGTGAAAGCCCAGGACAGCAATGACATCAGAATTCCTGATGGAACGATCAAGGTCGCTTGTCAGCAAGTATGTCCGATGAATGCGATCGAGTTCGGCGATGTAAGCGATGAACACAGCCTTGTTTCCGAGCTTCAAGCCAACGAGCGCAATTATGCGGTTCTTGGATACACCAACACTCGTCCGCGTACCACTTATCTCGCTAAGCTCCGTAATCAGAATCCTGAAATGCCGGACTACATCGACCAACCGCACTCCACGACGGAGTACGAGGGAGATTCTCCGCACCACGGTGGCGGGCATGAACCTCACGAATCACAGGATGACCACGGTCATGATGAAGCACATTCCGATTCCCACACTGAGCAAGGAGGAGCGCACTAATGGCTAGCGCACACGCATCAACCGGCGAAGTTAAGCCAGCGATTCTCGACGAAGTAAATCCCGTCGACATTCCTCGGCCTGCACTCGTCGACAACGATCGCAGCTTTAGCTGGATCACCGACAAGATTTGCGGAATCGTAGAGGAGAAAACACCGACCTGGTGGTGGGTATGTTTCGTACTCGCTTGCGCCACGGCTTCTTTCACTGTGATGGGTCTCGTCTATCTCGTTTCGACGGGCACAGGCGTTTGGGGTTTGGCTAATCCTGCGAACTGGGGTTGGGCTATCGTCAATTTCGTCTTCTGGATCGGTATCGGTCACGCGGGTACGCTGATTTCGGCGATTCTTTGTTTGCTGCGACAAAAGTGGCGGACGTCAATCAATCGAGCAGCCGAGGCGATGACCATTTTTGCGGTTGTCTGTGCAGGTATTTTTCCGGTTTTCCACGTCGGTCGTGTTTGGATGGCTTGGTTTTTGTTTCCAATTCCTAATGCGAATGCGATTTGGCCGAATTTTAAGTCGGCTCTCCTTTGGGACGTTTTCGCGGTTTCGACTTACGGAACGGTTTCGGTACTGTTTTGGTATGTTGGATTGATTCCCGATTTGGCGACCGTTCGCGACCGGGCGACCAATAAAATCCGCCAGGTTCTCTACGGCATTTTTGCGATGGGCTGGCGCGGTTCGAATCGTCAGTGGAGTAACTACGAGATGTGTTACTTGTTGCTGGCAGGTCTTTCGACGCCGCTGGTACTTTCGGTACACACGATCGTATCCTTTGATTTCGCTATCTCTTTGCTGCCAGGTTGGCACACGACAATTTTCCCTCCGTACTTCGTTGCAGGAGCGATTTTCTCCGGCTTCGGCATGGTATTGACTTTGATGTTGCCGCTTCGAGCGATCTATCGTCTCGACGATCTCATTACGCAGTATCACATCGATTGCATGACCAAGATAATCTTGGCCACGGGTACTATGGTGGGCTACGCCTACGGGATGGAGTTTTTCATCGCTGCTTATGGAGCGAACGACTTCGAGATTTTCGCCTTCGTCAATCGCGCTTTCGGGAATTACGCTTGGGCGTACTGGATCATGATTTCCTGTAACGTTATCTCGCCGCAGTTCTTCTGGTTTAAGAAGATTCGCGAGAATACAGCCTTGGTCTGGATTATTACAATCTTCGTCAATATCGGCATGTGGTTCGAGCGTTTCGTTATCGCTGTCACTACTTTGACGCGCGACTTCCTTCCTTCGAGTTGGGGGTACTATTCGCCGACGATCGTCGATATCTTCACATACGTGGGGACCTTCGGTGTATTCTCGGTTCTCTTCCTATTGTTCCTCCGCTTCCTGCCGCTTATGGCAATGGCGGAAATTAAAGCCGTCACACCGCAGGCGGATGCACATGCTCACAAGCACTAATTTTAAAGCGACGCTCTCCGACAATGGATAAACAATACGGACTTATCGCTAAATTCGACACCCCTGCCGACATCATGCATGCGGCAGAGAAGGTGAGAGATGCTGGCTTCAAAAAATGGGACGTCATTACGCCGTTTCCAATCCACGGATTGGACCCGGCAATGGGTTTGAAACGCTCGGTTGTAGGGCGTTTTACTATCATTGGCGGAACGTTCGGCTTCACGGCTGGCATGCTCATGATTTGGTTCACCGGCGCATCGGAATTGAGTCTTCCTTTTATGGATGGCTATAAGCTGATTGTTGGCGGCAAGCCATATTTCAGCCCGCAATATGCGTTTCCGGTTTCCTACGAAATGACGATCCTCTTCTCGGCCTTCGCGTCGATCGGAGGAATGTTCATTCTTAATAGACTCCCGAGGCATCATCATCCTGTTCTTAAATACAAGGATGTTAGAGCAAGCTCGGATGATAAGTTCTTCTTGTATATCGAGAATGAAGATCCGCAATTCGACGATGAGAAGACCCGCGCGTTTCTTAACGATCTCGAACCCGTAGAAGTTGGAGAATTAGAGGAATAATTTCGATGCGTTACGTATATCTCATTTTTATTCTAGGTCTTGTCGGAGTGGTATCGATTCTCGGTCCACGCGGCAGTAAATCGACCAAGCCGCCTCTCGAGGTCTTTCCGGACATGGATCGTATGCCGAAGTATCATCCGCAGGCGGAAAGCGCTTTCTTCGCGGATGGCCGTACGGATCGTTTGCCAGTGGACGGCACTGTGGCTCGCGGCACTTACATCGCTGATGAGTATTTGGCGACCGGCAAACGCGGTGAAGTTTTCGGCAAGGGTTTCCCGATCGAAGTCGACAATGACGCGATTGCTCGTGGTGAAGATCGCTACAATATCTACTGCACGGTTTGTCATGGCGGAGCAGGGGATGGTGATGGCATCACCAAAAAATACGGTATGTTGACGGTCGCTAACCTGACCGATGCTCGTTTGAGCGACTACACCGATGGACAACTTTACGATGTGGTTAAGAACGGAAAAGGTTTGATGTACGGATACGCCGATCGACTTTCCGTCGAAGATCGTTGGAACGTGGTATTGTACGTTCGCGCCTTACAGCGCGCGGCGAACGGTTCCGCAAAAGATTTAACTCCTGCTAAAAGAGAGGAGCTCGGACTATGAGCGCAGATTTTTCGCCAAATCCTAAAAAGTGGCTCTTGATTGGAGCCGCTGGACTAGCAGTTTCGCTGATCGGCTTTTTCGTCGATACGCAGATTGCCGCATGGTCTTATCTGATCGGACTGATCTTCATCACGTCGATAGCGGTCGGCATGTTGTTTTTGGTGATGATTCACCATATCTTCGATGCCCAGTGGTCGGTTATCGTGCGCCGGCAGGCGGAGCACTATATTTCGGCTCTTCCCTATTTGGGGATCTTATTCGTTCCATTGTTCGCTTTGACTTACTTTGGTGGCGATCAAGGAGTCCTTTGGTTGTGGATGGATCAAGGCGCATTGGCACCTGGTGGTCATGGTACCGTGGCTACGGATATCCTTTACCAAAAGAAAACGTGGTGGTTATCTGAAACATTCTTCTGGGTTCGCGCCGCTTTCTGTTTTTCAGTTTGGTCTTATTTCGCGTGGGCTTTCCGCCGCAATTCGTTCGCTCAAGACGAGGATGGAGAGGCAAAGCATACATTCTCAAGCCGCAAGCACGCAGCTATTGGTTTGATTCTGGTCGCTTTCACTTGGACAGCTGCCGCATTCGACTGGATCATGAGTTTGGAGTATCACTGGTACTCGACAATGTTCGGAGTTTGGATCTTCGCTAGCGCAATGCGCGCTTCGCTCGCAGTGATGCTTTTGACCTGCGCGCATCTTGTTGCGAAAGGTCCGCTTAAGGGAATCTTCAATACGAAGCACTTGCATGATGTTGCTACGTTGGCTTTCGCCTTCACGGTATTCTGGGCATACATCACTTTCTCTCAGTACTTCCTAATCTGGAATGCGAATCTTCCGGAAGAAACGTTTTGGTATAACGATCGCGAACAAGGGCTTTGGTGGCCGATTTCCATGATGTTGATTTTCGGGTACTTTCTCTTCCCGTTCCTCTACATGCTACAGTTCCCATTGAAGGTGAATTACAAGTCGATGACGTTCATGGCTTGCTGGTTGCTTTCGATGAACTTGCTTGATGGATACTTTAATATTCTGCCGTCTCTCAAAGACGCAGACGGTATGTCTTTTCAACTGTTCGCGGACTGGACGAATATTATCTGGTACATATCGGGAGTCGTTGGAGCAGGGGGTATACTCCTCTGGGCTTATTGGACGAGCTTTTTGACGACCAAAATCATTCCGATTCGCGATCCTCGCATACAGGAATGCTTGAACCACAACCACTAATTGACGAACGATGAGCCAATCCGCGCAAACACCATCCCGCAGCGCATTCCCAGCGGTAGTCGCCATTTTGGGAGCGTTCCTGGTTTTCTATTTTCTGCTGAACGCTACGTATTTGAATTCCGACGACCAAACGGTCGAACCAACCGTCGAACGTCCATCGCTCGCTGAACATGAAGCAGCTGCTACAGACAAGTTGTCTGGTTACGCGGTAGTGGATGCGGCAGCAGGAAAGGTTCGTTTGCCAATCGAACGAGCCAAAGCTCTGATAGTCTCGGAGAATTCGAAGTAGTTCGGACGTACGAATCACTTTATCGAATCGGATAATCGAAAATGAATTTGATCGGCAATCTTTGTTCTTCTCTTTGCTCGAACCTCGAGGGTGACGCGAAGAATCGTGGGACGCAGCGAACTATCGATGCGTCGATCCGCTTTCCGTTACTCTCTCTCTTCAAGGCGGCAGTTGGCTGGATGTTGATCGCGACCGTTTTCGGTCTGATTGCATCGATAAAATTGCATACTCCTGGGTTTATCGAGGAGTGTCAGTACATGACCTACGGAAAAGTCGAACCGATCTTTTGGAATACGCTCATCTACGGATGGCTTTTCAATGCAGGTCTCGGTTGCGCTATATTTCTGTTAGCCAGACTTGGCGGAGCTCCTTTAAGGCAGGGTGTTTCCCTTACGATCATGACTGTGATCTGGAACCTGGCTGTTGTTATCGGAGTGATTGGTATTTTGGTTGGCGATCAGCTGCCATACGAATGGCTTGAGTTTCCTCCTTATACGGCGCCGATCTTTTTCGTTTCGTTTTTGGGAATTGGTCTGTGGTGCGCGATGGCTTTTCGGGCCCGTGTCCAGCGTACTACTTACGCTTCTCAGTGGTGGATTTTGGTAGCTCTCTTTTCGTTCGCTTGGATTTACAGCGGAGCGCAGATCATGTTGGTTTGCTCGCCGGCTCAAGGAGCGTTCCAAAATTTGGTTAGCGCGTGGTATGCCGAGAATGTGTTTGGTCTACTGATCGCGCCTTTGGCGTTCGCATCTATTTATTACCTTATACCCAAGACACTGGGTATATCAGTTGTAGGATACCGATACACGGGTATCGCATTTTGGAGTTGGATTCTTTTCGCAAGTGTAGCGGGTGCAGCCAAGATGGTTAACGGACCGATTCCAGTTTGGGTGGCGTCAGTTGGCGTAATTGCGACGTTTGGACTGCTGCTCCCAACGACGACGTTTTCTATTCAATTCCTAGGAAGTCTTCTGAGTCGATTCAGCAAAATTTGGGATTCGGCCTCTACACGTTTTCTACTTGCGGGTGTTCTTTCGTTCATCGCGGTTATGATGTTCAAGGTTTGGGGCGCGTTGCGTGGATCTCAGGAAGTCGTTCAGTTTTCGATATTCGATTCAGGAGTTAATCAACTCGCGATGTTCGGTTTCGCTGGAATGGTTTTTACCGGAGCCAGTTACTTTATTTTGCCACGATTGCTCAATAAAGAACTTCCGTCTTTGACTTTGGTGGATCTTCAATTTTGGGCGCAGGCATTGGGCCTGATTATTCTATCTATTGGATCGATTTCTGGTGGCATTCAACAAGGCGAGCTGATCAATGGCAGCACAGCCGATATGCTTGCGATTGTTAATACGATGCGCGGCAGCTATTTTCTAACGTCCATGGGAATGTCGCTCTTATTGGTAGGAGCGATCGCTTATAATGTAATCTTTTTCTGGATGCTTTTATCAACGCGTTCCGAAAAAGAAGCGTCAACCAGCCTTATAGAAGAGGCTCCTGAGTTGGAGTACACTGCTTCATGAATCGCGGCCCTTTCATATTTCTAGGCGTCTTTATTATCCTTTCCTTAACGTGGGCGTTGGTAATTAATAAGCCAATTCAAGAGACTGGTCACTTGTCTCCGGTTTTCGATGTGGAGCAAGGCGGACGATTGCCGAGCAGCGCCAAAGGTGGTGCGGCGCAGGGTAAGTTGGTTTATCAAGAATTTGGATGTGTCGCTTGTCACACGCAGCAAATACGCGTGTCGTCTGGTTTTGATTTGCAGCGCGGTTGGGGTGATCGTCAGTCAGTTGCTCGGGATTACATCGACCAAACGCCAGTTCTCATAGGCAATACTCGACTAGGACCAGACCTTTCGAATGTCGGAAAACGTCGATCTGATACAGAGTGGCATTTGCTTCATTTTTATAATCCTCAAATCACGTCGAAAGGCTCGAATATGCCGGGTATGCCGTTTCTGTTTGAAACGAGAGAAATCGTTGGCGAGCTAACGAATCGCGCTTTGAAGTTGCCTGCTGAATACGCAGTGGGGGACGGATACGAAGTTGTTCCATCGCGTAAGGCTGAAGCCTTGGTCGCGTACATGAAGAGTCTTAAAGTGACTTACGATTTGAAAGAAGCGCCAAAGTCCAACGATGTGATGTTGGAGGAACTAACGGTAGCGTTGGAGAATGCGAAGTAATGAGTGACGAATCGCAAAACCACAATATTTCGGGAGTAGACGAAGGTCTCGCTAGTGACGAGAGTATCCTAAAAACGCACACGCGTATTCGCCGCGAACCGTTTTT
This sequence comes from Candidatus Pelagisphaera sp., assembly GCA_051275055.1. GTDB lineage: Bacteria > Verrucomicrobiota > Verrucomicrobiia > Opitutales > Opitutaceae > Pelagisphaera. Next base: position 12,799 of record JBNMOQ010000094.1, read on the forward strand.
CGTAGCATCGCCAGTTCTGTTCACTACAGCGACGATGCTGATCGTTGTTTTAATTTTCGGCTGGTTCTATCAACGCCGCTACATGGGCGAGCAAAACCCGCAAATGTATCTTCACGAGCGTACGGACATTGCTTTGTACAATGACTGGCTTGAGCGTCCTAGAGGACCGATCGTTTATGATTACTATGCGATCGGCGAAAGTCTTTATACGAAGATGGCTTGCGTTGGTTGTCACCAAGCGAATGGCGAAGGGCTTCCTGGTCAGTTCCCGCCGCTTGCTGGTTCTGAATATGTAACGATCGAAGATTCTACTTTGACCACTAAGGTCCTTTTGGCGGGTCTCGTAGGACCGGTTACCGTAAAAGGTAATGAGTACAATGGCAACATGGCTGCTTATGGCGGCGGTCTTAAGGATCACGAAATCGCTGGACTGGTAACCTATATTCGGAAGAATTGGGGTAACGAAAGCAGTGAGGTGACCAAGGAAGACGTGGCCGCGGTGCGCGGTGATATTGGTGATCGGGGACCTTGGTCTGCCGAGGAACTTGGTTCCTACTTTCAATAGTCTCTAGTAGGGACTGTTTATTTGTAGCAGCGGGTTTACCCGCGATAATGCGTCTATATCAATAAAAACGAAAAATCGCGGGATAAACCCGCTCCTACACTGACTGTTTAAAACAGTCTATTAGAGTTTTCTCTGGAATTATGCCTTCGAGAGTTCAGTCGATCGGTTCACTGCTGCTTCCATCGCGGTGTCGATGATTTTGGACCAATCGCTATCGCCGAGGCTAGTGAGAAGGGCATGGGTCACTCCATTTGGAGAGACGACTTCGTTAACCAGTTGAGATGGCGCCTGATTGCTTTGAGCCATCAGTTGTAGTGAGCCTAATCCGGTTTCGATGGCTAAGGTCGCAGCGAGGTCGTGCTCGAGTCCGCGTTTTTCGGCGGCTTGAGCAATGTAGTCGATGAATTGGAAAAAGACGGCAGGACCGCAACCACTGACAGCGGTTACAATATGCATCTGCGACTCCTGGACTTCGTAGCAAGTTCCTAGTGCTCCAAGGAGTTCTTCTACGAGCTGACGGTCTTCGCCGCTTGGAGTTTTTTGGAAACAAAAAGCGCTGACGCCTTTGCCGATCCGCGAAGGCGTGTTGGGCATGACTCTGACGACGTTTCGCGCATTTGGAAATGCTGCTTGAAGCGACTCTAGAGTTCGCCCTGCGAGAACGGAAATGACGAGGCTGTTTTGAGAGGCTGTGCTTTCCTCAGCCGTGATCGTATCCAAATGCTGGGGTTTGAATGCAAGTACGACGGTTTGCGCACGTTCGAGCAGATCGATCCTGGACGAAGCGAGACCGATGCCGGTTTCCTGGGAAAGCGTTTGAGCGGTTACCCCTGAGCCTGAAACGCAGAGGAGTTCGTTGGGGCTTAGGACGCTTTTATCCAGTAGTCCGATTACAATTGCTCTGGCGAGATTGCCCGCTCCGATAAATCCAGTGATCATGTATGAGAATTAGTTTCTTTTGTTAGAGGATGGTCGAAAGTGACGACGGCTCCTCGTTGGACGCCGGGTCGAATATACACTTCGCCGCCGAGCGTGCGAATTGCGTGACGCGCAATGGTCAGCCCCATGCCGACGCCTACGGTATTCTTCGTGCTGACGAACGGCTCGAACATATTGTCTTCAATCTCAGCGTCGATTCCGTTTCCTTGGTCTTCGATTATAAATTCGAGTGCCGAGCCGTCTTCGAGCGTCTTCGATCGCAAATAAATAGGTTTTGATAGACTGCTGGCATCATAGCTTTCCCACGCGTTGATAAGTAATTTGGAAAGTGCGTCTTCAAAGGCTTCGATATTGGTTCGAATCGTTTTTTCTTTGATGTCGTTGAGCACCGTTACGGTGAATTTCTCGCCGATGTCATCTTGGGCTCGGTGGATACTGCCTGTGATTAGTCGATCGACGGACATCCTATGCAGGGCGAGTCGAGTAGTGAAGGCGACGGTGCTTAGCTGTTTGATGATGCCGACGATTCGATTGCCCGCGTTTTCGACTCGGGCGATGTTCTTTAATACTTTTTCGGGATCGCCGCTATTTGCTTTGGCTAATTCCAAGTAGCCCATAACGACGCCGAGCATATTGTTCAGATTGTGAGCGATGCCTTGAGTGAGTGCTCCGACTGCGGCGGTGCGTCGGGATTCTCCGAGACGGCGCGTCAGTTCGACGTTCTCTTGGTTGATCGCGAGGTAGTTCAGCTGGGCACGAACGCGGGCTGTGGTTTCTTCGAGATCGATCGGCTTGGTGATGTAGTCTACCGCCCCGGCTTGGAGGCCTTCGAGTTTACCCTCCTTGGAATTATGAGCGGTCACGAATATGACAGGAATCCCTTTGGTTAGTTCGCTATCGCGGAGTCTTTGACAGACTTCCAAACCGTCCATCCCTGGCATCATTACGTCGAGTAGGATGAGGTCTGGCTCTTCGGCTTTGGCGATATCCAGGCAAGCTTGACCGTTAGCGGCGGTGAGCACTTTCATCCCGTCCCATTCGAGTTTTCGTTTGAGGAGCTGGACGTTAACCGGTTCATCATCGACTACTAAAATGGTCCGGGTGGGATTGGGTAACTTGGTCATTATTCCGTTGGAGGGGGTGGAGATCGAGAAAGTGAAGTTTAGGAGTTTTGGAGCTCGTAGGCTTTGACCGTGTTTTTCATAAGCATAGCGACGGTCATTGGGCCAACTCCTCCGGGAACCGGAGTTATTCGGGAAGCTATGGGTTCAGCCTCGGCGAAGTTGACGTCGCCAACGAGTTTGTATCCTTTTTTCTTGGATGCGTCTTCGACGCGGTTGATCCCGACGTCGATGACAACTGCACCGTCTTTGATCATGTCGCCGGTTATCATCTCTGGGCGTCCGATTGCCGCGACTAATACGTCTGCCTGACGGGTGATTTCCTTGAGATTGCGCGTGCGCGAGTGGCAAACCGTGACCGTAGCATTTGCCTGCGGTCCGTTTTGCATGGCCAGAAGAGCAAAGGTTTTGCCCACGATTAGGCTACGGCCAATCACGACGACATGTTTGCCTTCGAGGCTTATGCCTTCGCGTTGGCAAATTTCGATGATGCCGCCGGGAGTGCAGGAAACGAATCCGTTGGAGTCTTCTTGCACTACGCGCCCTGCGTTGATGACGTGAAATCCGTCGACATCCTTGTTGGGGTCGATGCGGTTGAATGCCGATTGTTCATCGAGGTGCGAGGGAAGGGGAGACTGGATTAGGATGCCGTTGACTGACGAATCAGCATTGAGTTCGTCAATTTTAGCGTCAAGCGTTTCCTGGGAAATCGAATCTTCGAATGCGAAAAGCAGAGGAGTAATCCCAATTTTTTCGGCGGTACGATTCTTTCCACGAACGTAAGATACCGATGCGGGATCTTCTCCTACGCGAATAAACGCGATGCAGGGCTTTGGCCCTTGGATGGAGGCTGTTTTAGCGGTGAGCTCGTCAACGATGTCGCTCGCTATTTTTTTGCCGTCGATTGCTTTCATTTCGGACTCTAGCTATGTCGAAAATGGGTTCGTTGAAAACCTTAATGTTTCTTTTTTAAGCTTTGAAGGTTCAGGATTAGATCACCCTCCTTGGAACCGGGTTT
>JBNMOQ010000095.1:0-16210 GCA_051275055.1 Candidatus Pelagisphaera sp.
GCTCCAACATGCTTTCCGCAATCGCGAGATTTCCCAACTCTTGCGGGTCGTCCAGCGAGAGAGCGATCGCCGCGGCCCACGACAGACCAGCCCAATAAAGGTAAGGAATTTCGTCTTCATCCAATTCATTCAACGCCGCATCTCGATCGCTTATCAACCGCGCTTCGAAATTCGGGTACTTAACTTCCAACGCCCGAATCCCGTATCGCTTAGCTCTCAAATACAAAAGCTTCGCGCGATCCCGCAATTCTTGAGCCTTATCGTAATCATCGTCTTCAATCTCATCCGCATCCAGCTGTACGAACCCGTAGCCATACTGGGTAAAACCGCTCGCCAGCGACAACAGCAACCCGCGGTGTTCGGGAGTTTCCGCAAGCACGCTTTCCATGAGCTTTAAGCTAAACGGCAGAGCGTCCTTAACCAGCTCCGGATCCTCGTCAGACGAAAACACGGTTCCCCCGCCAGAAAGCGCGTCCCCCAATTGGTTCATCGCAATCTTCTTAATCGAACAACCGCTCGTGAAGAGGACTGCTAATCCCAAATAAACGCTCGAAAAAAGTGTCTTTTTCATTTCCGCGAACACGCTACGATTCCGGGTCGAGAATGCAACCTTGCAGCTCCAAAGCAAAAAGGATCAGAAAGCCGAAGCTCTCTGATCCTTGAAAATTCGGTGATCCCCAATTGGCGGACTACATATCGTAGCCTTGCTCGTCGTGCGAGCTGAGGTCGAGACCGCGAAGCTCGTCGTCCGTTTCGACGCGGATGCCATTCATGAAATAGCCGAGCAGCTTGAACGCGATATACGAAACTGTTCCGCTCCAAATGATCGTAACCACGATGCTCTTGAACTGAGCGAAAACCTGCTCGCCCATGCCGCCATCGACCTCAAATCCAGATCCGCCCATTCCCTTGGCCGCTACAACGCCCGTCAACAAAGCGCCTACGATACCGCCGATGCCATGAACGCCAAACACGTCCAAACTATCGTCGATTTTTAGCTTATGCTTCAAATTAACCGCCACCAGGTAACAACAGAGACCTGACGCTACGCCTATCAAGATCGCGCCCATAGGACCCGAATTCCCCGAGGCCGGAGTGATCGCGACCAAACCAGCGACCGCACCCGTGGCGATACCCAAGATACTCGCCTTACCATGCTTGACCCACTCGATCAGCATCCACGTAACCGCTGCAGATGCAGCTGCAATTTGAGTCACCAGCATAGCCATGCCCGCTGTGCCGTCGGCAGCCAACTGGCTGCCCGCATTGAATCCGAACCAGCCGACCCAAAGCATCGCCGCTCCAACAACTGTCAGCGGCAAATTATGCGGTTTGATCGGCTCGCGAAATGCTCCGCGGCGTTTTCCCACCATCATACACCCTACCAAACCAGCAACCGCCGCATTGATATGGACAACCGTTCCACCTGCGAAATCGATAACGTCCCATTCGGCGAAAAGTCCACCGCCCCAGGCCATATGCCAAATCGGCAAATAGGAAAAGCTGAACCAAATAATTGAAAAAAGCATCACCGCTCCGAACTTGATGCGCTCCGCGAATGCGCCCACGATCAGAGCCGGCGTAATGATCGCAAAGGTCATTTGAAACATTATGTAAACGCTTTCCGGGATCGTTCCGTTAACTTTTTCGACCGTTAGGTGCTTAAGGAAGGCCATCTCGAAGCCGCCCCAAAAACGCCCACCTTCTTGGGCCGCTACACTGTACCCATAAATTACCCACAAGAGGCTCATCACAGCGCAAATGGCGAAGCACTGCATTAGAATCGAAAGCACGTTTTTCGATCGCACAAGCCCTCCGTAAAACAGAGCCAATCCAGGCAACGTCATAAAAAGCACCAAAGCAGAAGCCACGATCATCCAGGCGGTATCGCCTGAATCAATTGTCGCTTCGTCAGCCGCCATCGCAATCGATGGCAGGACAAAGGCGAGTCCAGTGAGAAGAGAGAGAAGTCGTTTCATAGCATTCTTGATTCGAGGGAGAATTGTGAAATCCTCGACCCAGCATGAAAAATGCCAAAGCCGTCGCAACTTCAAAATCCCAAAAGAACGCCCCAGAAGTGGAACCCCTACAAGTGGCGGTACCGCCTCTCCACTGGCTCCTGTAAAAGAAATCCCCTCAGATTCCGCTCAACACAACCCGACCCTCTGGCCGTTCAGGATGCTTCTCGCTTTCCTCCGTCACGAAGAACGTGACCGCTTCATCCCTATCCATGATCGTGGCATTGGACGACAAATCGAAAAACGCCAAGCGACTGCCCGCATCGTCAGACTTCAGCATACCAGCCCAAACCGGATCGCTGTCTTCCGCTACTCGAGCCCATACATTATAATAGGTGCCCAACCGGCCTTCGGGAATATTTTCGATACCAATCACCCCGATTTTAATCTTCCGATCGTAAATCGAAAATCCTCCGGAAAACGCTTCCGCATCCAAGCCTTGCCCGTCTTCGGGCGGCAATCCTTCGCGAGAAAACCAATACGACTCCGCCAATCCGGTTAATTCCAGCAATCGATCCTGGAATTCATCCTGTTCCTGGCCAAAGGAAAGTGTCGTCGCCGATTCCGGATTTTCGAGATCATCGAGGATGATATCGCTACCAGAGTGAGGAAGGTTAGCTGTCAACGCGTTAGTCGAAGCCGTTGGACTTCCAACCGAAAGACCAACGAATATCGCCAGCCCCGCAGCAGCGGCCCAACCGCCCCAAGAAAGAAATGGGATTATATTAGATTTCGATTCTGCCGCCTCGGTTTCCGCTGGATCCGTCGCCGAACCGCCTTTGCCTTCAAGCTCCGCCATCACAGTCGAGTAAATCCGGAACGACGGCTCTAGCTGCTCGTTATCGCGAGCGTCCTCTTCGTTCACGCGCTGCCATTCGTGAACGAGATCTTGCAAGTCGCGATCTGATTCCAAGCGCGATTCGAATCCTTCGGTTTCGGCCTCCGGAAGCGTGCCAAGCGCGTATTGCAGCGCGGTTTCGTGTGATTCTTCGTTATTATTCATAACAATGGGACATTAGTTGCCTGAGCCGTTGCATACCTCGTCTCATCGAGGTTTTCACTGTGCCAAGAGGCATATTAAGTTTATCTGAAATTTCCTGTTGGGTCAGTCCCTTGCTCAATGCGAGAGATAGACTATCTTTTTGAGCCTGAGGGAGCCGTTCGAGCATCGAACGCAAACGCCCGACTTCTTCCTTCATGGCAACCGCTTCGGCTGGATTACGTTCCCTGGAATGGGTTGCTTCGTTCGATTGAAACTCCATCGGATCCGCAACAATCGATTCTGGTTTCTGGCGTCGCAAACGATCGATACACAAACGCTTCGTTACCAGAACCGCCCAGCTAAATGGGCGAGAAAGGGCCGGATTGTAGCGTGGGGATGTTCGCCAGATTTTGACGAACGCATCCTGCAACACCTCCTCCGCCATCATGCGATCTTTGAGAAATTTGAAGGCGTAAGAAAAAAGCGGCCTCGAATACCGAGCGTAAAGCTCGTCGAAAGCGTCGCGTTGCTCCAAAGCAATCCGACGTATCAATTCAGCTTCAATACTCGCGTCATCCATCTATTTTTCCTCTTAACCCCAGTCGCTCTACTTATCGTCAATAGGCGTTCCCAGACTCGGGGAAAGCGATTGGATATCCCCATCTGGTTCGGCATAGCCGAAATCCACCTCGAAGTGCTCGTTGAGCTCGGCGATGAGCTTAATCAACGCTTTGCTCAGCACATCATTATATACCTTAATGGCGCGGCTGCTAGAAAAGATGCCGAAAGAGCCCTCCCTTTCGTGAACGAATCCAAGCTTATTTCGACTTCGGCCATGAGACGTTTCTTTTAGTGAAGCATTTAGGCGAACCTCTATCTCTCCCAGACCATTATTTCCCCACTTGTGGAAGAACAACTGCAGTTCAGGCTGATCCTTCGGCACGCGCCAGCCGAATCGGCCTACCTTGTAACCCATCGGAAATTCCGTCTCGTCTAAGACTTTCTCCAATGTTTCTTCGATATAATGATAGCGATCGCTCTCGTCGCCCATATCATAGACATTGTCGATGACCGTGATGTAAAGCACCTGATTCGGGTTCAAATAGATGAACGGAATCTCCTTCTTCGGCTTCGAGTAAGCCAAAGCTGGGATCAGCAAAAAAAATAAAAATATGCGCAGGAGCTTCATTATCGTTCATCCAAGCAGTCGTAAAACCTCGATCGGAACCGAGTCTGCCCAGTAATGATTCGTTGACCAGATATCTTTGGATTCAAATTTCAACCCGAATTCCCGAGCCAACGAAAAACTCATTCCCCCACCAGTCGATCCAGCCGCAAACGCTGCCGTTCATCGAATAACCGCATCTCCAACATCCGAAGGGCCATCGCCATTCCAAAACCCACTCCTGCGACAATGAAAAACCAGATGATAATCTGATACTTGACCGCCTCCGTCGGATCCGCTCCAGCAAGAATTTGCCCAGTCATCATACCCGGTAGCGATACGATTCCCGCCGTCGCCATAGAATTGACCACCGGCATTATGCCCGTCCGGATGCAATCCCTCAGATAAGGCTGGATCGATTCCCGAGCGCTTTGCCCCAAAGCCAGTCGCTGCTCGATGATCAAGCGATTGTCGCTCAAGGCAGACGTCAGCCGATCCATGCTCAGACTAACCCCGCTCATCGTATTGCTCATTATCATGCCTAGCATCGGAATCGCATACTGAGGCATATACCACGGCTCCGGCTTCACGACTACCAGCAAGCCGAACAACGCCACCGCAAACGACGAAACAAACAAAGTCGACGCCCCCACGCCAAACGAAGCCCAGCCCTTGAGTCGCAATTTCTGCCGAGCCATGATCTCGCGAGAAGCCACCAACAACATAATCACCGCCATTATCGCGACATACCCCAATCGCCCTTCAGCAAATAGAAATTTCAGCACATAGCCGATAACCTGCAGCTGGATCACCAGCCGAATCGAAGCGACCACCAGCGAGCGCGTCACCCCCAACCGATAGTACGCAAGCAGAACCCCCAGCCCCAGAACGATCGAGGCTGCAAAAGCGATATCCCAGTAATTCAAATTGATTGTAGCGTTCATATAGCAGTCTCCTCCATTCCAGCCAATTCCAGCGACTTATTCCTCATCAAGTACGTTCGCTTTCCGACACGAGCTGCCTGCGACTTACTATGCGTTACCCATAAAGCCGCCGCATCGTTCAATTTGAGATACTCCAGTATCAACGATTCAACGACCGATGAAGTCTCATCGTCCAAATTCGCGGTCGGCTCATCCAAAAGCAAAACGCTCGGCTTCCGATCCAGCATTCTCAGAATCCCCAAACGCTGACGCTCGCCCATCGACAAACGATTCGGCGCCCAATCCAACGACTCCAAAGACAAACGTAAGCGCTTCAATTCCACCTCCGTCGGCAACCGCTCGAAATGGGCCCCAACCGACGCTTCCCACCAAAAAATCTCCGCCGGCAAATAGCCAACCGCTCGACGCCATTCTTGCGGCGAAAACGATTCGCGACTCCGACCCTCGAGCTCGAGAGTACCTTCATTGCATATCAAATCCGCAATCGCCCGCAGCAACAAAGACTTCCCCGAACCCGACTCGCCCAGCAAACACACCGCTTGCCTCACCTCCACCTCCAGCTCAATCCCCGACCACTCCAGAAACTGCATATCCCGTATTCGTAAACTCATAATTTCGATGCTCGTCCCACACTGCTCATCACCGACCTGTAAGCAAATCGAAATGGTCACGGCCGATCTCCGAGCGGCCATACCGAACGATGTAATCGTTCGGCTTCCTATGCAAATAATGGCCGCTCGGAGATCGGCCGCTACCATTAAACCAATTACTTTATTGATACCCTCATCCACCCCACCCACCAATAGTTGCCATTCCCAAACACCATGATCTAATCGCCCCATGAGTGAATCGATTCGAGTCGGCATCGCCGGAGCAAACTGGGGACAACGCCATGCAGCCGCGTTCAAGAAAATCGAAAGTGTCAGCCTAACCGCAGTGGCCGATCGCGACGAAGAAGCCCGTACCGCAATGGTCAATACATTCGGAATCGACAACGCCTACATCTCCTACGAAGAGATGATGGAATCCGGTACGCTCGACGCCGTCGTGATCTGCCTACCGACCGATCGACACGAACGCGCCACCAGCTCCGCTTTCGACGCCGGACTACACGTCCTCTGCGAAAGCCCTCCAGGCATCAACGAAAGCGAAATGTCCCGCACCGTATCCGCCGCAGGATTTTGCGGAAAAACCTACATGTGGGCTCGCCATCAACGCTTCGCCCCCGAACTGCAAATCGCTCGCGAACTAATCGCCACCGGTGCCCTGGGCGACGTCTATCGCGGCGAAGCTACCGGTCACAGAGCCTGGTGGCCATTCGATGACGACAACTGGCGCGGCAACAAAGAAACCGGCGGCGGCGCCTTGCTCGATCTCGGTATCCATCTTATCGATAGCATCTGGTTCGCCATGGGATGCCCCGACCCGATGGAAGCCATGGCCTCGAGCCACAATCTTTTCCTCAAAGAGCGCCTTTCCGATCCATCCGAAGCCGCCGAAGATTCGATCTTCGGAACCGCCCGCCTCAAAGACGGTTCGAGCCTAAGCGTCTCCGCAATGACATTCGGACACATCGACGGACCCAATAGCGAAACCAAAGCCCCCGAGCAAAACAGCCTACGAATCTTCGGAACGAAAGCCTCGCTCGACTTGATCGCCGCAACCAAAACCCAATCCAATCAGCCAGCCAGCGTCACCGAATCCTACGCAACTCCAATCGCAACCGAAGATTTATTCATTGCCCAAGCTCAAGAATTCATCGACGCGATCCGGGAAGAACGCGACCCGCTCAACAGCGGTAAAGAAGGCCTTGCCCTCATGAAGCTCCTCGATGCCCTCGCCAAATCCGCCAAAGAAAAGAAATCCATTCCAATCAAAATAGCCCGTTCCCTCGAAGACCTCTTCGGCGGCCTCTAGCCGACAAAGGTAGGGCGGCATCGCCGAGGCCGCAGCAAAAGCCAAAGTCGTCATCGCTCCTTGGCAGTCGCTAGGATGCCCTCCGGGCAAATAAGGTTGGTTTCTGCGTCGCCAATTAAGGTTTTTCTTGAATTTGATTCGAACCTATTGTCTCGAAGAGACTCCTATTTGCCTCATGGAGGCAACAAGCGAGGTACGAGCGTTGTTCGAAATTGTGTTTTTTACGATCTCCCTCGATTGCTCGTCGAGGCTCGGGGCAGGATTTGAACGGGCTGAAGCTTGAGAGGGATTTTTTAACATCGCTTCCTCCGTTCGCTAGTTCCTTCCTGAGTCAGGAAATAGGTGTCCGCTCCGCGAACAAAAAGCTCGAAATCAAGAACTTCGCGACCTTGAGCCCGCTTTCGTCGGACTTTAACCGATAAATGGTCGGGCCGGCCCAACATCGAAAATGCATAAATACGGACGAACTCTACTTAGTTAAATAAGCAAACAAGTAGGGCAACGACGTCCCGGCGTACCGCAGTGCCGCACAAGAAGAATATGCACTGCGGCACGCCGGGACGTCGTTGCCCTACCGAATACCGCTAAATCGACAATTGGCGATGGAGCCCCCAAGCTCTTCCTCACTCGATGACGATCATTTCCGCCAAACCAGCGCCAGTCCATTCGCCGTCCCCCGAGAGCTTGATCCTGTAAATCCCTTCGGGAAGAGTCACCAATATCGCCGCGTCTTTCGACCCAGTCTCAAGCGACTTTCCATTAGCCACCAAAACGGCAGCTAGTTCCATCGCGTTCGGACCCACTTCCCAATCATCGTTAGACAAAAGCTCCTGAGCGCCTACTTCTGCATCGTCCTCGAATATCGTTCGCGACAATTCCAGACGCGGATTCCCCAATACTCCCGGAGCATTCGCTCCCCCCAACTCCGGTCCCAAACCGCGCAAAATTATCGTTGCCGCAGACGGTCCCTCAACCACCAAACTTGAAACCAAAACATCGCTTCCCTGTTCGACGAAACCTTGATTGGTGAGCTCCACGGTCGCCGCTGCAGCATCGTCGTCGATCGTCAATGTTGCCCCAGCCGAAATTCTCTCAGCTCCATTTTTCTTAATCGAAACTGAATACACCCCAGCATCGGTACCGATTGTTTCCGCCAATATCAATGTCGGGCCTGATTGTCCTGTCAGAGTATTGCCGTTTTTCAGCCACTGGACTGTATCCACTCCTTCCTCCGCTTCGAAGAAAAACTGGGCTCGCCCGCCCGTCGGTACGCTCATGGATTGAGGCTCCCATACGAACTCGGGAGCAGCCAATGGCACCTCTATTTGGACATTATACCATCCGCCCTCACTTTCTCCGCTTCCGTCAAAAGCCTTAATTCCTAGTATATTTTTATTCGTAGCCGGATCATCCATCGTTGCTACTACACTGGCCGTAGTCGGAATTCCATTTAGAATCAATATATCGCTCGCTACAGTGTAATACTTATTTACACCACCAGGACCTCCAACCCGTTCAAAAGGACCCGCCAGCACTTCTTCCCCACTCGTATTAATAAAAGCTAGCCCATCTACCAGATCGCTTTCGAAATCAACTTCCCAAGATACAATCGGTGCACCATCTAGTTTAAAAGCGAGCGTCACCTGCTCCCCTATTTCAGCGACATAAGATAAATCAATTGTACGAAAAGACCCGCCATCTCGGGACGCTAATAATCCAGTGGCTCCCGCAGTCGCATGAAATACACCCATCGTTGTAGCCAGCCACGTAGTCCCTTGGACAATACGCGCAACTGGTTGGCTCAATGCCTTTTCCAGAACGGTCAACACGCGGATCGCCGGCGAACGTTGCAAGAGCATCGCTAGCAAAACGATCAACCACTGCGCACGAGCCAGTTTGAGCTTAAACCACATTAAAGACATATTTCAAAAAACGACATCACTCGATCACTACCATTTCAGCAAGGCCGATTCCCATCCATTCGCTATTCCCCGAAAACTTAACCGTGTAGCTACCCTCCGCAAGCGTAACTAGTATCGCCGCGTCTTTCGATCCCGACTCGAACGACTTTCCACTGGAGCTCAACGCCGCAGCCAATTCCGCCGCATTCAAATCCACTTCCCAATCATCATTGGACAAAAGCGCTTGCGTTCCGATTTCTTCATCATTCTCGATGACCGATCGAATCAACTCGAGCTGCGGATCCGCCAGAACCCCCGGAGCATTCGCTCCGTCTAAAGCTGGTCCCAGGCCGCGCAAAAGAATTGTCCTGGCCGCTCCACCTTCAATTACCAGACTCGAGATCAAAACATCGCTCTCTGGAGCAAGGAATCCTTGATTCGAAAACGTCACCGTCGAATCCGCCGCATCGTCGATCGTCAAAGTCGCCCCTTCCGAAACGGTCGCACTACCGTCGTTGCTTGCTGAAACGGTGTACACGCCAGCATCCGACAAAGTTGTCCCAGTCAAGATAAGCGTAGACCCTGATTCGTCTCCTATCGGAGTCCCGTCCTTAAGCCACTGAACCGTATCCATTTCTCCAGACGCTTCGAAGAAAAACTGCGCTCGCCCTCCCGTTGGCACCGTCATCGATATCGGATGCCAAACGAATTCCGGCGGAATAGCGGCTGCAGCGACGTTAATCGTAATTGTGTTCGGGTCGTCCGTTGTAAGTCCTACTGAATTCAGCTGCTTGAACGCCTGAACCACGATGTTGTAGCTACCGGCCGTCGTAGGCGTCCCTGTAATGGTTCCGATTCGGCTGTTCAGATTATCGTCTACAAGACCAGGAATCGTAAGACCGGGGGGTATCGTTCCCGTGATACTCCAAGATTTAGCCTCCGCAGGGGCATCTACCATAGAAAACGCCATATTAAATTCCTCTCCAACCAGCGCTTCCGCAGGCGATTCGGGATTGATCACATAGTCCGTCGCTCCGGAAAGCGAATGTAGCCCACCCAGAGATGCTGCCGAAATCGTAAACGCTCGGATCAATTTCGCAACCGGAGCCGTTGCAGCCTTCTCGAATTGCACAAAGTATTTGATTACTGGAGTACGCTGCAAAAGCATCGCCAACATAAAAATGCTCACTTGAGCACGAGCAAACTTCATCTGTAGCCACAATAAGGTCATAGGTATCTGGAGGGTTTGTTTGTTTTTAATGCGTTGGGAAAATGATTTTCGAAAACTCATCAATTGCAGCCGCAACCGCCGCCGCCAACTCCTTCGCCACCAGTGCTGGCTTCGCGAGAGAATTGTATGTGAGAAGTCATTACGCTAGCGAGTTCATCCCGATCAGAGCGCATCGTATAATCGGCCAAATTCCCCTTCTGATAAGGCTCCACCGTTGTGCAACCGGAAAAGGCTGCCATAAAGAGTGCCCCAATAACCCATGTCTTCAAATTAAATGCGTTTATTCGTTTCATTCGTCTAACAAGGTTTTGATTTGTTCTTCTAGGCTCTTAACAGACTTGTCGCCGTGCCACCCTTTATGCGCGTACCGCACGACGCCATTTTTATCTACAAGGAAGGAAGATGGCATAACTTGTATTTCCGCTGATCGAGCCAATAATTGGTTCGTGTCATGAGCGATTGCGAAACTCGGTTTCTGACGTTTCAAAAAGCTATCCATCATTTTAGCTTTTTGATCCAAACTTATCGCGAGGATCTGAAAACCCGCGTCCTTATGCTTTAAATACAGATTCTCCATTTCAGGAAACGCTGCTTTGCACGGAGCGCACCAGGACGCCCAAAAATCGATAAGCGTCACCTTGCCTTCCATCGCCGGTACATCTCCGCCCAACTCGAAAGCAGCCAAATCGCCGACCTCAGTTTCCGGCCCCCAACCTTCGGCCTGAGCAGCGACCGAGCCGATCAAGACAATCACTAAACCAATTATGGATCCCAGACGAAATTTACTTTTCAACCACATGTTCATAAAATTTAGATGTTTGCTGTATCCCAGAATTCATTACGATGCATCCTTCCGCGCCAAATGTCCCTTCGACTAATTTCATCCCTACATCTTCGCCTAAAACGAAAACCGCTGTTGAAAGCACCCCGGCTTCTAGACAGGAGTTTGCAGCGATAGTTACCGCCAAAATACCATTGATCGCCGGCTTACCAACACGAGGATCGATAATATGCCCGTATCGCTGTCCGGCATGTTCGAAAAACCGCCGATAGTCGCCCGAAGTCGCGATGCCCATATCAACCGCCGCTAAACTACTCCAAGCAGCTCCCGGCGTCTCTGGATTCTCCAGACCAATATGCCAGGCAGGAGCCCCGGGGGGAGTGCCCAATGCGTGAATATCCCGGCCAAAATCGACGAGACATGCGCCAATCCTATTTCCGACGGCGATAGCAGCCACCTTGTCGACTGCGTACTCCTTGCCAAATCCGCCCAGATCCAAAGCCATTCCTGGCTTCGGCAGGAAAACCGCACCGGGCTTTCGTTCGACTTTATCCCAGCCGATCAATGCCATCGTTTCGGCAATAGCTGAGTCAGTAGGCAAGCTCGCGTGCGTTTCGCGGTAGTCCCACAGTTTGATCAACGGTAGCATCGTCGGATCGAGAACGCCTTGCGTCATGAAATTCAAATCGTCGCAAATTGCGAATACCGATTCGACTTCCGCGTCGATATCCGTCCACCGGACGCCCGCGTTCCGATTGATTTCGCTAATCAAACTATCGTCACGAAAACGCGAATACTTGCCTTCAAAACTCGCTACCCACTGCACGGCCTCCTTCGCGAAAGCAGCTGCATGATCATTGCTAGTCGCCGTATACTGGATGCGACAATTCGTTCCCAAGGCCTTGAACTGCAAATCATACAGCCCACGCTTCGAGTCGAACGTAACCCGAGCGTCAATCTTCACCGGCGTTGGCTTCATCGCTAGAACCACCAGCTTCCTCCCAAGGTTAAAATATCGGCATCGGCAAATGCCGATTGAGGCGTATCGTCCTTGCCTTCCATTTCATAACGTTCGAACGATGCATCGAAACTGAACCGTTCGCTAAGCTTATAGATGAATTTTACGCCGTAGCTATGCGTATCGAATTTCGCCAAACGATAGTCCGACGAATAAAATGGAGCTATCCCTTGCACGGTATCGCCTGGCTCAAGCGACGTACCACTCAGATCAAGCGTGTAGAAACTCGCTGCACTCTGACTGTAGTAGCGGTATTTCGGGCGGACGATTAGTTTATCGCCGATTTTCTGATACCACTCGATATCGAACGTGTCGCTGTGGACTCCCCAGTTATCCGTGAAATAACGATAATCGAAATCCAAACTGCCGCCAACTCCATCGAAGAATCGTTTCACATTGAAAAACCAAATATTCCGCGTTCGATCAGCTGGACGGTTTTCCGCAAAAGAAAGCGGCAGAAAAATATCCGGAAGAACTTCCGTGTTTTTTCGAACCAACTTATACGGGTCGCCTAAGTAACCGCTGGCATCACCATAAGTGAAATTCAACGCGACGATCGTATTCGGATCCAAAACCTGGCTAATCCCAACGAAATAGTCGTAGCTCTCTTTCTCCCGCGCTTCTTGGAAAAAGCTCGGACGCACATCATCGTCGATCAACGCCACCCCGTAGCTCAAGCCCGTGTTGCGCTGGTTGATTTCCGATGTCTGCGAAATCGAGTACCCGCGCGACAGGAAATCGCTCTCCGTGCTGTAAGAGTATTGAAAAGTCGATTTGTGAATCCCATGAGTCCAATCCAGGTCGATCACTCCAGCCTCTCGAACATCCTCCAAATTCGACAAAGGCACTTCCCCGTCTTCGCCAGCTGGCACACCCGTTGGCGTAGCTCCCGAAATCGCGTCGTGAACGGCATGCCCCTTGAGAACGATCTGATTGCTAACCTGCTTTTCAAATCCGAGGTAGCGCGAGATGACCCGAATCCGATCATTATCCTCCTTATAGTCCTGCCATTTAACGGAAATATGGTCCTCGCCAGAAACCAGTTTCGGCGAAACCAGGTACAAATAGATCGCAAACGTAGCGACCCGCGCTGCGCGGAGAGAAAGGAAAGGGGTTGATAGACTCATCAAAAAACTAGTAGTTGATAAAAAAGCTTCGCTAAGCTGGTACGCAAGAAGACGAACTTTCGGTTTCATCAATTGCGGCGAGCTATAGGCTGTATAGAAAGCGAATGCATCCATTCCCCTCTTAATGCGATTCATTTGAACTCGGTTACAGCCAATTTACAAATCTCTAACCGACAGATACTCACACGTAGTAATGAACCCCGAAAATACTCACTACCTTTTCGCCTACGGGACCCTCCGTAGTTCCCACACAGAGCACCGGCGATTCTGCCCCAACGCCCTCTCAGTAACGCCAGCCCGAGTCCTCGGGACCCTCTTAGAACTAAAAGAAGGATACCCCATCCTAATTCTTCCGCCAGAGTCCAAATTGCTCTCAGCAACTCCAGATTGCCTCCGAGACTGGTCGGAAGCTCGAAAGCTCGTACTCCCACGCTCAATAGATCAAGCTCACGGATTACGCCTAATCGAAGGCGAACTGATCGAACTTCCTTTAGAAGCTAGCTCCCTCGCGAAAACCGACGCTTGGGAAGGATTCCAGCCTGGGCAAAAAACGACCTACCAACGATTCATCGCTCCTGCGTTGCTTGCCAATGGATCCGTCGTCCCCACTTGGGCCTACGGTGCCTTCCAACCACCGGAGCAATCGCGCCCCGTCGAAGCCGACCATTGGATTCCCTGATCGCAATAGACCACCGCACTTCTCCGTCGGTTTTAGAGACAAAACCCAACCCACTCCGCGATTTCGATTTCTCCGACCGATTCCCGTTGCTATAAAACGCCTTTCCTAAACGATCGCGAATCATGGCAGAGAACATCGAATTTAATCTACCCAATAGTCTTAAGGAGTTGAAGGCACGTTTAGCCTCATTCATCTGGATCGTCATTGCTATCCTCGTGCTCATCGCAGGATTCACGATGTTCCATACCGTGCAAGCCGAGTCCCAAGGCGTCGTGCTTCGCTTCGGTAAATACATTAAAACAATCGACCCGGGACTGCGCGTAACATTGCCCTTCGGCATAGACACTGTCGAAATCGTGCAAGTCGAACGCCAGCTAAAGCAAGAATTCGGCTTCGCGACCAGCGGCGCAACCGATCAAAGCCAATACAATCCGTCGAGCGTCGAACGCGAACGCGAACGCAACATGGTAACCGGCGACCTCAATGCGGCGACCGTTGAATGGAGCGTCCAATACCGTATTCTAGAACCCAAACTCTACCTCTTTAAAGTGAGGCAGCCCAAGGATACCTTACGCGACATCTCCGAGTCGGTCATGCGCACCGTCATCGGCGATCGAACAGTAGATGAAGTCATTACTGTCGGCAGAGGAGAAATCGCAACCGAAGCCTTAAACGAAATGCAAACGCTCGTGGACAAGTACGAGCTCGGGCTGATCGTAGAACAAGTTCAATTGAACAACGTCAACCCGCCGAAGCCCGTCCAACCTTCCTTCAACGAAGTCAATCAGGCCCAGCAAGAACGCGAGCAAATGATCAATGTCGCCAACGGCGAGTACAACAAGGTCATCCCTCGCGCTCGAGGCGAAGCGGATCAGAAAATCCAATCCGCCGAAGGTTACGCCCTCAAGCGCGTCAATGAAGCCGAAGGCGATGTCGCCAGATTCAACGCCATTCTAACAGAGTACCTGAAGGCCCCGGAAGTCACCAAACGCCGCCTCTACTTGGAAACCATGGAAGAGGTCTTACCCAAGCTCGGAAAGAAAATCATCATCGACGCCGAAGCGCAGCAAATCCTGCCGCTCCTCCAACTCAACGACAACGTTTCAACTCGCTAGAACCATGAAAAAAGCTGCAGGACTAATCTTCATCTTAATCGTCATTGCCGGAGGCTTCGTCCTCTACAATTCCGCTTACACCGTATCGGAAACGCAACAGGCCATCATCACTCAATTTGGCAAGCCCGTGGGGGACCCCATCACGGAAGCAGGCCTTCATTTCCTCACTCCTTTCGTTCAGGACGTCAACATGATCGAAAAACGTATTTTGGAATGGGACGGCCAGCCTACCGAGATGCCCACCAAGGACAAAACCTATATCTCCGTCGATACCTTTGGACGCTGGCGCATCAGCGATGCGAAGCAGTACTTCCTCAGGCTACGCGACGAACGCAGCGCCCAATCGCGCTTAAACGACATCCTTCGTAGCGAAACTCTCAACGCCATCGCCAATCACGAACTGATCGAAGTCATACGCACAACCAAAGATCGCCAGGTCAACGGGGATGGCTCCCTAATCGACACACCAGGCAATATCGGCGTACTCAACCCGATCACTCAGGGGCGAGCCCAAATCGAGCAAGAGATATTCGAAAACGCAGCCGGGAAATTAACCGATTTCGGTATCGAACTTTTGGATGTTCGCTTCAAACGGATCAACTACAACGAAAGCGTGCAACGCAATATATTCGATCGAATGATCAGCGAACGTCAGCAAATCGCCGCCCGCTTTCGCTCCGAAGGAGCCGGCGAAGCTGCCAAAATTACCGGTAAACGAGAACGCGATTTGCAAGAAATCGAGTCCGAAGCTTACAAGGAAGTGCAGACCGTTCGCGGCCAAGCCGATGCGGAAGCGACCGAAATCTACGCGAGCGCTTTCAACCAAAGCGCCAAATCCGTCGAGTACTACGAATTCGTGAAAACGCTGGAAACCTACGAAGCAATGTTCAGCGACGACACAACGTTGATCCTTTCGACCAACAGCGATCTCTTCAAGTACGTAAAGCGCATCGAACCGTAATCGCGCTCTAAAAGACGCCGCTCCAACGAGCTGGACCCATGCTCACGTTCCTGAAAATCGTCGTTTCATTTGCAACGATTTCAGCCGTGGGCTACCAGCTCGCCTATTGGGCGGATTACTTGGCCAGTCCGACTCCACCTGCAAAGGTTTCTAAAGCACCTGCGCCAGTCGAGTCAGTCAGTAGTCAAGAAACCGATACAGTTGAGGAAGACCCTGCACTTGCATCCAACGCAGCAATCAAATACATGGTTTCAGCCTTTCTGGGTTCGAAAACTGAAACCGGCGCCTTTGCTCTAGAAAAAAAACTAACCGCTCTCGACCTTAGAGAGCTAGAGGAATTCTACATAGAAGCGTTATCCCTCGACCTCATC
>JBNMOQ010000096.1:0-16201 GCA_051275055.1 Candidatus Pelagisphaera sp.
GCCGAGGCCGCAGCAGAACCCTGATCTTCCATTTAGGCTCCGCTGCGGCCTCGGCGATGCCGCCCTACCACTTTAAACTGCGCCTTCCCGTCACATTTCCCCAATCGAAACTTGACTTGACTTAGATCCGAGCCAGCTTTTGCACCCTTATTATACGGTTGCCAGGGTAGCTCAGTGGTAGAGCAGGAGACTCATAAGCTCTTGGTCGGCAGTTCAAATCTGCCCCTTGGTACCATATATCGCTTCTCTTCCGCTTAGCGGAAGAAAAACGAAGACTGTCACGACGTATAGAAGAGGGTAGGCGGATCGACTTCGCTGGAGCTCCCTTACTCTCCAAATAGCTCCTTCCCGTCCTGGCTCGAAGCGCTTCCAGTCGATGACCCGAGAAAACCTGCAGCATTAATAACATAATAAGTACTTTTCAGCGACCATTAGCGAGTCAGAGTAGTTCTCCTCCAACTAGGGTTAAAAAAAAGGCGAAAAGTACCTGTAGGTTGCATGCCGCACACGTTGTTTCTTGAAAACACCCGTCAATCGAACAAGCACATGATTTGTGCCTACACTTCACTATGCTGGAAATCGATAAATTCAATCGAGCATCCGCATTCGTGAGCAGAATCTGTGGCTTCGCTAGTCTCGCGCTGGGGGGATGGGCAAGCGCCAACACTGGCTTTGTTGACCTAAATATTTATCCGGAACTTACCGAGGTGAACACGGACTCGGTTTACACGGTAAATCTCTTCCATAAGCTACCAAAGCGACTGCACTACTTCAGTCTGACGAATTTCAATAACGCGGATCCCTCCAAGGAGTTGTCGGACCGATTCACGTTCTATACGGAGCAGAATATCCGTTGGGCGATACGCGAAGAGCTACCGCTCGACCTGACTGCCCAACTCAATCTTCGATCGGGCACGGACAAGGAGCGGCTGCGCCTTGGGTTGAGGTGGCGCATTAGCAGCACCTCTGCGCTCAAGGCATTCTGCGATTCGATTCATCTCAGCTACTCGATCGATTTCCACCTTTTGCAGTTAGACCATGAAAACTCCAACGTGTGGCAGATGGAGCACGTGTTTAGCATGACGTTTCCCACCATTTCGGAAAGACTCTACCTAGCGGGATTTATTGATCATACATTCGGCGAGG
The DNA here is from genome assembly GCA_051275055.1 of Candidatus Pelagisphaera sp. GTDB lineage: Bacteria > Verrucomicrobiota > Verrucomicrobiia > Opitutales > Opitutaceae > Pelagisphaera. Next base: position 1,147 of record JBNMOQ010000096.1, read on the forward strand.
ATCTACCGCAAGGATACCCCTCTGCTCCTATAGTGGGCGAGGCCCAACTCGGGTACAGAGTCGCTGGCGATTGGCACCTGACGACCGAGTATCGAGTCAACGGATACAGACGCTCCAATACTACGAATTTAGCCATCGGGGTCCAGTATCTTTATAAATGGTGAGGATCAACCTTATGCCGTCCCTTGCTTCACCTATATTGCTAGTTACTATGCGAGCGAATATTCTACTAACCTTTTTATTTCTTCTTCTAACTGCTTGTCAGCCCAAGGCTCCTCGCGATATCAATATCGGCTTTATTGGTCCCTTGACCGGCAACGCGGTTGACCTTGGGGTCGGGCCAGCTCAGGCGATGGCTCAAGCAGTGGAGGAATACAACGAGCAGCGACAGCCCGACCAACCGCAGGTAAACCTTTTCATAGAGGACGATCAATGGACTGGAGAGAACGCGATCCCTCTCTACGATAAGCTGCGCAAGGAGCATGGGATCGAGATTTTGCTGCTTAGCCACACCGACGGAACGATCGCCCTGCAAGAGAAGGTACTCGTGGACCGGGTGATCCTGATCAATTCGCTCAACAACGATGCCTTGTTATCGAGCATGAACGAAAATACATTTATGATCGGCAAGAAGACCGAAGAGGCAGCCCAAGTCGTGGCCGCTCGGGTTATCGAATTAGGCCTCAAAAAGGTGGCTGGTTTATACGTAACGAATAGCTTTATGGAAATATCGGCAGAGACCTTCAGAGAGCACCTCGCGAAGCAGTGGGTGGAGGCGGACCTCGTGCCGGTAGATATCGAAAAGGAAAGCTACTTAGAAGAACTCCAACGCTTCAAGGATACAGGGAGCGATGCTTTGGTGTTTTTTGGATACAAGAACCTGGGATACGCAATGAAGCAGGCCCGGGAGCTCGGGATAGAAGCTCCTTTCTTTGCGAGTACGACAACCTTGGGCAAGGGTTACTACGAAAACTCCGGTGGAGCGCTGGAGGGAACGGAGTTCTCCTTTTTCACAGCCAACGACGGCAACTACATCGTGGCAAAACAGTTTCTAGACCGGTACCGCCGCCGTTACGGGTCGGAGCCATTTTCCGTTTGGCCAGCCATGCAAGGATACGACGCAATGAATATGGTTCTCGGCATATTGGGTCGAACTCGAGAAAAACCGGCAGAGAGCCCCATCAGCGCATGGGTGAAGAGCGAATTGCTCGACATCAACTTCTACCAAGGCGTGTGTGGCAATCTCGCAATACTAGAGGACGGATCTTCACGAGGAATCTATTTTTCGCTCTACCAAGTTAAGGGCAATGGAGAAATCGAGAAAGTTAAACGCTAAGCGCCAATGAGGATACGCACTAATCTCTCGTTGGTATTTGGCCTGCTCCTGACAATTATTCTGGTAATCGTCGGACTCAACCAAGGAGTCTCGCGAGTCGCCAAATCGAATCTTAACGTATACCAAAACGAGATCGAGCCTGCGATGAAATTGCTGAGCCACGTCATGAACGCTAGTAATGAAATGCGATTACTGCTAGCGGTCGGGTTGCACGATCCTCAAGGCTTGAAATCGGAAGAAACCTCTCGGGTCAAGGGACTAGTAGAGGTTGAGTTGCCCTACCTCAAGTCGTCCTTGCCAAAGCTAATCAGAACGGGCTTGAAAGACTCTGACTCAACGGAGCGCCTGTGGGAGCTGGGGCAGCTCATTGATCGAGAAATACAGATTGCCTCCGATATTGTCGATAGCCTGTCTCTCCCTGCCAATTACACCGATGGGCAACGTTTGATCGGGCAACGAAGAGCGTTTGAGGATGAAATTGAATCCGTAGCAGACAATGTGGAAATCATAACGTCCGATTTTCTATTCGGATTGGACAAACGGAGCGTGAATTACCAAAAAGCCCTGTCTTCGGATCTCGACAGGATAAGCGCTCTAGTCCTCTACGTGGGGATACTGGGGGCGATCGTCGCATTTATCCTAGTGGCGCGAACCGTTTCGAATATCAGTTCGCAGATCCGTTCGCTGCAGATCGGTACGCAGCAGATCGAAAGCGGCGGCCTGGATGGGCAGATCGAAGTACGTGGGTCCAATGAGCTTTCCTCCTTGGCCCAGTTTTTCAACCGTATGATTTCCTCGCTAAAGGATTCACGCGTGACACTCGTCGCTGCGCGCGACGTGGCGCAGCAGGCCAACAATGCGAAGTCAGAGTTTCTAGCCAACATGAGTCACGAAATCCGCACGCCGATGAATGGAGTGATTGGCATGACTGAGCTTCTGCTCGACACGAACTTAAACAACGAGCAGTACCGCTTCGCCCAGAGTGTAAAAAACAGTGGCGATTCCTTGCTCCTACTCATCAACGACATTCTAGATTTCTCTAAAATCGAGGCTGGGATGCTTAGCATCGAGAGTCTCGATTTCGACCTGCTCGAGGTGCTGGACGATGTGGGTACTTCCCTCGGGTTCAGGGCCTACGAGCGCGGCTTGGAACTCGTCTGCGAAGCCGATATATCGGTACCCACGCATCTCCGAGGCGACCCAGGAAGACTACGACAGATCCTAACGAACCTGATCGGCAACGCCATCAAGTTCACGCACTCCGGCGAAGTAAGTCTTTGGGTGACGCAACTGGAATCAAGCGATGGTCAGGCATTGCTGCATTTTTCGGTACAAGACACCGGTATCGGTGTCCCAGCCGATAAACAAGATCGGCTTTTCAACAAATTTAGTCAAGTCGACCCATCGCATACGCGCCAATACGGCGGCACTGGACTAGGGCTCGCGATCTCGCGACAGCTAGCTGAGCTCATGGGTGGCGAGACCGGTGTGAACAGTCCGCCTGTCAATGCGCGGGCTCGGAAAAAAGCCGGAGGTTCAGGTTCGGACTTTTGGTTTACCGTTCCAGTTGAAATTCAAAACACGGTGCAAGCACCCCGTCTTAAGCTAGCAGAGCTCTCTGGGAAGCGCGTCCTGATAGTCGATGACAACGAAACCAATCTGGACTATCTATCCTGCCGCCTCGCCTTATGGGGCATGCTGCCAGAGACGGCAGGAGACAGCAAGGAGGCAATGGCGATACTTGAAGACCACCCTTTCGATCTCGCTGTGATCGATATGCAGATGCCCGACGTGAATGGACACGAGCTGGCTATGCTCATACGAGCCAAATCTGCTTGGTCCAGCATGAGAATGGTAATGCTCAGCTCGGCCGACAACAATGGGGACGCCAAACGTTCCGAGGCGATTAGTTTCTCGGGATATATAGTCAAGCCCGTGCGTCATGAGGAACTCTTTGCAGTCGTGTCGCTCGCATTGTCAGTCGAAGGCGATCCAGAGAACGGCCGCCCGTGCGTGACCAGGGAGACTGCGCTCAAGGTGCATCCCGATTTTTCAGATCGAAACGCCCGAGTGCTCGTGGCGGAGGACAATCCAACCAACCAGCTAGTGCTGCTCGGCCTATTGAAGAGGGTTGGCGTACACGTCGACGCGGTCGAAAACGGTCTCGAGGCAATCACTGCAATGGAAAAACTGCCTTACGATTTGGTGTTGATGGATATGCAGATGCCAATCATGGGTGGGATCGAGGCTACACGCCGGATCCGGGATGAGCGGAGCACCGTGCTCGATCGAGACATACCCATAGTCGCCGTCACTGCGAACGCCATGGAGGAGGATCGCCAGAAATGCATCGCAGTCGGCATGCATGACTACCTACCCAAACCGATCTCGCGGCAAAAATTACTTGCCATTCTGGAGCGCTGGCTGCCGCATCGAAACTCAGGCAGCGAAGACTTCCCCAACTCTTTAAGGTCGGAACGAAAACCAGCCTTTCCGACTCCTCGCACAGATCAATCGAAGGACCCGAGCGTCTTCTCAAAGTCGAAATTACAGGATCTAATGATGGGAGACGAAACACTCGTCCGAGAAATCGCTCAGAGCTTTCTTGATTATATTTCCGATTCGGTTGAGCAGATCCATGACGCGTTTGCGTTGAAGGATCTCAATCGCGTGTTAACTGCCGCCCATACAATAAAGGGAGCGGCTAACAATGTGAGCTGCTATGCGCTCGGGGCGGCAACTGCGCGGATCGAAGACGCTGCCCAAGTTGGTCAGCTTGAGAAATGCCTGTTTGAAGAACTCAAACTCGAGACGGATCGGGCGATTTCCGCCATAGAGCTGTTTCTCGGTTCGAACTAGATAAATAGATAGGTATTAAAGCGCCCCTCTCTTTATATTTCAGAAAGCGGTGATTCGCTCTTCTAGCGAGTAAATTAGAGCGGACGAAACGATGGCCGGTTCCATTTCGCTAATGCTCCGACAAGCGCCAATACCGCCCAACAGCACGCAACGAACCAGTCTCCATGCTTAGTATAGAAGGTCGTCTTGCCCTTCCAACGCCGATCGCGATCCACTTCCCAGGTTGTCCCGCCGGAAAACCAGATCTTACCGTGCTCGTCCAAGAGCTCTTCGCGTACGTTTCCAAATTCATCGATCCAGCCAGTCCATCCATCGTTGCCCACTCGAAACACAATGCGGCGATTCTCCACAGCTCTCAATACCGAATGCGCCATATGCTGAAACGACGCCCCACTCTGTCCGAACCAAGCGCTATTAGTCGCCACAAACAATAGCGCTGCCCCAGCCTGAGTCGATTCTCGAGCTAAAGCCGGAAACACGTCCTCATAGCAAATCAACGATCCGATCTTGATCGTCCGATTCGGCATCGACAAAGGCAACAAGGCCGGCTTGTCACCCGAATACAGATCTCCTTCGATCGGAACGATCTTCTCGATCCACGGCCAAAATTTCCGCAACGGTATATACTCGCCAAAAGGCACCAAATGCCGCTTCGAATAATATTCTGGATACATCCCCCATTTTGGGCGAATCATAAAAACGCTGTTGCGCCAAACCTCGTCTGATTCCGCCGCTAAAGCTCCGGCAAATATCGGCGTATCAATTTCAGTCGCCAAACGCTCCGCCCAGGTCTGCATCGAAATGTCTCCTTTTATAGGATACGGAAGAGTCGCTTCCGGCCAAAACATAACATCCGGTTTCATTGGCGCCAAACGCAAAGTGTTGCGTTCAATTTGCTTCAGAATACCCAACCCCTTGGCATTGTCCCATTTCTCGTCTTGCGGAATTGCCGGCTGCATCGCCGCCGCTCGAAACAAAGGCTCACGATCTTGTCCTGAAATATGACGCGTTTGCAAAAACGTAATCATAACGAAAATCAACAACGCCAAATAAAACTCCGGACAAACCTTCTTCGAACGCTTTTGAGCATATTCGACGATTCGCAACGCGTATGCAGCGATACCTGCATTCAGTAAAACCAAACAAAACGATATTCCCCAGGCTCCGAAAAACACAGCGCTCTGGAGCATAATTGGCCGACTCCATTGGCTTGCCGACAAAGGCAACCAAGGGAAGCCCGTAAACACCCATCCTCGAAGATGCTCCAAAACCACCCACAAAGCCGACGTCGCGAGCGCAAACGGAACGCCCATCCAAACCTCGCCCTTCAATAACCTTCGACTTAGCCAAGCCGTACCGAGACACCAAACGACAAAATACAGAGCCACGACTCCAGAAAGTAAAATCAGCCCCAGCCAAGTCACATGCCGCAACCAAAAGATCAATACGAACCACGACACCCACCCGATCGCCAAACCAGTCCACGCGACTTGCTTATAGGACGGCTCCAATCGCAGCCATAAGAGAAGCGGTATCAGCAATACGAAACCCGCTTCCGGAATATCGAAGGGCGGGAAGGCCACGATCGTACCAATCGTCGTCAAAACGATCGCGCATGCCTGAGCTATCGCCATGCGATTCTTAGAGAACCAATTCGAAATATCGCTAATCAACATTCGTCGCCAAGGCAGGCTCAAATCCACTATGTGAGCAATACAAAATGCCGAAAGACTCGCCTGAGTCCAAATTGAAAATGATTGAGAAAACAAACTCGCTGACACCCTGCCCTTGACGGTTTCCCGGCCTCAGGCACATTGAACTCATGGCAACCTACATTTATGAAACGATTCCCGTATCAGAAGCCGAAGAGCCGACTCGATTTGAATTCAAGCAGAGTATGAACGACGACCCGCTCACGCAACACCCCGAAAGCGGAGCTCCTGTCAAACGGGTTATCACAGGCGGATATGGCTTCAATGTAAGCGGGAGCGAAAAACCGGCACCGATGCCCTCCGCCGGTTCTAGTTGCTGCCAGAGTGGCGGTTGCGGCTGCGCTTAGGATCACTCAACACAAAGCCCTGTAATGCGAATCTGCCTAATCGAGCCGTTCTACACCGGCTCTCACAAGCGCTGGGCAGACGAGCTCGTTAGTCGATCCCGCCACGACATCGACATCCTTTCCCTTCCCGGGCGTCACTGGAAATGGCGCATGCATGGAGCAGCAATCACTCTGGCGAACGAATTCGCGTCACGAAACAAATCCTACGATCTCATCCTAGCGAGCGATATGCTCGATCTGACGGTTTTCCTTTCCCTACTTCGTCGTGAAATTTCTCATATTCCTGTCGCCTTCTATTTTCACGAAAACCAACTTCTCTACCCTTGGTCGCCTCGGGATGCCGATACGAAGAAAGGCCGCGACTTGCACTACGCGTTCATCAACTACACAAGCGCCCTGGCCGCCGACAAACTCTTCTTCAACTCTGACTACCATCGCACTGCCTTCATCGCGGCTCTCCCGGAATTCCTTGATCGGTATCCGGATTTTAAGAACAAAGAAACCTTAGCTCCACTCGAAAACAAAAGTAAAACGCTTTGGCTCGGGATGGATCTAAAAGCCTTCGACGCGCATCGGCGCCCGAATAGAGGAGCTCAATCAGATCGCCCGCTTTTAGTTTGGAATCATCGATGGGAATACGATAAAAACCCAATCGGCTTTTTCCGAATTCTCTATCAGCTAATGGACCGAGGCATCGAGTTCGACCTAGCACTGCTTGGCGAGAGCTTCGAAGAAGCGCCTCCGTATTTCGTCGAAGCTAGCGAGCGACTCGGCACCCGCATCGTCCACTACGGAAAAGCGAAAGCGTTTTCCGACTACGCGACCTGGCTCTGGCAGGCTGACATTGCCCTTGTAACGTCCAATCAAGATTTCTTTGGAGGCAGTGTCGTAGAAGCCATCTACTGCGGCTGCCATCCAATTCTTCCAAATCGAATCGCGTATCCAGATCATATAGACACTAATCAAAATCGATCAAATTTCTACAAATCGGAAACAGACGCAATCGACCTTCTAGAAAAGTGGATCGAAAGCAAAGTCTGGAAGAAGCCTTCGACCTTAAGCAAAACCGTCACGCGATACGACTGGTCAAACCAGATTGAGTACTACGACGAAGAGCTAGAAGCTCTCGCGGGACCCTCAAGGTAAAATACTGCTAGTACATTTCCTAGCATAAGCTTGAAAAGGAAATACATTACCCGCTCGTCTCGATAACATGCGCATTGTAAAGGTTCTTAATCATGTATTCGTACTTCGCGTACCCATAACCTCCTGCACCCCATTTTACTCCCCAAGAATTTCTGAATATGAATGTAATGTCTTCCAGTTCTCCCGATGGACAGCGATATCCAATAAGCGTTACGGCATGACCATATCCAGGGCGCGGTTCCTGGCTTTGAAGATAGGCCGTTTTTCGGATTGAGCTATAATAAGGCCACGCCATTCCCACTACCACAGGAGAACCTGCATTGAGAGCGTGCACGATGTTCCCCAACAGTATCTCGATATCCCGACCGGGAATTGCATAAGAACGGATGCCCGAGCGTTTTCGAGCTGCCTCGACAATCGATTCATCAGGTGCATCACCAACGTCTCCACTAGGATCCGACCCAAACCCAGGCGTCTCCGCCACGCTGGGCACGCCATAAGTTCGCAGGGCTTGCAGTACTTCAGGTATCTGAAATCCCGCATCAGCGTCTTCGCCTCCCGCAGCCAAATCCGAATACTGATCGTACCGTCCGAGTGTCTTCAAAGTGGCCCAGTACAAATAGTATTCCGACAGGTTCTCTGCAGCGCCAAGTCGCCTTCCCTCCAAAAGTTCAATTGCCCCTACGACCGCGTGAATCGCGCAACTAGGGCGCCTTCCTTGCTTGCTGATCCCAATTCCCATTTCCCGATATTCTGGACGAAAATCCACCTCGGCGCTAATCTCAGGCGCGACTCCAAACGCAGCGAACTTCCGGCTAGCGGACAGATTTCCTCTAGATGCCAATAGGCTCTTCGCTTCTTCTCGCCTTTTATCCAATCGCTGCTTCGACGCTTCAATCTGAATCGAGCGAATTGAATATAATTCGGCCTCTCTTTCAGCATCGGATCGAGCATCGTAGCCGTACTTCCTTTGCAGTTCCTCCGAAAGTCCGCTTAACGGTATTTGAGCGATTCCCTTTGCATGTGAAACGACCAGAGACGATGCGCTTTGCGACCGGACTACAACGTCACGATACAGATTTTCGCCAGCTTCCAAAACATCATAGCGATCCGAAGCGAACAAACTCGCCTCGACCAAAAGCCAAACTAGGACGAAACCAAAAATACGAAGTCCTAAACGTCGCTGAAATTTCGCAAGCATACTCTTATCTATCGGATGATTTTCATCCCGCTCAAATATCGACCGATCGCCTGGAACTACAAAAGGTTTCACCAGTCCAAAATATCCAAAAAACGCGCCCCCCTAAACGGGGACGCGCAGTAGTAGTTGTTCTATTAAAATTAGTCGCTTGGCTACGGACTAGTTGTCCCAGCCATCCTTAAACACGTCATCGATATTGGAATTCGTTGTCGTAGGTACTGGAGCTCCTGCACCTCTTTGAGAAATCGAGAATGTGCTGTTCGCTACGGTCGTAGGAGCTGATTCCTGTGCTCGCTGCACATGTGGCGCGCTGTAGTTTACATCGCGCGAGTTCGACGAACTCGTTCCATTTATGACCGACACGAGATCGCCAATCGCGTTCTCCATCGTATGAGATTGATCTAGCAGTACCTTCGAAGACGAAGCAGTTTCTTCCGCTCCAGCCGCATTACGTTGCGTCACTGTATCCATATTTGTAATCGAATTCTGGATAAGGCCAACTCCACGATTTTGCTCGCTCGAAGCATCGGATATCTGAGCTACAAGCTCGTCCATCTGCTGAGTATGCTCAACGATCGTTTGCAGGTTCTGAGCAACACGCTCATTTAACTCGACGCCACGCTCGCTCTTTTTAACCGAGTTTTCAATCTTCTCGGCAGTAACCGATGCCGCTTCCGCGGAACGATGAGCCAAACTCCGTACTTCGTCAGCAACTACAGCGAAACCTGCTCCAGACTCACCCGCTCTTGCTGCTTCTACTGCAGCATTCAACGCGAGGATATTGGTCTGGAAAGCAATTTCATCGATCGTCTTGATGATGTTCGCGATATTGGAACTTGAGTCCTTAATATCGTGCATCGCCACAATCATGTCCTTCATGGACTCGGCGCCAGACTCGGCAGCAACGCGGGCTTCGCGAGCTAATCCCTTAGCCGTTTCAGCGTTCTGAGCGTTCTTTTCGGTCATCGCATTCACCTCTTCAAGAGAAGAACTTGTCTCCTCGATAGACGCGGCCTGAGCCGATGCGTCGCGGGCCAATGCTTCACTATTGGATGAAACCTGACGCGATGCAGTAAATGTTTCTCGAGAGCACTGCTCCAATCGACCTACAATGCTATTTACGCTGCCAGTGATATTTCGAATAATGAAGATTCCGCAGGTGATACCGGCCGCGAAACCGATCAAGCTAATGGCGATAACCCACAATCGCGAATTTGCTTGGACACTCTTGGCAGATCCAAGGAGAGCTTCTTGCTCTTCACCGATGTTCTTTTGAACCTTTGTCATCGTTGCCGAGAAGCTTTCTCCCGCAGGCAATAGCTTCTTCGTATTGATATCATTAATACTAGATAACGTGAGTCCCAACGTTTCAAGTCCGCCAGCATAGGTCCCCGCAAGTTTAATACTGCTAATCAAAGCAGACTCCTTTGCTCCGTCTCTCAAACTAGAATCAAAATCGACCGCCATTTTATAGTCGTCATTGAGCGATTCCAATTGGCCGCTCAATTTCGCTATAGTCGTCTTCGCCGTGCTTGCATCCTCCTCATCAAAACTAACGATTAAACGATTTACCGCTGACTCTGTTTCGAACATGCTTTGCAAGGCAGAAGATGTAGCGAAAGCCCCAGCGATATCCCCCTTCGATTGATCGGAGGCGAGCATAGCCGTCAAAAGCGTTTTAATTTCTTGACCGCCTGGATTGATATTCGTTTCAAGTAGATTTTCTTCGGTTCCTCGAAGATCGATGATCTCGCTAAACGCTTCGTTATAATCGCTCATAATTTGAGCGGAATTCTGCAAGAGACTCTTGCGAGTAGGTTCAGCCGTGGTCGCAATCAAATCTGAAAATGCGCTCTCGAGCTCGGTAAACATTTCATTGTGCCTATCGATCAAAGCGGGATCATTGGTGCTGAGATACTCTCCGATATTCGACCGCATCGTAAGAGCTGTCGCTATTTCATCCGAGGTACTATTTCCGACGTCAACGCTCTCAGAGAAGAGACCGAAAGACTTGTTTAGGCTCGTGACGGCCCAAAATGAAACACCTGCTAGAATTACGAAGAACAGTAACACCAGCAGCACAGTGGCGCTAATTTTTTTGGCTAGGGAGAACGTTGTCATTGCGGGATATGGATTGATGGATTCTGAGTTATTGCGGGAAAGCCCAGCAAAACTCCGCTGGGCCATTAATAAGTGAAGATGAAAGCCTCAACCGGTTTTTCCCGTGAACTTGAACGGGATTCGCAGTCGCGACTTAACCGACTTGCCAGCGATCTTGGCCGGCTCGAATCGCCAAGCCTTAGCAGCCTTAACTGAAGGCGCTTCCAATTCCGAGTGAGTCGACTTCTGAACTTTGGCGGAAATGACTTGGCCCTTTTCATTGAGCACTAAATCGACGCTCACCATTCCTTTGAATGAAGGGTCGCGAAATTGATTCGGCAGTTGGGGCATCGCGCTTGATTTGATGACAGGCTGAGTATCCCATTTCGAGTAGACGTCTACAGATTCAGGGTGAGACGATGCCCACTTATTGATCGCCTCCTGGCTGGCTCCATCGAAATCGGCTAAAGGTGCAGTTGCTTTTTCCCCTCCAGCTACTTCGATGGTTACTTGACCCTCAAGGATATTAGAAAGCCTACCGTTATGAGCGGTTCCACCGCTTAGCGTAAAAGTGTCGGCTGAAACGACACTTGCAGACAAAGCAATTAGAGCTGCGAGTGATAGACTATGTAAGATGTCGTTCTTCATATGGATTGTTAGATTGGGCGATCGGTTTGTAGGCCTATTTCAAGGCATACTTTGGTTCCATCGGAAGTGGCCCGAACAACTTGAGGCCTACTTAAGGACTTTTCCGTAGTTTTACCGAATGATACCAATCTTCACGCAACCCTATAAGGCATGACAACCATCCCATTAATCAGTGAATTCATCCGCTCTCAAATCACTCCTCATAGGAACCAATTTCGGTAAACTCCAACAGACCAAAACGAAATTCACGCGGCTACCGACTCGCAACAAATTGAAACATCGGAGTATTATCAAAATGTGCCCGAAGGTCCCATTTAATCCAAATCGATAATCGACGCGTACTCAGGATCGTAGAGTCGTTTATGGATACGCAGTGCCTGGCCATCGGTTAAATTCGCTAGAAAATCCCGCGCTACCAAACGCTTCTGGCTAATATCGTCGCCCGCTTCTTTCATCAAGAATGCCGCTTTATCGGGTAAAATGCGCGACTGCGGTTGATCGGTCGAAAAATAGGAATCGTCCAATGCTCGATAAAGGTCCTCGAGAACCCGATCACCCTTGTAGTCCATTTGTTGAAGCGGTGCCGAACGGAAAATCAAATCCAAGGCGACACGCTTGTAGAACTTAGCAATTCGCTTTGCCTGAGGATCGATCGCTAACTTAAACGCATACCTATTTGTAGCGCTCGCCAACGCGTTATCCCTGCGAACCAATCGACAGGAACTTATAAATTGCCCGATCTTCGCCCCAAATACCGCTTCCAGTCGATCACGTCGAATATCAGCTATGAACGAATCGAACAACGGCTGCGATTCCGCATCCAATCCTTCGCGAGATGCCCAACGTTCCAATCGTTCCAATGTAAGAAAACCCGCCTTCACGCCGTCAACGATATCGTTGATACAATACGCCGTGTCGTCCGACCAATCCATGATCTGGCACTCGATACTGGAAACCCCCGCAAACGTCCCATCGCTCTGCCGTCCTACCAACGACGAATCCGCGGCGTGAGCAAAATCTCGATATTCTCTCTGGAAATCGTAGAGAAAATGGTTTTTCGGATTATCCCGTTCGGACATTGTGGACTTGTATTTCAGGATCCCATCGAGAAATGCCCTCGTAGGCGACATCCCCGTTTGACGTCCGACCGATTGATACAAGGTGTCCGTAATAAGTCGCAAGGTTTGGGCATTCCCCTCGAAACCATCGATGTCCTTGAACAGTCGATGCAAGGTCCGTTCACCCCCATGCCCAAAAGGCGGATGCCCTAGGTCATGACTCAAGCAACATGCCTCAACCAGATCCGAATCAATAAAGAAACCATCATTGAGATGCTCCGAATCCTTCTGTAGAAAATGGCAAATGGATCGCCCGATCTGAGCAACCTCGATGGAATGAGTCAGGCGAGTCCTATAGAAATCGTATTCGCCTGACAAATACACCTGCGTCTTCGACTGCAATTTGCGAAACGCCGCCGAATGGATAATCCTATCGCGGTCCAGCTGAAAGGGCGTCCGGTAATCCTCTGGTCGAGAACCGCCCACTAAAGGCTCGAAATCGTAATCGTTATAAAAGGCGTTCGTCGACATCTTAAGAAAGCCCCATTCGTGCACGGCCCCTATTTCATTTCAATGCAAAAACACCTCCTACGCCCACGGGTCCGATTTCGAGCCAAGTCCGCATTCTTCCGACAATCGCGATTTAGCAAAAATTAATCGTAAGAGATCCTTATCTTAGTCATACTGAACCAACCTGCCACAAGCCTACAATAACTCTAAATTCAACCAAAACGTAAACCAATCGTACCGATGAAACGCTTATCAACAATTCTCCTGCCCATATTCGCCATCGCTCTTTTCGCCCTTTCGGCCGAGTCGAAACCCAATCCTCTCGACCAAATCAATCGAAACGACAAACCTGCAGAAATCAAAGCGAAGATCGACAATGCGCTCGTCACCGCGGGATAGGCCAGAGGGGAAACATCCCTTCCTGGCCACACCGAAAATACGGTTTCCTCAAGAGCCGAAGTGACTTTTGAGGAATTCCAAATCCAATTCGGGATACAGAACATACGCGTCCAGCAACGCCTTGACGCGGCGCTTGCCTTCCTCGACCACGCCTTCGGCAATATCGTACTTCACCTTGCTTTGCTCACCGGCATTTTTGCCCTTGGTCAAAATCTTCGGCGTCGTATTCGAAAGGATCAATTTGAAGATAGCACCGATCTCTTTCATTTGCTCCACGCCCATTCCAAGTGAAGTGACGGCCGGAGAACCGACCCGCAGACCACTCGTATAGTGAGGACCATTCACGTCGAATGGTAGAGAATTGCGATTCAAGGTAATTCCGCATTCGCGAACCGCCGCTTCCGCTTGACGACCATTGAGACCGAAACCGGTCACGTCGACCAGCAACAAGTGATTGTCCGATCCACCCGTGCAGATCGTCAAACCTTCGTCGATCATCGCCTGAGCCATTGTCCTTGAATTCTCAACAACCCTAGCCGCGTAATCCTTGAATTCCGGCTCGTTGGCTTCCTTGAAAGCAACCGCTTTCGCCGCCATCACGTGAGGCAACGGACCACCGATCACGAGCGGACAACCTTTGTCTACAAACTCAGCAAATTCCTTCTTGCACAATATAACGCCTCCGCGAGGACCGCGTAGCGTCTTGTGGGTAGTAGTGGTTACGACATCGGCGAATGGCATCGGGTTGTAATCACCCTCGAAAACACCGCCCGCAACCAAACCTGCAAAGTGAGCCATATCGACCATGAAGACTGCTCCTACTTTGTCCGCGATTTCCTTCATGCGACGGAAATTGACCTTGCGGGGATACGCGCTGTAACCAGCCAACAAAATCAGCGGCTTAACTTCCTCGGCCTGTTTCTCGAGTTCGTCGTAATCGAGCAAGCCCGTCTCTCTGCTAACCGAGTAGTTGTAGGCATCGAAAAACTGAGCCGAAATATTAAACCGGTACCCGTGGGTCAAGTGACCTCCGGAGTAGTAATCTAAACCGAGCATACGCTGGTTACCCATCGCCGCGCGCACTTTGTTCCAATCCTCGCGACTCATTTTGGCCGGATTGGTTTCCCCCATTTCCTCGATAAGCGGCGTTCCCACTTTCGCTTGGAGGATTGCCCAAAAAGCGATCAAGTTCGCATCGGCGCCCGAGTGAGGCTGAACATACGCGTGCTCCGCGTCAAAAAGCTTACAAGCCTGCGCGCAAGCTTCGCTCTCAATATCATCGATATTGTCGCAACCTGCATAGTAGCGGGAGCCGGCAAAACCTTCGGCATACTTATCCGTGAGCAAATTGCCCATGGCCGCTTGCGTGTTGAGCGAAGTGAAATTTTCCGAGGCAATCAGCTTAAGATTATTACGCTGATCCTCCAGTTCCTTGACGATCGAAGCCGCGATCGGAGCATTGACTGCTGCAACTTGTTGCAAGCTCGCAACATAGCCAATCATTGCTGGATTCGTATCTTCAGGCGGACGTGAAGACAGATATTCGTGGACGGGTGATGACGTTTGTGTGTCAGACATTTTGGAAGCTATTAGATGTGAATGATGAAAGTGATTCTACCCAGGCGAACGATAGAATCGCGAAGCTTCCTAGCGGTCAATCCCGCCTTTATCGCCAGTCGCGAAGACGTCGAAATGAGAAAGCGAATGCACAATGGAAGTCAACTGCCGATCCAAAAAAT
>JBNMOQ010000097.1:0-16148 GCA_051275055.1 Candidatus Pelagisphaera sp.
ATTGTTCGAATTTCATCGAACTATTTAAAGATTCGACATTGGGTCAATTCTTAATTCGAATTTCATCGAACTAATTTCAGAACGTATTCGTTTACGTTTTGATTGATTGCGCAGCACACTTTTTTCGAATTTAATCGAATCATTGATGAAAACCTTCACGCATCCGAAACTAGAGGCGATATCCTTGTCCGCAGTTATGCAGGCCCTCGCTGACCCATGTCGCCAGCAGATAGTGATTACTTTAAAAGAAGCGGATGGAAGGGGGCTGGCTTGCAATGAATTCGAATTGGAAGTGTCCAAGGCAACCGCTTCGCATCATTTCGAGACGCTTCGAAGCGCGGGTATAATCGAGTCCCGATCAGAGGGAGTGAAGTGCCTTTCGAGTTTGAGAGAGAATGAGATGAACGAGCGTTTTCCCGGTTTGCTGGATCTTGTTGCGGCGGAGGGGTAGGCGATGTGTTGCGTCGAACTTGTTGGCTCGAAGAGGCACCTATTTGCTGCGAAGCAGCAACAAGTGCAGCGTTGTTTAAGAGGAGTCGGTTGAGGTTGTTTTTAACAACGGTCTCGCTGGGCGAGGCCTTGTGTTCCGTTCCGGAACAATGGGTGATCGCTACGCGAATAAACGGTTCTAGTGATGTTGCTAGTGGAATACGCGAGCCGGGACGTCTCGCACCACCTTCTTGAGTCTTCTTTGTAGGTCGTCTCGCTGAGGCGACAAATCTGCTTCGTAACTTGACGGGTCAGCGACCCGCCCTACAGTTCTAGGGACCATCGGGAAATTTGAGGAGCTGGCAATATGACTGTTGATCATTCCTTCTGAATCCGTGAGCATTCTTTCATGTCGGCATACATTGTCATTCGGGTGGATATTCGCGATCGGGAAGCTTATGGAGAGTATATGCTTCATACGCCTCGAGTCGTGAACCAATACGGAGGGCGATTTATCGTCCGCGGTGGGGAGACGGAGACATTGGAGGGCGAGGAAGAAACTCTGAGAATCGTGCTGGTCGAGTTTCCTTCGATGGACGATGCGAAGCGGTTTTATCGGTCCGAGGAATATCAAGCTGTGAAGCAGCTTCGCGAAGGCGGGGGCTCCGCTCAGATTGTCGCGGTTGATGGATACCCGATCAAGGATTGGGATAGTGTGCTTGAAGTAAGTAAAGAGTTGAGCTTATGAAATTAAAATTACTAGCAATTTTGTCGTTTGTATTCGTTTGTTCGTTACCAGTATTCGGCGAAGGCGAATCGAAGCCAGAATTGCCGAAGAAGAAAAACTTTCATCTGTATTTACTCGCTGGCCAATCAAATATGGCGGGTCGTGGGATCGTTGGGGACCAGGACTTGGTCGCTCATCCACGAGTGTTCGCTCTTGATAAAGAGGGGAATTGGAAACCTGCAGTGGCTCCGATGCATTTCGATAAATCAGTTGCTGGCGTTGGGCTTGGGAAGTCGTTTGCAGTAGCATTGGCTGAGGGAGATGAGAGCATTTCCATTGGATTGATTCCTGTGGCCCATGGTGGGTCGCCGATTTCCTCTTGGGAAGTCGGCGGGTATCACGAGCAGACGAAGGGGCATCCGTATGATGACGCTATCAAGCGGGCCCGAATTGCGAAGAAGGATGGTGTTTTGAAGGGAATTCTCTGGCATCAAGGCGAGTCCGATAGTCGACCGGAGAGAGCGGAAGCGTACCAGGCGAATTTGGAAGACCTGATCAAGCGATTTCGAAAAGATCTGAAAGCTCGCAAGGCTCCGTTTATCATCGGTCAGCTGGGGCAGTTTCCGCAAAAGCCTTGGAATGATTCACGAGGGGTAATCGATGCCGCGCAGAAGCAGGTTGCTAGCGAATCACGTCTGGTCGGTTTTGTTTCGTCAGATGGTTTGACGTGCAAGAGCGATAATACTCATTTTAACACGGAATCTCTGAGAAAATTGGGACGGCGGTTTGCGGATGCGTATCTCGAGATTGTAGAGTAGTTTATTTTGGAAAGTATGGAAAGTAACGATACAGATCGTTTGCCGAGAATATTGGCTATTGGAGCTCATCCGGACGATTGCGACATAAAGGCTGGCGGGTGCGCTATTCTATGGGCGCAAGCGGGTTGTGCGGTGCGCTTCGTTTCGACGACGAATGGCGATGCGGGTCACCATGAAATCTCGGGCAAAGAATTGGCCGATCGACGTAAGGCCGAAGCGGAAGCCGCTGGACGCATAGCGGGAATCGAGTATCAGGTGTTAGATAATCGAGACGGACAGTTGGTTCCTGGATTGGAGCAGCGTTGGGAAATGCTTCGGCTGATCCGCGAGTTTCGCCCGGATCTCATTTTGACGCATCGTCCAAATGACTATCACCCGGATCACCGGTACACGTCTCAGCTTGTTCAAGATTGTTCTTATTTGGTCAGTGTTCCGAACCTCTGTTCAGATACGCCGTGTTTGGAAAAAGCTCCAGTAATGGGTTACTTCTGGGATGAGTTTAAAAAGCCGCATCCGTTTAAGCCGGACGTAGTAGTCGATATCGATTCCGTGCTGGATACGAAGCTTCAGATGTTGGATTGTCACGCTTCGCAGTTTTATGAATGGCTGCCTTGGATCGATCGCCATGGTATTCAGATTCCGGATGATCCGAGTAAGCGCTTGCAGGCGGTAGCTGATTTTGTGCATGTAGTTACTCGACCCGGTGATGAGGGCCGCGAATTTCTGAAGCGCTACTACGGCGATGCTCGTGGGTGTGGAGTGATCAACGCGGAGTCCTTCGAGGCTTGCGAATACGGTGCTCCGTTGGACGGAGAAGCGATTAGGTGTTTGTTCCCGTTTGTGAGGAAATAGGCAGGAAGTTTTTAAGGTAGGGCAATGGGGACCTAACCGAAATTGATAATCCGTCGCGTGTTTTTGTAGAATATCTTTGCTTGGATTTTCTTGCTGGGGGAGAATTGCTTTAGGTTGGCTATCTGTTGGGAGCCGGAGCAGGCGTCTCCAATTCCCACCGAATCCGAGCAATCGGTTCCGAGACATAGCTTGTCTTGATGCCTCTCGATGAATGCTGCGGCATGTTCTGGGTCGCGAGCAAGGGCATTCCTGCCGGATCCTGCGGAGAGGTCGGCGTACATGTTAGGGTAGTCTGATAGGTAGCGATCCGTCAAACCACCAGGGGTGACTTTGCCTTCTGGATACATTACGGATTGGTCGTGATTCGCGTCGATGTTTCCCCACCAAGTTTGAGCATGGCCGATGAAATTTACTTTCGGGAAGCGTTCGAGGATTTTGTGGAAACGTTCGAAACCCAAGTTGTACATCTCGTGCTGGAAATGAATCAGGACGGGAACCGCGTATTCATTTGCCAACTCGAATATTCGAATCATGGGATCGGCGTCGCAAGGCATGTTGAACTTGAGCTCGCCAATTCCGACAGCGCCTTTCTTTAGCCAGCCTTCCATTGTCGCTACGGCGCCTTCCTTATCGGGAACTTCATTGCAGAAGTAGACGAATTTTCCAGGGTGGTCTTTCGCGTAGATGGCGGCAGCGGCGGTGACGGATACGCCCGCGGCTAAACCGTTGGATTTCCCCAAATGAGTAGAGAACATCGTTAGCTGCGAAGCTGCTGGCAAGAGAACGCTTCGGGTGATGCCCATCGTTTCTTGATGTTTAAGAAAATCCTCGTCAGTCCGTCCCGAGTAACTGAGATGCTGATGTATGTCGATTACCTCGTTTCTACGTCCGCAGGAGGTCGCGAGTCCGGCGAGCCCGCAGGCTGCGGTAAGAGTGAACTGTCTTCTATTCATGAGGGGAGGGGGTGATGCTGAATACGATATTTAAAAAATGTCTAATGTGTCTTTTTGTGTAGGACTGGCACTTGCGCCGGCCCTACGGTTGATCGAATCGTTAGGCATTCGTTTAGGCCGATTGGAGAAGCTCTTCTTCGTCTTCTTCCTCTTCGGCGGCGTGCGGGTCGATGTTGTAGAGCTTGCAAAGCAATTGCTTTATGTCGTCGGCGATCAGGACGAGCACTGGTATTAAAACGAGCGTAATTGCGGTTGCGAAGATGATTCCCCAGCCGAGTGAAATGGCCATTGGAATGAGGAAAGACGACGATGGTTGGGGATCGAACATTAGGGGAAGCAGCCCGAAAAATGTCGTAAGCGAAGTGAGCAAAATCGGTCGGAAGCGTCGGACTCCGGCGAGACGGACTGCTTCGTTTAGCGCCATGCCGGCCTTCATCTTCGCGTTCATGAAGTGAACCATGAGGAGGCTGTCGTTTACGACGACGCCGGACAGAGCCATCATGCCGAAGATCGAAGATTGGTAGAGCCTGGCTTCGCCTCCGTTCCAATTGAAAATCAATGCCATTAGCCAGTGTCCCATGATTGCCCCAACGACTCCGAAAGGTATGGCGGACATGACGATTAGAGGCTGGAAGTAGCTTCGTAGTGGAATGGCCAGGAGGGCGAATATTACCGCGAGTACAAAGTAGATTCCCACCGTCATTTCGCGGTTGTTATCTCGGGCTTCGGCCGCTCGGCCGCGGACTTCGAATCCCATACCTTGATACTTGGTTGCTACGAGATTTGGGAGGAATACTTCGAGGATTTCTAATTCGATAGATTCGATATCCAATTTGTTGGTGTCGCCGTCTGCACTCACTTGAATGATGCGGTTTCGGTCGACGCGTCTTATCGATGGCAGGCTCTTGCCTGGAACAACTTCAGCGACAGTTTCGAATGGAACCTCCGTGCCACTCGCGGTGCGAATCATCATGTTTTGAAGCGATGCTAGCGAACGCCTTTCGACTTCCGGGTAGCGTACCATGACCCGAATTTCGTCTCGATCGCGTTGTATGCGTTGCGCTTCCGAACCGAAGAACGCGGAGCGGATCTGCTGAGCGAGGTTGGTCGCGGTCAAACCCAGGAATTCGGCTTCGGGCTTCAGGGCCAAGTTGTATTCTTCGTTAGCGTTTTCGTAGGTATCGATGATGTCGTACAAGCCTTCGAATGATTCCAGTTTTCGCTGAAGCTCGGCTGATGCTTCTTTGAGTAAATCGATGTCAGGATGAATGAGCTCGAACGTTAGCGCTCCTCCAGACCCTCCGCGCTCGAATGAATAACTGAGTCGTTCGGCTTCGGGGATAGGGGGAACCAGCTTGCGAAGCTCCTCCGCGAGCTGTCGGCTGGTGTATCCGAATTTCTGAGATTCGAGGGAGCCTATTTCCAAGACGACTTCTCCAAGCTCGTCGATTCCTGCTTGGTTTTCCCCAGAGGAGAATAGGTTGCTTCCGAATGGTTGCCCGCCAGCTGTTGCGAAAATATTCGGTATGACGTCAGCGCCGTAACGTTCATTGACGTCGTTTCTCAATTGTAGAGCTGCGGCTTCTATCATGTTCACCTTTTCCAAAGTGGTTTCAAAGCTCGTGCCGGAGGGCATTTGCAAAGTGACAGCGGTAGTGTCTCTTGGAACGCTCGGACGTTGGGTGTAGCCGATCCTTCCCCCTAGGATAAGCCCGAGAAATACGAAGAGGAAACAGACGAAAATCGAAACAGACGTGTATCGGTGATTCAGCGCTACGTTAAGGAAAGGGCGGTAGAATTTCAGGATACCATTTTGGAGCCCTTCGGAGAAAAATCGTTGGAAGCGTGTAAATGGATTTCTGGAATTTCCCGAATCCATTAAATGGTTACAGTGCTTCAAGTGAGCTGGAAGAATGAGTTTGGACTCGATCAGGGAAAATAGCAGGACCGGTAGAACAACAAGCGGGATGTTTGTGAAAAAGGCTCCAAATCGGCCAGACATTAGGCTGAGCGGATAGAAGGCTACCATGGTGGTCATGACGCCGAAGATAACGGGAACCGAGACTTCTTGGGTGCCCTTGATCGCAGCTGTTAACGGCTTGGAGCCTTGCTGCATGTGCTGATAGACATTCTCGCCAGTGACGATCGCGTCGTCGACGACGATCCCGAGAGTGATGATGAAGGCAAGGAGGACGACGACGTTAATGGTCACTCCTAGAAACGGTAGTAGAAAGAATGAGCCACAGAATGCGACAGGTATACCCCAGGCGACCCAAAGGGCTAGGCTGGGCCGGAGGAAAAGCGCGAGAATGCCGAGTACGAGGATGAATCCTAAAAGCGCGCTTTTGGTCAATGTGCTCAGGCGAGAGCGAACGCGCTCGGAACTGTCGCTCCAATAGCCTAACTCGATTTCATCAGGAAGTTGGCTCTGCTTTATTTCGATGTATTCCTTTATCTTGTCGCCAATGACGATGATGCTTTGGTTTCCGGTTCGGAAAACGTCGATGGCGATGGCGAGCCTACCATTGTGGCGCGCGACGATTGGCGTTTCGTCGAAACCGTCGATGACGGTTGCGATATCGCCTATTTTTATTTTGGTCCCGTCTTCTCTGATCACTAGAGTGATCGCTGAGAAGTCTTCGTGATTATAGGCTTGTTGATCGGTGCGAAGTAGAATTCGTCCGGAATCGGTTTTGATGCTCCCAGCCGATAGATCGATGGATGATGCTCGGATTGCTCGGGTGACGTCGGCGAAGGAGAGCCCGTATTCGCGTAATGAATTTTCGGATATTTCGATCGCTATTTCGTAGGGGCGAATCGCTTTGAGAGAGGCTAAGGAGATTTCGGGCATGTTTGCCACTTCGTCTCGGATCTGTTCGCCCATCTTCTTGAGATCCTTTTCGGTCAGGTCGCCAGCGAGGACCATTGTTATGACGCGCTCGGAGCTGTTTCTTAGACTAATCTGAGGCCTCTCGGCTTCTGGCGGGAGAGTGCTAATGGTCGATACGCGATTGGTTACCTCGTTTAGCTTTTCGTTTAGATCGTATCCCTCTTCGAAATCCAGTACCACTCGTCCGGAGCTGGAATTGGCCATGGAATCCATTTGATCGATCCCTTCGATGTCGTGGAGCGCTTCTTCGAGACGGATAACGATTGCTTGTTCGATTTCTCTCGGGGTCGAGCCGCGATAGGATACCGATACCGTTATCGTGCGATCCGGGACTTCGGGAAAATCCTGAAGAATAATCCTGTCAGAGAGGGACCAGATGCCTCCTCCTACGATTGCGATCATCAGGAGATTGGCAGCGACACCGTTTCGGGCAAACCAGGCGATTGTCTTATACATAAATGATGAGGTGGGGTGGCTCTAAGATCTGTGTTGAGTCAACGAGCGCTATCGTGTTGAAAACGATTAGGGGACAATTCAATTTCGAAAAACGCTTTCCGTAAACCAAATTTCGCATGCAAATAGAGGTAGAGATAACATTTCCTGAAAGAGAGAACGGGAAAGTCGCTAGAAAGTTACGCTCGCTAGTCGCTTTCGGATTGCTTTGCGGGACGAGTCTAACCGCCCAAGACCACCCTGCTAGCGATAGTTTTGCGGGGAAAATCGGACGGACGGCGGCCGATTCGACGCCCGATCCGTTGATCGCGGCAACGGCTCCAGAAGGTTCGCCTAATGTTGTGTACATCGTGTTGGATGATGCGGGCTTTGGAGATATCGGGTGTTACGGTTCTTTAGTCTCGACGCCGTATATGGATTCTCTGGCTGCGACAGGGCTGCAGTTTAACAATTTCCACTCGAAGTCGGTGTGCTCGCCGACTCGGGCGTCTCTTTTGACGGGCCGCAATGCTCATTCCGTCGGGATGAAGGAGCTACCGGGCAACGATCAAGGGTACCCGCATACTCGAGGACGTGTGACAGCTGCTGCGGCGAATATCGCCCAGATTTTGCAGCGAAACGGCTTTCATACGATGGCCACGGGCAAGTGGCATCTGGTTCCGAAAACGGAATTGAGCGACACGGGGGATCGGACGCATTGGCCGCTTCAGAAAGGCTTCGATCGCTTTCATGGATTTCTTTCGGGATGGAGCGACCAGTATCGCCCGGATCTCGTGATCGATAATCGCAACGTCGATCCGCCCGAGGATCCGGACTATCACTTTTCGGAGGACATCGTAAGCCAGGCGATCAATTCGATTGGAACGATCCTAGTCGAGCGTTCGGACGAACCGTTCTTTCATTACCTGACCTTCGGGGCGGTGCATTCGCCTATTCAGGTTCCCAAGCGCTACATCGCGAAGTACACGGGGATGTTCGACGACGGTTGGGATGCGGTGCGCGAGCGTCGATTTCGCAAGCAGCTCGAAATTGGTCTGATCCCAGCGGATTCGAAGTTGCCGCCGCGCAACCCAGGCGATCCTGCTTGGACGGATTTGAGCGAAGTGGAGCAGGCGGTATTCGCACGATTCATGGAAGCGTATTCGGGCTACCTCGAGCACACGGACGATCAGATCGGACGTTTGGTGGAATTTTTGAAAGAGCGGGGCATTTTCGATAATACCCTTGTCGTTCTCATTTCGGACAATGGCGGAGCGCCAGAAGCGGGAATCGGAGGCAATTTCGAGCATCCCTATAGTGGCAAGCTGACGGTCGAGCAAATGTACGAGCGATTGGATGATCTGGGTTCTCGCGCGTCGCAACCGCAATACCAACGGGGTTGGGCCATGGCCTCGTGCGCACCTTTCAAATACTACAAGCTCTGGCCTTTCAATGGCGGCGTACGCACGCCTATGATCGTTTCCTGGCCAGACGGAATTCAATCGCCTGGATTGCGCGAGCAGTTCGTGGACGTGATCGACATCACCCCTACTGTACTCGATATTCTAGGAATCGACGTGCCAGAATCTTTTGACGGCGTAGCGCAGATGCCACTACAAGGCGCGAGTCTTCGAAGTGTATTCGAAAGCTCGACTGCACCCGCTCCACGCGACACGCAGTTCTTTGAATTGTGGGGAAGTCGCTCGATTTACCATCAAGGTTGGAAAGCGGTCGCCTTTCACAAGGATGGTACGGACTTTGACGATGACCACTGGGAACTGTATTATCAGCCTGACGATTTTACGGAGACGGTTGATCTGGCGGCAAAGCATCCTGGAAAGTTGAAGGAGCTTCAGCAAATTTGGTGGAGCGAAGCGGCGAAGAACGGTGCGCTTCCGTTGCTTGAAGCTCAAGGTGGACGGAAGCGGAGCTACGATCAGATTCTCATAGAGAATTCGCTATAGGACTCGGTTAACGGTATCTGCTTTTTATTTCCTTTGGGTAAAGCTTTGAAGGTTGTCGAAGACCCCGGCTTGTCGGTGGCTTCGTTGATGCTTTGGGTAGCGACCGACCTCCGGGCGATCACTGAACGATGCAATCGTTCAGCTTCTTCAACAATAATGGCCGCTCGGAGATCGGCCGCTACCTTTAAGGTGCCTCGTGGTCGATTAGTGAGGCTTCACTTCCTTTGCCCAGTCTTCGTGGAGTTTCGTTAGGTGAGCAACCAGCTGGGGATTTTCGTTTGCGTGATCTTTGACCTCGGGGTTCGCTTCGGCGAGATTGTGGAGCGAGTAGACGAGTTCCTTTTTGGACCTGTTGAATGTGGCAAGGAGTTTCCAGTCGCCTTCGCGCACGGCCCAGTTGTCTCGCCAATCGAAGTGTAGGACTGGGTGTTGAGTCGGGGCAGTCGGATTGTTGATTATTGAGATCAAACTCCGGCCGTCGAGGGTAGTCTTGGGTTTTGGTAGGCCGATAAGGTCGACTAAGGTGGGCAGCCAATCCATAACAGTGATCGTCTGATCGCGAACTTCGCCTTGAGGAAGTTGTTTCGGATAGCTGATGATGGCAGGGACGCGAACGCCACCTTCGAGATAGGTGCCTTTGCGACCGATCCACTTGCCGGTGAATCCGCCGCCTCCATTGGAGAGGTAGTAGTGACCTTTTGGGTACCCGCTTGAGTGGTCGTCGACGGAGATACCTTTGTTGTTTTCCTCCGAGTGGCCGTTGTCGCTGCTGAAGATGATGATTGTATTTTCACGTTGTCCTGATTTTTCGAGCGCCTGTATGACGCGACCGATTTGGGCGTCCACAGTCGAGACGACACGAGCGTAGGATCGGCGAGGCATATCGAGATTAGAGTAAGCGTCCTTAAAGTCGCCGTTCGGTTGCTCTGGATAATGGGGGAGGTTGAAGGCGACCATGGCAAAGAACGGGGCGTCGCGTTTGGCTTCTATGTAGTCAACGGCTTCGTCGATAATCATATCCGGATAGTATTCTTCCCGGCGAAAGATCTCTTGGTTATTGTCGTAGAGATCGTGATACCCTTTCCCGTGAAGGAAGTAGTGCCTGTAGTTGTCAATGAATCCAGAGAGGTGTCCGAAATGTTTGTCGAAACCTTGGTCGAGCGGGCCGTGGCCAATTTTGGCTCCGAGATGCCATTTGCCGAAGAGAGCGGTTTGGTAGCCGGATTCCTTGAGGACTTCTGCCATCGTGACCTCCGATGGGAACATGTTGTCGAGTTTTGTATCGCTTCCATTGCGGTCGCCTTGCAGCCAGTTTTGAACGCCTCCTCGATTGGGATGCCGGCCAGTGAGCAATGCGGCTCGCGATGGGCAGCAAACGGTATGCGCGTATGCCTGAGTGAAGCGAACGCCGGTTTCGGCGAGCTGGTCCATATTGGGCGTCTGGAGATCGGTCGCTCCGTAACAGTTGACGTCCAGCGTTCCTTGATCGTCAGTGAAGAAAATCAAAACATTTGGCTTTGATTCTCCGTGAGACAGAGAGATGGAGAGAATCGAGAGGGAGAGAATTAAGAGAGTTCGCATGGTTAGGGATATTTGTGTTGGCACTGTGAACTAATTTTCGGCGAAGTCGAAACCTATTGGGTTCACTATATTGAATAGGCGTTAACATAGAGAATGCAGAAGAGGTATTGGCCACAAAGAGGCACGAAAAAACACAAAGATTTATCTCGACCTGGAATCTTAAAAATTAGCTTCATTTCAATGAAGCTATTTGGGGAAAAAGACCAAGATTCTCTAGTGTTCTTCCTCAATATCTTTGTGTTTTTTCGTGCCTCTTTGTGGCAAAAAAGAACATAAGAAAGTTAAGCTGACGCGTATTCTCGAGAGCGAGATTGATGTTTAACAATGCTTCCGTCTTCACTGCGTTACGCCGAGACAAGTCGCTTGTTGTCCGTTCCGGACAAATTCGTGTCTCAGGCGAGCCAGTAGGTTTTTCTACTTCCTGTCCTGGGCGTTTTTGAAATTGTCGCCGTTTGTGCCGAAGGGGACAATGTTGTAGGAGGTGTCGGTTTGATGAATATTCATGTAGGCATCGAGATGTTTTTGGAGGCGCTGGCGGGTTTCTGGATGAAGTTTGGAGTTTAGGGGTTCCATATTGTATCGTGTTTTATTGGTGGATACGGATACGTCGTAAAGCCTTCCGTCTTCGTGGAGTCGAAAGCGGTGATCGCGGACGAAGTAGACGTCGCCTTCGAATGCCATGAAAAAGCGTTCGCGGTCTTTGCCGGGTTGGTTGAGGAAATTGTGGGCTAGGTCTATGCCGTCGATTTCATGGGTAATTGGGATATTCGCGACTGATGCAATGGTGGGCATGATGTCCATGAGGGTGAAGAATGGCTTTCGGGTTCCCGGTGGAACCTTGCCTGGCCAGCGGGCAATGAAAGGGACCCGGGTTCCGGCTTCATTCATAGTGCGCTTGCCACCTTTGAGATGGAAGTCGCCTAGCTGGCTTGTGAGGTTGCCGCCTGTGCCGTTGTCGCCGGTAAATATGACAAGCGTGTTTTCGTCGAGTCCGAGCTCTTTGAGTTTGTCGAGCATCCTGCCGACGATCGCATCCATGTATGTGGCCATGTGTCCGGCTTTGCGTTCGTTTTTTCCTAAGTCGTCAGGGTATTTCGATTCTGCGAGCGTTTTGTGTTCGGGCGGAACAATCAAAGGTCCGTGGATGAGATTCATCGGGAAATAAGCCAGAAAGGGGCCGTCTTGATTGCGCTCTATGAAGTCGATAAGGAAGTCGCAGTAGTAATCGGGGCCGAAAACATCTTCAGGGTGGGCAGTGTACTGACTGTTTTCTATAATATGAGGACCGTAATAGCGACTCGGGCGTTTGCCGTTCCAGTATTGAACCCAAAGGCAATGTTCGTCGAAACCGTGGGAGTTTGGCTGATCGGGATATTTTTGAAAATCACCTAAATGCCATTTACCTGCAATGGCGGTGGCGTACCCGGCATCTTGAAACACTTGTCCAAAGGTTTTGAGGTGAAGGGGAAGGCGATTTGTGTCCTCTGGATCCAGTGGACTATCGAGGCGTTCTAGGAATCCGCTTCGATTCGGATAGAGGCTCGTGAGGATCATTGCCCGAGTGGAGGTACATACTGGTGTTGAAAAAGCGTTTTCGAAACGCGCCCCTTCGGCGGCCATTCGATCGAGGTTGGGCGTGCTGTAAACCGTGTTGCCATAGCAAGCTAGGTTTTCCGCTCCCAGGTCATCGGCCATGATGATGAGGATGTTTGGCTTTTGCGTTCTTTGGGAGAACGCGGAAGCCAAAATTGCAAATTGCAAAATGATAATTGCAAATTGGGAAGCGGTTCTGGAGTGGAAGAGTCTTTTGTTGGACTGATGCATAGGTTTCTTTTGAAGGATGTTTTATATAAAGAGTCCAACCACTGAGGACACTGATGATTGGGTTATGGACTTGGACGAAGGGTCTGCAGGGATAATATCAGTGGTCATCAGTGGTCATCAGTGGTCATCAGTGTCCTCAGTGGTAATAATCTTTGGTTGCGGTTTTTGGTGCTCTAGGCAATCAGTGGGAACAAAGTCTGTCAGTTCAATAGAACGGCTGTGATTCAATTTTTGTGTTTTCAATTCTTCGGCCAGTCATGTTGGGCGAAATTCGTTTCTTTGATCTGCGTTTGCAGTTCTTTTTCGAGTTCGCCTAATAGCGATGCGTATTCGGGGTTTGGACCCAGGTTTGTGATCTGGTTAGGATCGTCTTGACGATCGAAGAGTTCAATATGGTCGTTGATTTTTAGATACGTATAACGCTGGCCTCGGATACCATAGTGCTTGGGTCCGATACTCCAATAACTGTAGAGAGACGATTTGCGCCAGTTGGCGGGTTGTCTTTTGCCTGCAAGCATTTTTGCAAAGCTGTGGCCTTGCATGTCTTTCGGAGTGGAAAGGCCTGTCAGTTCGAGGAGCGTTGGGGCGACGTCGACATTGACGCATAGACTTTGGTTGACGGAGCCTGGTTTGATTGCTTTGGGGTAGCGTATCAGGAAGGGCATGCGAATTGAGGTTTCTAGGATGAGACGCTTGTCGTAGAGTCCGTGTTGGCCGAGCCAGTAACCTTGGTCAGAGGTGTAGACGACGATCGTGTCTTCTTTGAGTCCCTGGTCGTCGAGGTAATCTAGAACGCGTTTCAGGTTGTCGTCATTGCCCTTGATGCAGCGGATGTATTTGTGGATCATGTGCTGATAGGAGACGCGGATCTTGTCGCGGTCGTCGCTGGCATCGTGTTTCCACATTTGGTCGGGGGCTGGATCTTGAAAGTGTCGGTCGTAATAGCCTTCCGGTTTACCTTTGTTTTGGCTACGGGTCATGTGGAATTTCGTTTCATTTACGAAATCGCGCAGGAGCTTAGAGTTGCTGTTGTGGACGTCCTCGTAGAGCGTTGGAGGCTCGGGAACCGTAACGTCGGCGAGTAGATTGTCGTAGCGAGCGGCGTGTCCGTATTCGTGGTGAGGGGCTTTGAATTGGAGGGAGAGGAAAAACGGTTTCGAGGCGTCGCGTTTTTCGAGCCAATCCAGGGCGATGTCAGTGTATACGTCCGTTGAATACCCCTTCCGTTTCCAGGTCCCTTCGGTGCCGTTGAAGACTGGATCGAAGTACTTACCCTGGCCTTTGACAGTCATGTGCTTGTCGTAGCCGCGTATTTCGCCTTGCAGGTGCCACTTGCCGACGAGCAGGGTTTCGTATCCGCCTTTCTGCAACTCTTCGGAAAGCCAGGGCGAAGTTTCGTTGATGGATCCATTGAGGTTTTTGACGCCGTTGATGTGACTATATTGGCCAGTGATGAAGCTCGCTCGGCTGGGCGAGCAAATGGAATTGGCGCAGACGAAATTGTCGAAACGCATGCCTTCCTCGCCTAGGCTATCGATGGTGGGAGTCGTAGCGTAGTCCTTGAGGTAGGACCCGTAGGCTGAGACGGCTTCCCAAGCATGATCGTCGACGAGGACGAAAACGATGTTTGGCTTCTGCGTTTTTTGGGAGAACGCGGAAGCCAAAATTGCAAATTGGAAAATGAAAATTGCAAAATGGGAGGCGATTCTGGGGTAAAGAAAAGCTCTGTTTCGTGGGGCTTTATTTTGCATTTTAAAATTTAGTATTTTCGATTCTCATACCTATTTCTCTTTAGGCGCTTCAGCCCATTCGGTGGCGGAGGGTACGTTGCTTAAGCTGGCGGGGAGGGTGGATATCCAGGTTTCGTGGAGCCGGTTTAGGTTCGCGAGCATTTCCGGATTTTGTTTTGCGTAATTGATACTTTCCGAAGGGTCCTTTTTCAAGTTTCTTAGAAACACGCCTTGTTCGAGTTCCACCTTTTCGACAGGAGCCGCTCCTTCTCCATGCACGGTGTGGAGTTTCCAGTCGCCTTGTCTGACCGACCATTCGTCGGCCGTTTTCCAGTGGAGGGCATCGTGTTGGAGATTGGGTTCCTTGCCATTTAAGAGAGGCATGAGATCGAGGCCGTCGGCAAATTCCGGAACGGGTTCTCCCGCAACGGAAAGCATGGTTGGAAGCAGATCGAAAGCGCTGACGATATTGTCGGAAACTCGGTTCTCCGGAAGGCTGCCTGGTTGGCTGATGATTAGTGGAACGCGCGTGCCGCCTTCATAAAGTGTGAACTTACTTCCTCTCAGAGGGGTATTTTCGGCGTATATGGGGCGTGAGCCGCCGTTGTCGCCCATGTATATAATGAGTGTGTTTTTCCGAATACCGAGGTCATCCACATGTTTCACTAAACGGCCTACTTCCTGGTCGAGGTAATGGAGTTGTCCAAGATAGTGGGCTCGGCCGTTGGGGTTGTTGGGGCGGCGGGATCGATAGTACCAATCCAAGTAAGGTTCCTCTGCGGGGTTCCAGTCTCCGTAGTCTTCCAGTCCGTGCTCATCCAGATATTTTTGGGGGAGTTGGTGGGTGAAATTGTGAACGGCATTGAAAGATAGATACAAGAAAAAAGGATTGTCTTGATTTCGACTTATGAAATCGCGGGCTTTGCTCCCGAAGATTTCGGTGCTCATGCCTTCCATGTCGACTTCCTTTAAGCCGTCTCGGAAGGGCCCCATTCCCCATGAGTTGCTGGGCTCTGGGTTCTTGGCTCGGGCAGAATCGAAGGCATCGATTGCCTTCTGATTGTGTACCATATAGTGAATACGCGCGTTCTCGGATCCGAAGAATTTATCAAACCCGTGCTCTAGCGGGAAGTTTCGCGTGCCCGGTCCGTTAGGGGAACCGTAGTGAACTTTTCCCACATAACCGTTTGTGTAGCCAGCGTTTTTCAAAAGCTCGGCCATCGTTGGGTTTTCCCAATCGGTGATGCCCGGTCCACCGTACCACTGCATGCCGAAACGTTGCTGATAGGCGCCGGTGATGATTCCGCAACGGGAAGTGTTACAGATTGGAGAGGAGGCGTAGGCGTGTCTGAAACGCGTACCTTGGGAGGCTAACCGATCGAGATTGGGCGTCGAAACGTCATTGAGGATTCCGGCGGCCGACATGTCTGCATAACCTTGATCGTCGGAAATGATGAGGATGATGTTCGGCTTTTGTTGGGCCCACATATTTGAGATTGCGAGAACTAGAACAATGGCGAATAAGTGAATGGATTTCATATTTGATAGAGACTTTTTGCCCACAGATTGCTCAGATGGGTTAAGATGATTGAGGGGAAGTTTTATCTGTGTTAATTTGTGAGACCTGTGGGCGAAACTATATCTTGAAATTTCTGGGTAAGTTTGGCGACGAGTTCGGGATGTTGGTTCCAGAGATCGTTGGTTTCGTAGGGATCTGTTTTTAAATTGAAGAGATAGCCTTTGCCTTCTTGGGGTTGGACGCGACCTTTGCCTTGTCCGAAGACGATCTTCCAATTGCCTTCGCGCATGGCGTAGGCGCTGTTCGAATGGTGAACGATAGCAGGGCGAGGGGGCAATGGTTTTCCGAGCAGAGCGGGGAGTAGGCTGACACTGTCTTCTCCGGCCTCCTTGGGCAATTCCGTTTTGAGTAGGGAAGCGAATGTCGCTA